>DAIOWC010000300.1:0-6543 GCA_036758685.1 Streptosporangiaceae bacterium | reverse complement strand
TACCCGACCGCGACGAACTCCGACGGCTCGGCGGTGTTCGCGCCGGACTCGTTCCGGCTGGGCGGCTTCACCGTGATCAACTCGGGGAGCACGGTCACGTTCCAGGTCCAGATCGCGAACCTGCAGTCGACGTTCGGCTCACTGCTCGGCGCGCAGCTCGTCGACGTCTACGTCCACGCGCCGTCGGGCAGCGTGCCCGCCGGGGAGCTGCAGTCAACCGCGGCGGCGGGAGCGTTCAACTACTCGATCGCGCCCGCGGACGCCTGGAACCAGCTGATCGAGGTGGACGGGTTCGGCACGGACGACTGGGTCACGCCGGCAACCTCGACCAGCGGCATCTCCGGGTCATCGAGCGTCGGAACGCCGCAGGTGTCGGTGGCGCAGCTCAGCCCGTCCGGCGGCGAGACGCCGGGGCTGGTGACGATCACGGTGCCCACGGCCGAGCTCGGCACGCCGGGATCGGGCTGGACGTTCACCGTGACGCTGACCGGCCAGGACGGGTTCGGCATCGATGATGCCCGCACGTTCACGGCGACGCCGGGCGCGTACACGTTCGGCGTGTGCTCGTCGGCGGTCGCGAGCGAGCCGACGCCGCCCGCGGTGTGCTCGTACAACCCGGCGAACGTCCCGTTCGTGCTGGACACGATCCCGCCCGCCGGCGTGAACGTGCAGACCGAACTCGACCCGACGCAGAACCCGTCGGGGGTGGCGCTGCAGGGAGTGACCGTGCCCTGACCTCACGGAATGTACTCCTCGTGCAATCCCATGTTTAATTCGACCGGTAAGGGCATGTTGTTTGCAGGGCGTGCGAGGAAGGGGCGGAGCCGTGTGGCCAGGCCGGCGCCGCATGCGGCGGCTGGAGACTGAACTGGAGCTTGCCCGCGCCGACCGGGCGGACCTGCGCCGTCGGCTCGAGGTCTTCGAGATGATCGCGAGCGCGGCCGGCGCCGCGCTGGACGTCGATATGCCGTCGCCGCGGCCGGGCGCCGCGCAGGCTCACGGGCAGGCCGGCCCGCCGCCCGCGACGCTCGTGGCCGCCGCGCGGGAGGAGAAGCGACAGGAGTTCCCGATCCGGCTGGATGTGGGCGGGAGCGAGCTGATCGCGGTCATCGGCGGACCGGGCGACCCGCGCGAATGGTGGTCGGCGATCGCCGATGTCGCCGAGCCGGGCGGAGACGCCTCATGATCCGCATCGAGCATCGCGCGCTGCCGCCCGGCCTGTCCGCCGTCGCCCGCCGGGAGACCGGCGGCGATCTGGCGATCACGGTGTCCGACGCGCTGGCGCCCGCCCGCCAGCGCGCGGCCGTCCGCTGCGCCATGCGGGCCGCCCGGCGTCACGACTGGCGGCTCGGCGTGCTGCCGCTGCCGGCGGTCCTCGTCCTCTCGGCGCTGCGCGGCGGGCTGCGCCGGATCGGCCACGTGGTGCGCGCGCACGCCGTCGCCAGCGCCGCGGCCGGCACTGCGGTCGCCGGCGTCGCCCTGGCAGGAGCGGCGTTCCTGGTCTCGCCGTCTCATCCGAACGGGAACGTCGCGGGCGCGGGGCCGGCCGCGCCCGGATATCAGCAGTCTCACGGGGCGAACGGCACGACTACTTCTCCGCAGCGTTCGCACGGCCGCGGACATTCAGCCCCGGGCTCTCCGTCGCGCAGCACGGGCCCGGGGCCGACCACCGTCGTGGTCAACTCGCCGAGCGTGAGCCCGCGGCCGATGCCGAATCCGTCCCCGAGCTCAACCGGAACCGGCGCGCCGACCCCGGCGCCGTCGGCGTCATCCAGCTCGGCGCCCGGCAGCCCGCCGCCGACGAGTTCACCCCCTGGCAACCCCTCGCCCACGGCGACACCGAGCTCGAGCGCCCCGTCTCCGGCGCCGAGCCGGAGCAGCCCGGTCTGCATCCACCTGCTCGGCATCGTGGTCTGCCTGTAGGGCAGGCACGCCGCGAATCGGTTGAGCCGGCTCGAGGGGGCAGCAGCACGCGAACGGTTGCCGTTCTGGCGTTGCTGGCACCACACCAGAGCGACAGACGTTGGCCGATCAGGCGCGGCGCTCGGCCTGGCCGTCGCCGGATTCGGTGTCGCCCTCAGCCTGCCGGTAGTTGCGGGCCAGCGCGATGAGGCCGCGGACGACCTCGGGCGGCAGGCCGGGCGTGCTCGCCAGATGGCGCAGCGTCGGGTCCGCTGTTTCCTCCTCGCGGAGCGGCGCCGAACCCTCGACCGGCTCGCCGCCGGCGAGAATGCGGCGGCACGATCCCGGGGCCCAGCCAAGCCAGTTCTCGATCGCGCCGAGGGTGCTGGCGGAGACTCGGTGGCCGTTCTCGAGCTTGCCGAGCGTCCGCTCGGTGATGCCCGTGGCCGCGGCGAGGGCGCGCCGGTCCCGCATGCCGAGAGCAACGCGGCGCGCGACGACGTAGTCGGCGAGCCGTCGCCAGTTCTCAGCGGCCATCGCGAGTCCCTTCCGATTGCGACAACACTAACGCCGAGTCACTTCCGTCCCATTCAGGAGTAACCAGATGGGTGCTATGATATTGACTTCTCTTCCTGTTTCTTCCTAAACTATGCATGCTAGGTATTCATACGTGACGATCCGGCTCAAGATTAGGCAGAAGCTCCTGGCGGGCGGGGTCGGGAGCTTCGGAGTGCTGGGGGGGACACCGGCATGACGAGCGCTTCTCCGAAGGCGCGAGGCAACTCTGCGTCTGACGCGCGTTCCGGGTCGGACGGGCAACGCGAACGTGCCGACGCCGGTGCGGATGCCGCCCGCCAGGCCCCGGATCGCTTGTGCCACGCGCACTACCGATCCCTGGTACGGCTCGCGGCACTGCTGACCGGCGACGCGTTACTCGCGGACCAGATCGCGGCCGACTCGCTGGTCGCGGTCATCAACTGGCAGGACGGCACCCGGGATCCCGAGCGCGAACTTCTCCGGCTTCGGCAGCAGGTGGTGGCGAGATCCCGGCGCAAGGCGCGGCTGCATGGCTGCGTCACCGACGTTCCTGGCCAAGAGGCGGACGGCTCGGCCGAGGCCGCGTCAGCAGTTGGCGAACTGGCCGTCATCCGGACGCTGCTCTCACTGCCAGTCCGTCAGCGCGAGGCCGTCGTGCTGACCTTCTACGTGGACCTCGGTGAATCAGATGCCGCCGCGGTCATGGCCACGAGCGAGCGCACCGTGCAGCGACTGCTCGAAAACTCGCGGGCGGCGCTCGCGGCGGTGACAGACAGCCATCCCGGCATGTCGGCCTGACCGGCCACGAGTTTGCTTAGCTCACCTGTGTCCGGGCACATTGGGAGCAGGGCCAGTTCGTTCGCGCCGAGGGACTGCGCGCGCAGAGGTGGGAGTTGCCGCGGATGCTTCCCGTTCCCCTGATCTTTACCAGCGGCGTCGCGAGCGGGGTCAATTCCTACGCGACCGTCCTGCTGCTCGGCCTCATCGGAAAGTACGGGCACATCACGTCGATCCCGACGGTGCTCGAGCGGCCGAACATCTTAATCGCGGCCGGCGTGCTCTACGTCGGGCAGTTCGTGGCGGGCAAGATCCCGATCGTCGACTCGGTCTGGGACGTCATCCACACCGCGCTGCGGCCGGTGGTCGGCGGCGCGATCGGCGTTGTGATGTCGCACTACGTGCACGGGTCGCAGACCGCGACGATCGCCGCGGCGGCACTCGGCGCGGGGTCGGCGCTGGTCAGTCACACGGTGAAGACTGGCGTGCGGATCGGGATCAACGCGAGCCCGGAGCCGTTCAGCAATATCATCGCCAGCCTGATGGAGGACGCCGGGGTCGCGGCGCTCGTGTCGTACGCGGTGTTCCATCCGGTGCGGGCGGCCGAGATCGCGGGCGCCGCACTGGCGGTCGGGGTCGTCCTGCTCGTTCTGCTGGCGTCGACGATCCGGAGCGTGCTGCGCCGACGGCGGGAGAACCGGTTCGGGCAGCGGTCCATGCGCGATCGGCTGGCCGGGTCGGGCAGCCGGTAGCTCTCCGGCCCCCAGAGTCGGGCGGCTAGACGGTCGCGGCTGCGGCGAGACCGCCGCGGCGGGCGGAGTCGAAGTCGCCGATGCCGTCCGGCGCGCCCATGCCAGGGTTGGGGTAGGAGTGCGATCCGCCGGCCGGGACGTTCTCCGGGTGGCCCCCGCCGAGCGACATCTGCTTGATCTTCACGTACCGCACGATGTCCTGCTGCTGGCTCCGCACGAGCAGGGCGGCGGCACCCAGCAGCCCGCCTAGAAGCAGAGTCTTGCGCACGATGGGGTGCTCCTCCCGGTAGAAACCCGGCTGAAACGCGCGAAACACTCAGGTCAGCAGGGTTTAGGCATACGTAAACTGTCTTCCCCGCAGTCACTGGTTTACGCGCTCGGGCCGTGCTCCTAGGGGCGGGGCGGCGGGCTCAGACGTCTTTGCGCCGCGCCCGCTCGATCCAGCGCTCGATCCCGTGGGCGCCGGAGTCCGCGGCGATGCTGGCGGCCTCGTCGAACAACTCGCGCGCATGCTCACTGTCGCCGCTCTTGGCGGCTAGCTGGGCAAGCGCGAGCACCCCGGCGGCGACGCCCGGCATGAAGCCGATCTCGCGCCGGAGCCGGACAGACTCTTCGAAGTGCTTGCGCGCCGAGGCGAGGTCCCCGGTCGCCATGTCGCAGAAGCCGAGGTGACGCTCCGCGTACGACAGGGTCAGCTTGTTGCCTGCGGCCGCGGCCAGCTCCCTGGCCCGCTCGAGGAAGGGCTGCGCGGTCGAGACGTCGTCGCGCACCACCTGGTGGTAGGTGCCTACCCAGGACAACGCTTCGCCCTCGCCCCGGAGGTCACCGAGCTGGCGGTACAGCAGCGCGGCCCGCTCGAAGAGCACCAGCTCGCCGGGGTCATCGCGGCGGTCGGCCAGGAAACGGGCATGCACGATCCGGCCGCGCGCCAGCGACAGCGCGGCCTCGGCTCCGTCGAGGACCTGATCGGCGATCGGCACTGCGTCGGCATCACCATCAAACACAGCCTGCTCGTAGAGCACCCTGGCCCGCTCGAATGGATCCACGACGCCTTCCGTTTCTGTTCGCAGCGCCCATCCTGCCGCCGGCGAACGGCCGCGGGATGCAGGTCAGGCGAATCTCGTTCCAATAATCGGCTCATCCGCCATTTCTCGCTACTCCAGATGACGCGGGACTCGGCCCGATGGTTCGCAATTCTGCCGTTTTCAGTCATGGGCGGTCGTCCAGGCAGCTTCTTCCCCGGCAACGTCGCGCACCAGATTCCCGAGCGCGAGGCCGACGTCGTAGGCGTGGAAGCCCCACGTCGGGCCGAGCGACTCGGCGACCGCGGGCCGGGTGTCGCCGGACGTGCCGACGTAGGTGACCTGCAGCCAGGTGGCACCGCCCTCGCTGTTGCACGAAGCCTGGTACAGGCCGGGATACGTGACCCACGGCGACTTGACCGCGGGAGTGAGCGTGACCTGCGTGACCGACAGGAAGTACGGCATGAGATCGGCGGTACCGCCGCCCAGCGCGGCCGGGTTGACGCACGCGACCTGGTCGCCGGGCACAGTCGTCTGCCCTGACTGCAGGCTGACCCCCTGCCCGGCCCGCCCGAACAGAGAGTCGGCGGGCGGCAGGCCAGGGAACGAGCTGTACGCGATCGCGCATGCCGTCTGAGTCGCGCTGGCGCAGAGGGGAACGTGCTTGAACGTCGCGCCCACGGTCTTGCCCGCGGGGACCTGCAGGTTGCCGCCCGCGATGATCGCCACGACCAGGCGACTGCGCAGCGCGGGATTGCTGTCGAACTGGGCGGCGATGAGGTGGATGAGGATCGCCGAGCCCTGCGAGTCCCCGATCAGGATGACCGGGCGGCCATTGTCGTAATGGGCGAGGAAGTCGTTCCACGCTGAGAGCAGGCTGTTGTAGCCGACGCTGAACGTGTCGCGCAGAGTTGACTCGTAGCCTTTCAGGCCAGCGTCCACGCTCGGCCAGGTCGCCTGGCGGTACATCGGCGCGAAGACGTTGCAGACACGGGAGAACGGAGCGGCCTGGTCGATCGCGGCATCGACCTCGGCGCTGGTGATCGTCAGGCTGGTGTTGCCCGTGTCCTGCAGGCTCACTGTCGGGTACACGTAGAAGCAGTCGAAGTTCTTCGCCGTGGACAAGGGCCTGAGTCCGGCGAACGTGGCCGCGGTGCGCTTGCCGTTCGCCGCCACGGCAGTGGTCTTGAGGCTGAAAGCGCACGGGTCGTTCGCCATACCGGGCTTGCAGAGCCAGACGGTGCCGGTCTTGTCGCTGGCCGTCGTCGGGACGGTCACGGCGCTCCCGCCCGACGAGCACCCCGCCAGTGTGAGGGCGGCCGCCAGGGCGCATGCGCTGAGCAGTTTCCGGTTTGCCGGCGTCACGTGCGCGGACGTCCCGTGCGCTCCCCGCCCGTTGCGCACGGGACCCTTCCGCGCAGCTATCGTACGCTCATTTAGGCAACCCGGTTGCATAAGTTAGAGTGTGCCGCAACATGACTCCTCCCGCAAACCCTCCGTACCGGTTCGGTGATCTGCTGGCGCTTGCCCGGCGGACCTGGATCCGGCACGTC
>DAIOWC010000299.1:0-6573 GCA_036758685.1 Streptosporangiaceae bacterium | reverse complement strand
GCCCACGAGGTGGCGTGGAGCCACAGTCCGTGGATAAAGACGACGGGCGTGCGGTATGTGCTGCTCATGGTCGTGAGATCCTCTCCGTGCTCTAACGGATTCCCTGTCATTGCCGCCGAAAAGTTCATAGACGAACGCCTGGACTACAGCTGGCTCACGGGCATGTCCCACGAGCTCCGGGGACTTATAAGAGTCCGCGCACGGCCTGGGAAGATTCCGAGCCTGCCCTCCGGCAGAGCAGACCCGGGCAGTCGCAAGGCGAGCTCGCACCGGCCGTTTCCCATGCATTCAGCCAAACAGCGCCGTGACGCGCTGAACAGGCAGAACCGTGTGCAGAACTGACGGCAGAGTTGTGCGGTCGAGCTTGACCGCTAGCTCTGCGCCGGAGCTGCCGCAGGCCTATCGTGCGATCCTGATCCTGCCCTGCGCCGTTTCGTTGCCGTGCCCGCTCGTCCTCCTAGTCGATCAGCACGAGCGCCGCATTCTGCGGCGTCAGCAGCTGATCATCGAGGGGCGGGCGCGATCAGACGCCGGAAGGTCCGTTTGCTCGAACCACCCGAGCCGCCTGCGCGCCTCAAAGCGCGGGTTCGACAGGGCTGGGAGCGTCTCCGTCAGGCTGTAGGTCCGTGGCGTCCGCTGCGCCTATCCGCTGGAAGATCTGCACGGCCTGCCGCATTAGGTGCCTGGCCGGGACGTCCCGCCCGGCGGCCAGGGCGCAATGACCGAGGCCCACCAGTGCTGCAGCCTCGTCCCTGGGGTTGCCGACGGCGCGGGCCAGTTCCAGGGCTTGTTGATAGCACTCGCCCGCTCGCGCGAGTTCACCCCTGATTCGGTAGAGCGTCCCCCGCTCGGTGAGCGTCTCGCCCTCACCAGAACGGCTGCCGAGGTCACGGTACATGCCCAGCGCCTGCTCCTGGGCCCGGCTGGCGGCCGGGTAATCGCCGGTTAGCCGCCGTACGACTCCCAGCTGGTGGAGTGCGTTGGCCTGGCCTAGCCGCTGACCAAGGTCGTGGAATATGCCCAGCGCCTGCTCCTGGGCCTGGGCAGCGGCCGGGTAATTACCAGTCAGCCGCCGCACGATCCCGAGCTGATGGAGTGCGTTGGCCTGACCGCGTCGGTCAGCGACGTCGCAGTAAATTTCCAGCGCCTGCTCTTCGGCCCTGGCGGCGGCCGGATAATTGCCAGTCACATACCGGACGGCCCCGAGGTAGTGCAGGGCGTTGGCCTGGCCGAGCCGGTCGCCGAAGTAACGGCAGATCACCAGCGCTTGCTCATGTGCCTGCGCCGCCGCCTGGTAATCGCCCGTCAGCCACCGCACGGCCCCGAGGTAGTTCAGGGCGTTGACCTGGCCGCGCCGGTCATCGATTTCTCGGTAGGTGGCCAGTGCCCGCTCCAGAGCCTGGGCCGCGGCGGGATACTCATCCGTCACATACCGGACGGCCCCGAGCTCGGTGAGAGCATTAGCCTGGCCGTGCCGGTCGCCGAGGTCGCGGTAGATGTACAAGGCCTGCTCTTGGGCCTGGCCCGCAGCCGGGTAATTGCCGGTCAGGCACCGTACGATCCCGAGGTAGTGGAGTGCGTTGGCCTGGCCGAGCAGGTCGTCGAGGTGACGGTAGATACCTAGTGCCTGCTTGAGGGCCTGGGCTGCGGCCGGATAATCGCCTGTGAGCCACCGAACGTCCCCGAGGTTGTGGAGGGCGTTGGCCTGGCCGAGCCGGTCACCGAGATGCAGCGCTGCCTCGATGGCGGCGGTGTGCAGCGGGATGGCGTCGGCCCGGGGACCATCCCGACGCAGCAGGCTGGCGATGCCGGCGGTGAGCGCGATGACGCGGGCGTGCTGGCCGGTGCGGGTGGCGTGGTCGAGGCAGGCGAGCAGGCTGGCGCGCTCGGCTCGTGCCCAGGCCAGCGCCTGCTCGGTGTCGGCAGGGTCGGGGACGACGGCCGGGACCGCGCGGTGGGCGCTGGCCCGCGCGGGCCGGGTCTGGCGCGCTATGAGGGCGTCGGCGCGGGCGGCGGCGTGCTGGTAGTAATCCAGCAGGCGGGCAGTGGCCCGAGCCCTGTCCGCCCCGGAGTCTTCGCGTGTGGCCAGTGCGCCGGCGTATTCGCGGATCAGGTCGTGCATCCGGTACCGGCCATGGGCCGGCTCGGTGAGCAGGTGCTGGTCATACAGGCCCTCCAGCCCCCGGCGGGCGGCGTCGAGGCCGGTGCCGTCCAGCGCGGCGGCAGCGTAGGCCTCAATGTCAGCGCCTGGGTGCAAGCCCAGCCGGCGGAACAGATGCTGCTGATCTGAGGCGAGGGTGGCATACGAGAGGTCGAACGCGGCGGCCACCGACAGGTTCTCGGTCGCTATCAGCTCGAGGCGGTCCACCGCCGCGCCCAGTTCAGCCGCCCGCCTTGCCGCCGACCAGGCGGGGTGATGGCGCAGCTGGCGGGCCACCATCCCGATCGCCAGCGGCAGGTACCCGCAGAGGCGGGTGATCTTGGCTAGCGCCGGGTCGTCCGGGCTCAGCCCGGCCCGGCCCGCCAGCCGGACCAGCAGCGCGATGGCCTCGCCGGGGGGCAGGACGTCCAGGCTGATCGCGGTGACGTCGTCGAGCGCAGACAGGTGCCGGCGGCTGGTGACCAGCACCAGGCTGCCGCCGCCGCCGGGCAACAGCGGCCGGACCTGCTCGCTGCTGACCGCGTCATCGAGCACCAGCAGCAGTTTCTTGCCCGCGGTCCGGTCTCGCCACAGCGCCATCCGCGCTTCGAGGTCCGCGGGGATCTGCGCGGCCGGAACCCCGGTCGTCAGCATCAGGGCGGCCAACGCATCAGCCGGATCGGCCGGCTGACGGCCAGGCGTGTGCCCATGCAGCAAGACAAAGATCTGCCCATCGGGGAACACCTCCGCCAGCTGGTGTCCGGCGTGCACCGCGAACGCGGTCTTACCGACCCCTGCCATCCCGCCGATCGCGTGAATGCTCACCACGCCGGCCGCGCTCGCCGCAGCCTGGGCCAGCTGTTCTAGTTCCCGCTGTCGTCCGGTGAACGAGGCCACGTCCCGCGGCAGGGACCGCATCGCGGCAGCGGCCTCGGACGCGCCCGGCAGCGGACGGCCCCGCGCGACCGCCTCGAACTGGGCCCGTTCCGGCCCGATCAGATGCAGCGCATCAGCCAGCAACCGCACCGTGTCCCTCTGCGGAGTGGTCGCCACCGCCCGCTCCAGATCGCTGACCGCTCGCCGGCTCAGCTTCGCGGCACTGGCCAGCTCCTCCTGCGTCAGCCCGGAGCCAGCTCGCAATCTGCGCAGCAGACCGGAGAAAGTGGCCGGCGCCTCAGCCACGTCCGCTCCTTCCGCTAGCAGGCTAGGAGGATTGTGCATGATCCGGCCCAGATGCCGCCAGCAGGCGGCCGCACACCACCACCGGCCAGGCAACCATCAGCGTTGCGACGCTGGCCAGAACCCCCCCGCCGCCCAGGGGTCAAATTTCGGGTGCCGCTGACAGCAACGAGTCGGCGGGTCATCGGCTGCGTCACAGCCTGCATGGACGGCTTCCGGGACGACCTCGCCACGATCAGCGCGCCGTCCTGGTAGTCCACGTCAACTATGGCACCTACCCCAGAGGTGGCCCACGACAGTGCCGGGGCACTCAGTGCAGGGCAGCTAGCCGACCGCTACCTGGCCACGACCCCACTCATGGCCGTGTCAGTGCCTGGGTACGCCCGCCAGCTCGGCACCTGTATGGGCTAGAGCAGTCCGGCGGGTGGCTGATCATCGAGGTAGGCGGCGAGGGCGTCGCCGAGTCGCCGGCTGGCCGCTGCGAAGTAGTCGCTGGTGAGGGAGGCGGTGTGGGCGGTCGCCACGATGCCCTGGTGGGTGACCAGTGGTCCGCCGGCAGGGTAAGGCTCGATCGGGAACACGTCGAGACCGATGCCGCCCAGGTGCCCGGTATTCAGGTGCGCGATGGCGGCGTCGGTGTCGAGGAGGGCGCCGCGGGCAACGTTCACCAGCCAGGCGCCGGGGCGCATGGCTCGGAGCACTGTGTCGTCGACGAGGGGCGGCTGGCCGGCCTGATAACCGGCCGAGATGATGACCGAGTCGACATGGGCGACACAGTCGAGGAGGCGGTCGGCGGCGTAGACGGCCGCGAACGGCGGTACGGGCCCGCCGGGGGGATGGCGGCGCACGCCGGTGACGGTCACGTCGAAGGCAGCGAGCCGGCGGGCGATCTGGGTGCCGATGGCCCCGGCGCCGACGATGCAGGCCGCCGTACCGGCGAGTGAGCGGCCAGCGGGCTCTCCCCATCGGCCTGGCTCGAAGCCCTTCGAGGCTTCGGGGAGGCGCCGCGCCAGCGCGAGGAGGAGAGCCATGGCGTGCTCGGCGACGGGCACGGCGTTGAGGCCGGCCATGTTGGCGACCCACACCCCTTCGGCGGCGGCCGCATCAACGTCGATGTTGTCGACCCCGACTCCGAACTGCTGGATGAGGCCGAAACTCCCGGCTCGTATGGCCCGCCCCGGCAGCGGCGACCACAGCGGGACGACAACGTCGACGGGTGGCCCGCCATCGACCAAACGTGCTTCGAGCCGGCCCTGCCCGACGACCTCGATCACGGCGCGGTCGGCAAGGCCAGCTGGCCAATGCTGCGGCATCTCCGACCAGCCGTGATTCTCGGAGAACCGTTCCTTGCCGACGAGCACCCGCAGCGGTCCCTCCCGCGGGTGGCGTCGATGGACGGGGGCGGTCACGGCATCAGTTCGCAAGCCCCTCGGACTGGGACCGGCCGACGCGTCCGAGTCGGCGGTACCTGTCCGCGTCGGCGTCGGTTCCGGCGATGGTGCGGGCAGCTTCGCGCTGCGGGTGGTGATCACCGGCGAGACGTCGTAAGGCAACTGGCCTGTGAGTTTGTGTACCTGGGCGGCTCTCTTGGCGGGCTCACCCGGACAGGACCGGCTGGGCGGGGAGTCGGCCCAAGGCCGGATCGGGCTCGGCCGGGATGCAGCGGCCGGTTTGTAGTTGCGGACCGGGCGACTGGATATTGCCGGGGTGGACATGTTGAGTCCCCTGATCTTCGGGCTGTTCAGGCCTTTGCCGACTGGGCCGAGAGCCACAGTGCGCCGGGGTTGACGCGGTGCGGGTGGATGGCCAGCATTAGCCGGTACAGTTCCTCCGCCGTACTTGTTTCCTGGTCGAGCCGGTCGAAGTCGCGGATGTACTGGCGGGTTTCCTCGATGGTCCGCGGGTTGTCGTCGTTGCCATAGCGTTTGTGCCCGGCGACGACGGCACGCGGACCGAGTGCCTCGATGGTGTCGAGTGCCGCGAGCCAGTCCTGGCGTCCTTGAGAGTCTGATTCGGCCAGGTACTGGTGCACGCCGTTGTATACCGAGTCGCCGGCGACGACTAGCCCGATGTCCGGGACGTGCAGGGCCGTGGTGTCGTCGGTGTCGGTGTGCCCGAGGCTGACGGCGACCAGCCGACGGCCTTCCAGTTCGACGAACGGGCCGTCGAGTGGATCGGCGACGGGGTTGTCCTCAGGGATCTGGCCCGGGAACCTCGGCAGCCAGAATGTGTTGAGCGCCTCGGCCGAGGACGACTTGCGCATGCCCTCGATGACTGCTGGCGTTGCGAGGGCCCGCACTCCCGGGAAGCGCTCGCGGACCGCGCCGAGGCCGAACCAGTGGTCACCGTGCCCGTGGGTGATGTACACGGTGGTGAGGTTCTTTCCCGTGGTCGACACCCAGTCAGCCACGGCCATGCCCTGCTCGATCGTCATGAGAGGGTCGACCAGGACGGCGTCTCGCTGACCGGAGATGAGGGTGGCCGATATCGGGCTCCAGGTTGACCGGCTCTGGCCAGGCGGGACGTCCTTGCCTGCCATCGCGATGACCGGCGCCACGTAGACCTGATAGGTCAGAGTTTTCTCGCTCATCCTTATGTGCTCCTCGCCGCTCGCTACCGAGATGCCTCAGCTGCCGTCGTAATGAGCTGGGCCACGTCGCCGGGATGCGAGACCATCGCGACATGGCTGGAGGGGATCTCGACGGTGGTGGCACCCATGCGGCCGGCGAACATGCGCTCGGCGTCGGGCGGAAGCGCCTGATCGTCAGCGGCGACCAGGTACCAGGACGGCAGGGTTTTCCAGGCCGGGAGGCCCATCACGTCGCCGAATGCGGAAGTGGCCAGGGGTTGCTGCACCGCGTACATCACTTTTGCCTTGACCGGGTCGACGTCAGCGGCGAAGTGGCTGACGAAGTCGTCCTCGGACAGCCAGAAGAAGCCCCGCGCGTCGGTAAACAGGTGCGCCAGCGCCGGGGTGACCGGTCCCTGGGACAGCAGCCCGCCCAGTGATTCGCCCTGGTCAAGGCCGAAAGCCGCCACGTAGACCAGGCCGGCGACGTTCGGCGCATCCGGGCCTAGGGCAGTCATCACCTGACCGCCGTAGGAGTGCCCGGCAACGATCACCGGGCCGTCCTGAAGCTCCAGCACCTGGCGCAGCCGGGCGACGTCATCGGCCAGCGCGGTCAGCGGGAACTGGGGTGCGGTGACGTGGTAGCCGTCGGCCTGCAGGCGCTCGATGACGCCGCTCCAGCTCG
>DAIOWC010000298.1:0-6601 GCA_036758685.1 Streptosporangiaceae bacterium | reverse complement strand
TCGGCATCACCAGCTACGTCGTCCGCGAACGAGGCGGCCCGGATATGGAACGCGTGCTGGCGCGAATTGACCGCAAAAAATAGCGATGCTCAATGGCAGGTGGCGATGAAGCACCAGCGCGCCGATCTCGTCGTGCGCCTGGGCCTTGTCCTCCGTCGACGGGTCGGCGACCGTGACCACCGGGTCCCCTTCAGCGACGACTGGTACATTCGCGCCAGTAACTATGTGGAGGCCGCAGATGCCCGGTCCATTGCAGATAATCGCTGTGAGCATTGGTCCTGGTGCCGGCTTGGAGCGCCGGGTCCTGGCCGAAGTCGACCGGCTACAGGGCCGGGGAGTGCTCCGGCTCCTCGACCTGCTCTTCGTCGCGAAGAACGAGGACGGCACGATCCAGCGCCTGGTCGCCGCTGACGACGACGACTTTGGCGCGATCCTCTCGAAGATCGTCCCTCTCGACGGCGCTAGTCTCGCTGAGCCAGCCGCGGACCACGGCTCGCCGGGCTTCGATCCAGCTGATGCACGGGCACTGGCAGATTCGCTGTCGCCCGGCACGGCGCTGGCATTCCTGCTCATCGAGCACAGCTGGGCACAGCCGCTCTTCGACGCGATCGCCGAGACCGGCGGGGCGCTGCTAGGCGAGGGCTTTCTCCCCTCCGAGGCCAAAATGCTTGTCGGGGCCGAGGTCGCGGCGATGGAGCAGGCGGCTCAGGTGATTGCGGCGGCGCAGGCCGCGGAAGCCCGCGCAACCCTCCAGGCCATGGCGGCAGAGACGCGAGCAGCCGAGGCGATCGCAGCTTCGGAAGCAATCCGCGCCGCCGCTGCGGCCGGCGCGGTCCAGGCGCTGATCAGCGCCGGCCTCGTGGAGGAGGCAGCCGCGCACGAGGCCGCCGAGGCCCTCAGCGCCGCCGGTCTCATCGTCGCCGCGGCCGACGAAACGGCGGCGGACGCCATCGCGCAGGACGCAGCAGAGGTGCGGGCGGCTGATGAGGCGGCGGCGGCGGCGGTTGCGCAGGACGCAGCCACCATCAGGGCTGCGTCGATCACCCTGCCTGAGGCACGGGTCCTGCGCTACTTGCCGACACCGCTGACTTTCGCGCTCATCGCCGGCAAGCTGGGGATCTCCCGGTCCGCGGCGAAGGAGCGCGCCGAACGGGCCTATAAGAAGCTCGGAGTTCACAGCCGGGGCGAGGCGGTTATCCGGGCTCGGGAGCTCGGGCTCATCGACTAACTCCGGCAGTTCCCCGTCGGCCACCTCCGGCTACGACGCAGCCAGAGCGGTAGCCGCTTGGTGACGCGCGTTCCGCCAGGATCCCGACAACCACCATGCAGTGGCGCATGGCCGACTGCGGCATCGCGGCGATCGCCGATGCCGTCAGGACCTCTTGTTACCGAGCCGCCGCGATCGCTGGCCATCAGCGCCGCGGCCCTTCCCGCCGACGGCGTCCGGAGCCGGAACGCCGTCTTGAGGGCGCAGTGGGAGACGAGCACCAAGCCCGGATCGAGCAGTTCCAGGCCGCTGGATGCGATCCTTCCCGCTGGCGACCCGGGTGGCGCCGCGCTGTGCAGCCTGCTTGGTTAGAGCGGGCTGACCTGCTCGGCCTGGGGGCCCTTGGCGCCCTGGCCTGCGGTGTACTCGACCCGCTGGTTCTCTGCAAGACTGCGGAAGCCGTCAGTCTGAATGGCGGAGTGGTGAACGAAGACGTCGGCGGTACCGTCGTCAGGCGCGATAAAACCGTAACCCTTGTCGGCGTTGAACCACTTCACGGTGCCCTGAGCCATGTTGCTTTTCTCCTGCTATCACGATATTCGGGATCCACGGACGTGTCTCCCGCGCTGCGGCGACCGGCTGCCTTCTGGAGGCTGGGGTTCGAGATCCCCGCGGCGCCCGCTGTCAGAATTCGCAGGCGCGCTCTCACACGTGCACGAACTTCGACTAGAACCAACGGTACTAGACAACCACCGGGGGAACCGTTGTTCCCCCGACCCGGGACGGCGCGCCGTTCGCCGGGCCGATATTCGGGACCTGGAGGTCGCTTCGCCAAGGGCCATGAGGGCTCCTCCAGCTAGACCAATCGATGGCGTCACCGATCTTCCAGGCGTCGCAAGCATCCGCAGGTCAGAGGACGTGTTGGCGCGTTGCCGACGCTGACGCACGCCTCAATGCCCGTCCGGGACATGCGCCTAGCCGCGGCTTCCGGTCGCGTGCCGCGAGCGAACGGTCTCCGGCGGCGCGCTCTCGGCGATCAGCAGGGAGTCGCCGGCCTCGATCACGGGGTCGTCGGCCAGGCCCAGGCTGAACTTCCCGTCATGGACCAGGCCGAGCACGAGACCCTCCCGCTCATCCCTGACCGCACTCAGCTGCTTGCCAGCCAGCGCGGCGGCCGGTATCTCGGCCAGCCGGTGCGATCGGGACTCGACTAGCTCCGCGACCATGTCGCCGGCGTGCGGCGCCTCCAGGCTCTTGGCCAGGGTGGCAGCGATCAGGTCATGTGCCGACACCGTCTGCTGAACGCCAAGGTCCGTCAGCGCCTCGCGCACCGACGGTGAGCTGACCAGCGCGATGATGGACAGATCCGGCGCGAGCCTGCGGACGAGGACGGAACTGACCAGGACATCGCCGTCGGATGCCCCCGTGATCAGGGCCTGCTCGGCCCCTTCCGGCCTGGCCCGCTTGATGCCGGCGTCCTGCGTGGGATCTGCCCGGATGTGATGCACCTCGGCCGGCAGGCCAGCGGGGTCCACGTCGGCCACCAGCACCACCGAGACGCCGGCGGCAACAAGCTGGTCCAGGATCGCGGGCACCGTCTGGTTCATCCCGATGACCACCCGGTACGGGCGCTCAGGGAACGGGCTGTGCATGGCCAGTATTCTCCTTATGCTTGCCGTCACATATCCGCCGGTCGCGAGAGCGAAGACCGAGGCGAGCAGCGGGATGGTTGTCAGCATGACGCCCGAGGCGATGACCCTGCTGATCGCGGTGTTGGGGATGACGTCGCCGTATCCGACCGTCGTGGCCGTGGTGATCGCCCAGTACAGGCCCGAGGTAAATGGAATATGCGGTCGCTGAGCGTGGGCGAACAGCACCCCCCCGAGCAGCACGCAGCCAGCGGCCGCGGCCAGGAGCAGCGCGATGCGCGTCCGGTGGCGGGAACGCATCGCCCGAATCAGGAAAATGAACACTGACACATCGTGCCCGAGCCCGGCGCCGCATGCGTGCCCAAACGGGCCGCTGCTGGCAGATAAGAGAGCGGCTGTTTACCCTGGCTACAGATCCGCGATGCTGACCGACGGCAGGTCCTGAACGTCCTTTTTCGAGATGCTGAGCCTGATTCCCTCGCTGGCGTCTACCCCGGCCACCGCGCCGATGGGGATGCCGACCTGCTTGCGGCCCCACAAGTGGCCCTCCTGCAGCAGGACGTGCGTGACGTGCTCGCCGGCGGGGTCAACCACAAGGCCCTGGACCTGCCCGATGGGACCGTCGGTGGCATGTACATGCTCACCCCGGCGCACTTCGACCTCGCCGAGCGGGACGGTGTCGACCGTGACCGTCTCGGAGATCTTTCCCTCCCGGTCCGGGTCCATCACCGTGTCGTCGCGGCGGTAATAGGGCCACGACAGCACCTGCTCGGGCCCGTAGATCTCATAG
Source organism: Streptosporangiaceae bacterium (assembly GCA_036758685.1). Lineage (GTDB taxonomy): Bacteria > Actinomycetota > Actinomycetes > Streptosporangiales > Streptosporangiaceae > JAJYUU01. The sequence goes on along the minus strand of DAIOWC010000298.1, from coordinate 2,955 downwards.
CCCCTGGTTCCCGGCACGAACTGGGTCTCCTCCGCCGCGCCCAGCCCGGCGAACTGGGCGAGCGTGCAGCTCAGCCCGATGCCGTCAGCCGCCGGTCTGGCCAGGTCAACCGGCACAAGCCGGGCGAGTCCCGCCCGATCCTCCGGTTCGACCACCAGGTCGGTCACGGTCAGCGCGACGGGGTCGACGACCACTCGAGTTAGCCGGCCGCAGATCCCGTCCGCGCAGGTCACCTCGGCCCCGATCGCGAACTCCATCGCTGCTGCCATGGACTGGCTCATACCCCGCCCGGACGATCATGAACGACTCGATCAGAGCCGCAGCGGGCGCACGGGGACTTCCTCGCGACCGCTAATTCGGCGAGGATGACGGACACGATGACCGGCTCGGGCCCAGGCCGGGCGTGCGGAGACGACCCCCCAAGGAGGCAGCCCTGACCGCGGTTGCAGCCGCCGGCGCATCCGCCGCGACGCTGGCGTGGTTCACGCTGGCGGGCGCACTCGGCGGGGTGTTCCTCACCAGCGCGTTCTCCGTCGTGATCGGCGTACTCAACCACCGCTGGCAGGCTCGGTCGGCCGAAGAGGCGCGCCTGAACCAGCACGGCGACCGGGTCCGCGACGAGCGGCGCGAGAGCTACATCGGGTACTGGCGGGCCTGGAACAAGCTCATCTACGACTTAAGGCCAGTCGAGTACCAGGTCCGCGAGCTCGGCCGAGACGCCATGCCCGGCTCGCAGTGGCGCGCCCTGGCCGAAGGATCGCCCGGCCGCGGAGACCAGGACGACAGCGACACCGGCAAGGCGGGGACTCGCAAGCTACGCATGCTGGCCGACGAGGTCTGGGGCGCCGAACTGGCCTGGCGGACGGCTGCCGACATCGTCCTGCTGACCGCCCGCCCGGCGGTTGCCGCCGCGGCCAAGGCGCACATCGCCCTGACCGACCAGAAGATCGAAGCCGCCTGGCAGGGCCAGCATCATCCCGATCCGGACGGCATAACCTACCGGCAGCTGAACGACGCCATGCAGGCCGACCTCCTCAGCCCCAGCCGCGCCAGCCAGTGGAGCAGCTGAGATCAGACCGTGGCGCTACGAGCTCCGTTCGACGACGCGCGTCAGATCCACCCTGGACCTGACGTCCAGCTTGTCGAAGACGTGGCGCAGATGGGTGTTCACGGTGTGCGGCGAGAGGAACAGGCTGTCGGCGATCCCCCGGTTGGTATAGCCGCCGGCCGCGAGCCGCGCGACCTGAAGCTCGGCCGTCGTGAGCGATTCCCAGCCGAGTCTGGGGCGGTCGAGCGACGGGACCCGGCGGCGGATCCCCAGCTCGCGCAGCTGCTTGCGGGCGCGGGCCGCGTCGCGGGCAGCACCGGCATCGACGCAGATCCGCAGCGCTCGATCGAAAGCGTCGATCGCGCCGTCGCGGTCGCCGTCGGCCAGCCGGGCGAGTCCTAGATCCTCCAGGGCCGCCGCCAGCGCGAGCGGCCGCGGCCCGGAGGCGAGCATCGCGACCGCGTCCTCCAGGTCCTGCCCTGATCTCAGCAGGAGCCCACGTGAGTGCGCGGCCGCCGCCGCGACGGACGACACCGGCCCCGGATTGAGCTCGTACCTGCGCGCGGCGACCGCATAGACGGCCTCCGCGAGCTCATGATCGCCGGCAGCAAGTGCGATCCGCACCAGCAGCGGATCGTCGGCGGCCTCCATCGGGAACAGCGGGAACAGCGACAGCCGCTCGCTCTCCCCGAGCGCGCACAGCCAGCGGTGCGCCTGGTCCGCGTCGCCATAGGCCATCGAATGAACCGCGAGGTACCACGCGGCGAGCCTGCGGACCACGGGGGCGGACGCCGCCAGCATCACCTTGGCGATCGAGGCGACCTCACCAGCGCCGCGATCATCCCCCAGGTGGAGCCTGGTCCGGCCCAGCGCCACCAGACCCGCCGCGTCCAGAACCCCGACGATCGTCTCCGCATCGGCCAGGTGGAACCGGCCTTCCAGGATCGCGTTCGCCTCGTCGAGCCTGCCGAGGTGGAGCAGGTGCCGGCCCTTCCACGTCTCGAAGACATGGACGGCCCAGTCCTGCCGATCGCGCCGGGCCGAGGCCAGCCCGTCCTCCGCGACCTCGGCGGCCTCGTCCACCCGGTCGAGAGCCGACAGCAGCCAGCAGCGATAGCTGTGCGTCAGCCGTTCCCGCGGATCATCGAATCCGGCCAGGCGGTCGGGCTCTACCGACTGCAGCCGCCGGAGCGCAGGCTCGAACCGGCCAAGCTGGTACTCCATCGCCGACCGGCCGATCTGGAAGAAGTACTGCGCCGCCAGGTCGCTGCTGGCAGCGACATTCGCGCCCACCTCGGCTTCGATCGCCAGGCCCTCCTCCAGGCGGCCTGCGACCAGCAGGTTGTGGAACAGCGACGCCCACAGCCGAGCCCGCGTGTCGGCCTGCAGGCCGGTCAGAGACAAGCCCTTCCTGGCGGCCTCGGCGCGGTCATCGGCCGAGATGGCGAACATCGCCGCCAGGCTCAGGCGGACCTCGGCTTCCTGCTCGGCGGGCAGGCTCTGCCGGAGGGCGTGGTCGGCGAAGTCCCGCGCTTCCTGGCTGCGTCCCGCGGCAAACAGGGACACTGTCCGGCGGGCGACCAGCGGGCCCCGCAGCGGATGGCGGGCCGGGACCAGCGACAGAGCGACGCCAGCGATATCAGCCGAGGCGCTGGGGTCCGTCATGCCGAGCGACTCGGCGGCTTCTGCGAGCGCGCGGACCGCAGCGACATCACCGGGCTCGGCGCTGGCCGCGAGCTGGGCGGCGACCTCGACCGGGAGGGCGCCGCCCGCCAGGAGGACATCGGCCGCCTCGCGGTCAAGCGCCCGCCGGACCGCGTCAGGCACCGCGCTGCGAGCGGCCTCCCGGGTCAGGTCGTGCTGGAACGCGAGGCGGCCGTCGGCCTCGACGAAGATCCCGGCGTCGA
>DAIOWC010000297.1:0-6671 GCA_036758685.1 Streptosporangiaceae bacterium | reverse complement strand
TCGACGGCATGGACCTGCTGCCGAGCAACATCGACCTGTCCGGCGCCGAGGTGCAGCTGGTGCACGAGGTCGGCCGGGAGTTCGTGCTCGGCCGCGTGCTACAGCCGTTGATCCCCGATTACGACATCATCCTCATCGACTGCCAGCCGTCCCTGGGCCTGCTCACGGTCAACGCGCTGGCGTGTGCGGACGGGGTGCTCGTGCCGCTGATGTGCGAGTACTTCGCGCTCCGCGGCGTGGCGCTGCTGATGGAGACCATCGACAAGGTGTCGAACCGACTGAGTCCCAAGCTGGGGATCGACGGGCTCCTGGCGACAATGTACGACTCGCGCACCCTGCACACCCGCGAGGTCCTGGCGGGCGTGGTGGAGGGATTCGGCGACCGGGTGTTCCACACAGTGATCAGCCGGACAATTCGCTTCCCTGACGCGACGGTCGCCGGAGAGCCCATCACCCGGTTCGACCCAGCGTGCAACGGTGCCAGCGCGTACCGGGAGCTGGCCAAGGAGGTACTGGATCGGTGGCGGCAGGGCGTTCCCGCGGGTCGCGCCGGGTAAGCCTGCCCGGAGTCGCGGAGCTACTGCGCCCGTCATCGCGCAGTACCGCCCCGGACACCGAGCGCCAGGCCAGTGGCCGGGAGAGTCACCCTCAGAAGATCACCGTTTACATGTCCGGCCCAGAGCTGATCCAGCTGGAACGAGCACGGCTCGCGCTGCGTTCGTACGGGATCACGGTGGACCGCGGCCGGATCGTGCGCGAGGCGCTGGCGGTCCTGCTCGCCGACCTGGACACTGCGGGGGAAAACAGCGTGGTCGCACGACGGCTGAAGGATGGCGGGTGACCTCGGGTAACCTCGGCTGTGGGGGCGGCGCGTTCAGGCCGCAGGACGGTTGGCGGCGGATCCTCGATGATCATGACTACTGAAGAGTTCGGCGAGCCCGTGCTGGGCAGCAAGGGCGCCACTGACAGCTCACCCGCGGCCAGCGGCTTTCACGTGCACCTGGACGTCTTTGAGGGACCGTTTGATCTCCTGCTGGCGCTGATCTCCAAGCACAAGCTGGACATCACCGAGATCGCGCTGTCGAGCGTGACCGACGAGTTCATCGGCTACATCCGGGCGCTGTCTGGCGGCTGGGACCTGGATCAGGCGAGCTACTTCCTGGTGGTCGCGGCGACGCTGCTCGACCTCAAGGCCGCGCGGCTGCTCCCGGCGGGCGAGGTCGATGACGAGGAGGACCTGGCGCTTCTCGAGGCGCGGGACCTGCTGTTCGCGCGGCTGCTGCAGTACCGGGCCTACCGGGAAGTCGCCGTGGTGCTGGCGGGGAAGATGACGGCCGAGAGCAAGCGGTTCCCGCGGCGAGTGGCGATGGAGCCGCGGTTCGCCGACCTGCTGCCGGAGGTGCTGCTCGGGCTCGGGCCGGCGGAGTTCGCCGCGATCGCGGCGCGCGTGCTCGCGCCGCGCCGGCCGCCGACGGTCTCGACCTCGCATCTGCACGTCCCGAGGACATCCGTACGGGAGCAAGCTGAGATACTGATGGCACAGCTGCGCTCGCTGCGGCGCGCGACGTTCCGCCAGCTGACCGCCGACTGCGCGGGCACTTTCGAGGTCGTGGCGCGGTTCCTGGCGGTTCTGGAGCTGTACCGGGACGGCCGCATCGGCCTGGACCAGGTGGCGCCGCTCGGCGACCTCTACGTGTCCTGGGTCGATCGGCCCGCGCCGCGCGCAGCCGATCCCGACGAGGGCGAGGCGCCCCTGGAGGAGCCGCCAGCGGGCCCGGAAGAGGAAGATCACGACGATGCATGACGGACCGGCCGCCGGCTGGCCGGCTGACCCCGATGACGAGCGGGCACTGGACGCCGCCGCCGATGAGGGCTTGCTGGCCGAGGAGAACCTGTCGGCCGAGGCGGGCTGGCCGGCGGACGATGGCCTGGCGCCGGACGCCACTGACGCCGACGGGGGTGGCGGTGACGACGGCGACGATGGTGAAGGCGGCGACGGCGGTGACGACGACGGAGCGCCTGCTGACGTCGCGGACGATGCGCCCGGGTCCGCGCGCGCCGGTGACGACGCGGACAGTCCGGCTGACGTGGGGGCCGATGCGGCCGATGCCGCCAGCCCCGGCCTGCACGCCAGCCTCGAGGCCATACTGCTCGTCGCCGACGAGCCCGTGCCCGACAACCTGCTCGCGCAGGTGGTCGAGCGGCCCACGTCGGAAGTCACGGCCGCCCTGCGCGAGCTGGCCGACTCCTATACCGCGCAGGAGCGGGGGTTCGACCTGCGCGAGGTCGCTGGCGGCTGGCGGTTCTACACCAGACCCGAGTGCGCGGCCGTGGTCGAGCGCTTCGTCAGCGACAACCAGGAGATCAGGCTGACCCAGGCGGGGCTGGAGACGCTCGCGGTCGTTGCGTACCGCCAGCCCGTGAGCCGGGCCAGGGTCTCGGCGGTCCGCGGCGTGAACTGCGACGGCGTCATGCGCACGCTGGTTCTGCGCGGACTGGTGGAGGAGGCGGGGACGGACAACGAGACGGGGGCGACGCTGTTCCGGACGACGAGTTACTTCCTGGAACGGCTCGGCCTGCCCCAGCTGTCCGACCTGCCTGACCTGGCGCCGTTCCTGCCGGACCACCTGGAGGACGAACTGGACCTGGGCAATGAGCGCGGCCGGTAGCGCGGGGGGCCCGGGCCGCGGACGCCCGGGCAGCGGGCGACCAGGCCGTGCGAGGCCGGAGCCCGCCCCGGCAGAGCGCGTGGGCGCGCCGGCCGACGATATCGATGACGATGACTGGGGTGACGAGGACGAAGGCGAAGGCCAGCGCGACTCGCTCGTCGACGTCCCCGGCGGCGTCCGGCTGCAGAAGGTACTCGCCGCGGCTGGCATCGGCAGCCGCCGGCACTGCGAGGAACTGATCGGGGAAGGCCGCGTCGAGGTCGACGGCGAAGTCGTCCGCCGGTACGGAGCCAGGGTCGACCCGCAGCACCAGGTGATCCGCGTGGATGGCAGGCGCATCCCCGCCAGCGAGGACCTGGTCTACATGGCCCTGAACAAGCCTGTCGGCGTGCTCACCAGCATGTCGGACAGCCGCGGCCGGCCCACGATGGCCGACCTGCTCGGCGATGTGGGAGAACGCCTGTATCACGTCGGTCGTCTCGACTACGACACCGAAGGCCTGATCCTGCTGATGAACGACGGCGAGCTGGCTCACCGGCTGTCGCATCCCCGGTTCGGGGTGCCGAAGACTTACCTGGCCGAGGTTTCCGGCGCGGTACCGCGTGATCTTGGCCGGCAGCTCATGGGCGGGATCGAGCTGGAGGACGGCGTGGCGAGCGCCGACAAGTTCCGGGTGGTCGAGCGGCTTGGATCGCGCGCGCTGGTGGAGATTACGCTGCATGAGGGGCGCAAGCACATCGTGAAGCGCATGCTGGCGGCCGCCGGGCACCCGGTGACCAGGCTCGTCCGGACGCATGTGGGGCCGATCTCACTGGGCTCGCTGCGGCCGGGATCCACCAGGCAGCTTTCGGTGAAGGAAGTCGGCGACCTGTACGCTGCGGTCGGTCTGTAATCATCAGGCGCGGGCTGCGGCCAGCGAGCGCCAATCGCGGCGGGAAGGGGATGCACGTGGGCGTCCGGGCAGTGCGCGGCGCGGTCCAGGTTGCGACGAACGACCGGGACGAGATCCTGGCGGGCACCGCGGAACTGGTGACCGAGGTCATGGGACGCAACGAGCTGACCACCGACGACGTCATCAGCGTGATCTTCACGGCCACCGGCGACCTCGACGCTGAGTTCCCGGCCCTGGCCGCGCGCAAGCTGGGCTTCCAGGAGGTGCCGCTGCTCTGCGCGGCCGAGATCCCCGTCCCCGGAGCCATGCCGCGGGTGGTCCGCCTGATGATGCACATTGAGACCGACAAGCCGCGGTCCGCTATGCAGCACGTCTACCTGCGCGGCGCCGCGGCTCTCAGGCTGGATATCGCGCAGTGACCGCGCACGGGCCGGCCGGGACGGCGTCGGCGGGAGACCCCGTGCTCGCCAGTGCGGTCGTGCTCGGCACCGGCCTGATCGGCACTTCGGTCGCGCTGGCCCTGCGCGAGCGCGGTCTCACCGTCTGGCTTGAGGACCGCGAGGCGGCCTCGGCCGAGCTGGCGGCCGGCATCGGCGGCGGAGCGCTGCTGCCGGCAGGCGGCCCGCCCGGCGGCCCGGCCGACGTCGCGGTGCTGGCCACGCCGCCGGCGGCGGTCGCCCCGGCGCTCGCGGCGGCCCAGGAGCGCGGTCTGGCCCGCTGCTACACCGACGTGGCCAGCGTCAAGGAGCTCCCGCTCAGCCAGGCCAGGGCACTCGGTTGCGATCTGACGACCTACGTCCCCGGGCATCCGCTCTCGGGCCGGGAACGGTCGGGGCCAGCCGCCGCCCGCGCCGACCTCTTCCTCGGTCGGCCGTGGGTCATTTGCCCGCTCGCTGAGAGCCAGGCGCACGCGATTTTGCTCGTAACGACGCTCGCGCGGGAGTGCGGCGCCCAGCCCGTGAACCTGTCCCCAGCCGAGCACGATCAGTGGGTGGCCCTGGTCTCGCACGCGCCGCATCTGCTGGCGGCGGCCATGGCCGCGCGGCTGGAGCAGGCCGACCAGGGCGCCCTCGCGCTCGCGGGCCAGGGTCTGCGCGATGTGACAAGAATCGCAGCCGGAGATCCGGACATGTGGCTGCAGATCCTCCTGGCGAACGCCGGACCGGTGAGTGAGGTCCTGCGCCTGGTTGCCGCTGATCTTCAGCAGGCGGCGGCGGCGCTCGAGCGCGGACAGGCGGGGGAGGAGCTGGCCGGCAAGGAACTGGCCGAGCTGCTCGAACGCGGCACGGCCGGGGTGGCCAGGCTCCCCGGCAAGCGCGGCGGCCCGGCCCCGAGCTTCGCTCTCGTGCAGGTAATCATCCCGGACCGCCCCGGCGAGCTGGCCCGGCTGTTCGACGCGGCGGGCGAGGCAGGCATCAACATCGAGGACATCGACATCGAGCACTCGCCCGGACTGCCGGTTGGCGTCGCCGAACTCTGGGTGAAACCAGAGGCCATCGGTCGGCTGTCGGCCGTGCTGGCTGCCGGGGGATGGCCCGTCCGCCGGTAGCATCGCTTCGTGACTGATTCAGCTGCCGCTTCCCCGGCGGATCTGCGGCCGGGCCTGGTGATCGCCGTTGACGGACCGTCAGGCTCGGGCAAGTCCACTGCGGCCAGGCAGGCGGCGCTGCGGCTCGGCCTGCGCTATCTCGACACTGGCTCGATGTACAGGGCCCTGACCTGGTGGCTGCAAGGCCGGCAGGTCGACCTCTCCGATACCGATGCGATCATCGCGCAACTGGATGAACCGGTCATCACCGTCGGAACTGACCCGGTGGCACCGGAGATCCACGTCAACGGGACCGACGTGGCCGTCCCGATCCGGAGCCGCGAGGTGACGAACGCCGTCAGCGTCGTCGCGCGCATCCCGCAGGTCCGCGAGGTGCTGATCGGGATGCAACGGGAGATCATCGCGGAAGCCATCGCCGCGGGCGCCGGAGTCGTCGCCGAGGGCAGGGACATCGGCACCGTCGTGGCTCCGAAGGCGCAGGTCAAGGTCTACCTGACTGCCTCCGAGTCCGCTCGGGCGAAGCGTCGGAGCGCCGAGCTGTCCGCCGATTCCTCCGCCACTGTCGCCGCGATCAGGCGCGAGCAGGCCAGCCGGGACCGCAAGGATGCGGCGCAGATGGTGATGGCGCCAGACGCGGTCGAGATTGACACCACAGCGCTCGAGCTGGACGGCGTCGTCGGCGAGATCGTGCGGATGGCCAGGGGCTGGGCGGCGGTGTCGCATGGCTGACGCCGGCCCGGAAGAGCCGGGTCAAGGGGCCGACGGGCCCGTTCCGGTGCTGGCCGTGGTCGGCCGGCCGAACGTGGGCAAGTCGACGCTGGTGAACCGGATCCTGGGCAGCAGGCAGGCCGTCGTTGAGGACGTCCCCGGAGTAACCAGGGACCGCGTGACCTACGACGCCAACTGGCGCGGGCGCGCGTTCACGATCGTCGACACCGGCGGCTGGGAACCCTCGGTCGAGGGCACTCCGGCGCTCGCGGCACGCGTCGCGGCGCAGGCCAGAGTGGCGGTGGACGCGGCTGACGCCGTGCTGTTCGTGGTGGACGCGGTCGTGGGGGTGACCGACGCGGACGCCGCGGTCGCCGCGGTCCTGCGGCGCTCGCGCAAGCCGGTGGTCCTCGCGGCGAACAAGGTCGACGACGCGCCGGGCGAGCCGGAGGTGCACTCGCTGTGGTCTCTCGGACTCGGCGAGCCGGTGCCGGTCAGCGCCCTGCACGGCCGCGGCAGCGGCGACCTGCTGGACGCCGTGCTCAACGCGCTGCCGGTGGCGCCGGCCGAGCGCGACGAGGCCGAGGGCGGCCCGCGCCGCGTCGCGCTGATCGGCCGCCCGAACGTCGGCAAGTCCAGCCTGCTCAACAAGCTGGCGGGCAAGGAACGCGTGCTGGTCGACTCGGTGGCGGGCACGACGCGCGACCCGGTCGACGAGCTCATCGAACTGGGCGGAAAGACGTGGCGGTTCGTCGATACCGCGGGCATCAGGCGGCGGGTGCACCACACCCAGGGCGCCGACTACTTCGCCGCGCTGCGCACCGAGCGCGCACTGGAGCGAGCCGAGGTCGCG
>DAIOWC010000296.1:0-6673 GCA_036758685.1 Streptosporangiaceae bacterium | reverse complement strand
AAGGTCTTCGCGGCCTGGCACCGCATCAACCGGCAGGAGGCCGTGCATGCCTATGCCCGCCGGACCCTGCTCAACACCTACTTCGTCGACTGCCGCCGGACCAGGCGGGGCGAGATGCTCACCGGCGATTCCGGTACGTTCCCCGACCGCGCGGCTGAGCTACCGGACCCGGCGCTCCGGCTCACGCTGACGGACGCCCTCGCGGCGCTCTCGCCGAAGTCCAGGGCCGTGGTCGTCATGCGCTACTGGGAGGACCTGAGCGTGGAGCAGGTGGCGGCCCTCCTCGGCTGCTCGGCCGGAAACGTCAAAAGCCAGAGTTCCAGAGGCCTGGACAAACTTCGGCAGCTGCTGGGCGACACGCTCACGCAGACTCCCAACCAGAGCGACCATCGGGGGATCTGACATGGACGAGACTGCACTTCGCGCGCTGTTCGAGCACGCGGTTGCCGCCGGGCGGCCGTCTCCGCAGCTGGTAGGCAACTCGGTGCGGGTCGGCAAGAGGATTCGCGCACGCCGCCGGATCGGCGCCGCCGCCGCGTCGATGAGCGCGATCGCCCTGATCGCGATCATGCTCCCCCCGGTATCCGGCTCGCTCGGCTCCGGCAGCCACCATCACCAGCCACCGGTTTCCGGCCACGGGCCGGTCCCGCCGACGGCGTACGTCTGGACCGCTGCCGGTGAGCGCGGCACGACCTTGCAGGGCTCCGACGAGGTCACGCCGGTCCGGCTCGCGACCGACACGCCACTCAGGCCGATCACGGTACGCGGACTCATTTCGGAGGTGGCAGCCGCGCCCGGCGGCAGGGCCGTGTACGTCTTCAGCTTCACGGCAACCAGCACGTCCACGGTTGACTACGTGACCCGGATTGATACGGCGACGAACTCAGCGGCCAACCCGGTCAGGCTGCCTCTGCACCTCGTACAGAACACAGAAATCAGGATCGCGCGGGGCGGCCGGGTCGCCTATACCGTCAATTCGTCCAGCCAGATGGTGGCGATCAGCCTCGCCACCGGCGCCGTGCGCCAGCTTGCCACGTTCAACGGTCAGTTCGATATCACGCCCAACGGGCGCACCGCATACCTGCCGGTTAACAATGGTGTCCAGCCCGTCGATCTCGTCACCGGCAACGCAGAGCCGCCAGTCAAGGTTCGCGCCGAGCCGAGTGCCATGGCAATCACACCGGACGGCAAGACCGTGTGGGTCGTGAGCCAAGGGAACGTCAACACGGCGTTCGTCACCCCCATCGGCACCGCCACCAACGGTGCGGGCAAGCCGATCACGGTTCCGGCACAATCTCTCATCGCGCCCGTCGGCGGCATCGTGATCACCCCAGACGGCAAGACCGCATACGTCAACGGCGGCCAGTACGTGTCTCCGGTTGACCTCGCTGCCCGCACAGCAGGCAGGCCCATCAAGCTTCCCTCCGTCTTCAGGACCGAACCAGGGATTCTGCTGATGTCCCCGAACGGCAAGGTCGTCTACGACAACCTGCGGCCGATAGATCTGATCACGAACAAGGCTCTGCCGCCGGTCGTCCTGCCGCGCGGATACGCCGACTCCACCGTCCCGGCGATCCCCGGCTTCAGTCCGGGCGGGAGGATTATCTACCTGCCCGCCGTGACCTCCCGGCGCGGGCGGCCGCAGGAGGGCGTGCTCATTCCCATCAGCACTGCAACCCAGCGGCAGGCTGGGAAGATCATCAACGTCGGGCCGGGCAGTCCGCAGCAGCTCGTGATCGTGCCGTAGCGTCGCGGAACACGGCTCAGACCTGGGCGAGCATCTCCACCGGCACGGACTGGATCGCCGCCAGGAGCTCGGTCCAGAAGAACGCCGCCGTGAAGAACATCAGCGTGTCGCCGTGCTCGAGCATCAGCTTGCGATACATGATCATCTTGCCGACGTCGTACCCGGCGAGCATCTCGGCCCAGTCCGCGTAGGACGCGGCCAGCAGGAAGACCGCACCGGCCTCGACTTCGTCGCGTTCCGCTACCGAAGCGGCGGCAACGCTCCCGGCGTCGAAGTCAAGGACGAGGGTGTCGGCCTGCGCGCCCTCGGGCATGTCCCGCACCGCGAGCGCCAGCCGGCCGGTCACGAACGGCCGGATCATCGCGATCCAGTCCCAGAAGTCCTGCAGCTTGGTGGCCTTGTACTCCTCGCCCGGCCAGGCGTTGAAGGTGGCGCGGATCTCCTGCGCCCACGCGTCGGTCATAAAACCGGGCACATCAGCCTCCAGCCAGGGTGGGCTTGGTCGCGGACAGCATCTCCTCCATGTCAGCGGGCAGCGTCACGCCGATCATGGCGAGCTTGCGGTGGAGCTGGTTCATGAACAGCTCGGTGACCCGGTCCTCCGACCAGCCGAGCGGCTCGTAGTAGACGTAGCTGGACCGGGCCGCGCTCATCGTGAGCAAGCAGCGCAGCGTGTCGTGCAGGTCCTTGACGTAGGCGGGATCCTCGTCCAGGAGGTCACGGACGAACCGCAGGCCGCCCTGGACGTGCCTGGCCTCGTCGCGGCACGTGGCGGTGAACCCGGTATAGAAGCCCGGCAGCACCTTGAAGTCGCGGGCGAAGTTCAGCGTGATCTTCATGACCGACAGGGCCAGCACGCCCTCGATCCAGATCACGTACGTGGTCGCATACTTCATCTGCAGGTGCTTGTTGTACGGGTCCCGGCGCAGGTCATCGGTCAGGTAGGCGAGGAGCCCGAACGGCCCGACGAACGTCTCCTGGATGTAGGACCACGAGCCGTCCAGGATGTCCATGATCCCGTCGCCCTCGAGGCCGACGACCTCCCGGTAGAACCGGTCGAAGAAGACCGTGTGCCTGGCCTCGTCCTCCAGGTGGCTGGTCAGGAAGATCTTGTAATCCTCCGGCACCCCGAAGAGCAGCGGCGCGAGCTCGACCGCGACCTGGCGCTCGCCGTGATGGAAGCCCGACGCGATCGACAGGAACGAGTTGCGCGAGTCGTCAGTCATCCGCTCCTGCCAGTCCGGCACGTCGGCGGAGAAGTCGAGGTCGTTGACGTTCCATCGCTGGCGCAGATAGCGGTCGTACAGACTCAGGTACTCCGGCAGCCGCGCCTTCGGCACGTGCACGTACTCGATGACGTCGTCGATATCGGCCCGTCCGAGCCCCGCGAGGTCGATGGTCTCGATCTGCTCAAGCTTCTCGTCGGCGACAGTCACGTCACTCTCCCTCCGAGTGCGGGCAAATGCCCGAATCCCGTTCGGTCCTCATGCTAGCCCGGTGCCGTGCGCGGATCCTAGGCCCGCAGCCAGGCTTTTCCCCGCCGAAAGCCTGCCCGCATTGTCCCGCTACTGTGACCTTGCGGGGCTAGTGAGGCAAGGAGGCCTGAGTGAGCGAGAGTTCAGTAGCGATCGTGGGCGGGCATGTCGTTCCGATTGCCGGCGATCCGATCGACGGTGGCACGGTTCTCGTCGTCGACGGCAAGATCGCCGCGGTCGGCGCCGACATCCAGGTGCCCGATGGCGTGACCGTGGTGGACGCGACCGGCAAATGGGTGCTGCCCGGCTTCATCGAGGCCCACGGGCACGTCGGGGTGCACGAGGAGGCCGAGGGCTGGGCCGGCTCGGACACGAACGAGCTGACCGACCCGGTGACTGCCAACGTCCGCGCGCTGGACGCGATCAACCCGGCCGACATGGGCTTCCGCGACGCTGTTGGCGGGGGAGTGCTGGCCGTCAACGTGAACCCCGGCTCGGGCAACCCCATCGGCGGGCAGACCTGCGCGCTGAAGTGCTGGGGGCGGACCGTCGACGAGATGCTGCTGCGCGCGCCCGCCGGGATGAAGTCCGCGCTCGGCGAGAATCCCAAGCGCGTCTACGGCGAGCAGAAGAAGACCCCGAGCACGCGCCTGGGCGTCGCCGCGGTCATCCGCGGCGCGTTCGTCGAGGCGGCGAACTACCTCGCCAAGATCGAGGCGGAGGCCGGGAAGCCGGAGTCGGAGCGCAAGCCCGTCGACCGCGACCTGAAGCTTGAGGCCCTGGGCATGGTGCTGCGCCGGGAGATCCCGTGGCGCCAGCACTGCCACCGCGCCGATGACATCGCGACAGCGCTGCGGATCGCCGGGGAGTTCGGGTATGACCTGGTGATCGATCATGGCACCGAGGCCCATCTGGTGGCCGACCTGCTCGCGGCCAGGGACATCCCGGTGATCATCGGGCCCCTGTTCACCTCCCGCTCCAAGGTGGAACTGCGCAACCGGTCGCTGGCCAACCCCGGCAAGCTCGCCGCGGCCGGCGTCACGATCGCGATCACGACCGACCACCCGGTCGTGCCGATCAACTTCCTGGTCCACCAGGCCTCGCTGTCGGTGAAGTACGGCCTGGACCGGGACACCGCCTTGCGCGCGCTGACGATCAACCCGGCCAAGATCATCGGCGTCGATGAGCGGCTGGGCTCGCTGGAGGCGGGCAAGGACGCCGACCTCGTCATCTGGTCGGGAGATCCGCTGGACGTGCTCAGCCGGGTCGAGCGCGCGTTCCTCGACGGCCGGGAGATTTACACCCTGACCGACGGCGAGCCCGTCTTCGCCGAGCGTTACTAGGCGCAGATCACCGTAATGTAATCCGAGTCCGGCGGGCCGGTGTTCCGGCGCCTGCCCGGCGGACTCGGCTCTGCCACAATGACCGGGTGCTGGGCCAGGTCGCGTTCGTCCTCGCGATGGTCGCCGTCATCATCGCCGCGCAGCTGATTGCCGATCGGCTCAACGTCCCGTACACGATCGTGCTGACGCTGTGCGGCCTCGTCTATGCCCTGCTGCCCGGCCCGAATCTGCACCTCGAACCGCATCTTGTCCTGGTCCTGGTGATCCCGCCGCTGCTGTTCGGCGCGGCGCGGCGGTCCAGCCTCCTCGCGATCAGGGCGAACTGGCGCCCGATCACGAGTCTGTCGGTGGTCCTCGTCCTGCTGACCGCGCTCGTGGTCGGCCTGCTCGCGGACTGGGCCGTGCCCAGCATCACGCTCGCGGGCGGCGTCGTGCTCGGTGCCGCCGTCGCCCCGCCGGACCCGGTCGCGGCCCTGTCCATCGGCCGCCGGGCCGGCCTCCCGCCGCGGCTGGTCACGCTCATCGGCGGCGAGGGCCTGCTCAACGACGCGACCGCGCTGACTACATGGCAGGTCGCGGTCGCCGCCGCGGTTGGCGGCGGGTTCTCGATCGCCTACGCGGCGGGCAAGTTCCTGCTCGCCGCGGCGGGCGGTCTCGCCATCGGGGCGGCGATCGGCTACCTGATGCGCCATGCCCGGGTCCTGCTGCGCGACCCGCTGCTGGCCAACACCGCGTCGCTCGCGACGCCGTTCCTGGCGTACCTGGCGGGGGAGGAGGCGCACGTCTCCGGCGTGCTCGCGGTCGTGATCGCGGGCCTGATGGCCGGTCACGACGCCCCGGCCGGCGCATCCGGGGCCAGCCGCCTGCAGACCGGCGCCGTCTGGCAGCTCGTCGAGTTCCTGCTCGAGGGCCTGGTGTTCCTGCTGATCGGCCAGCAGCTGCCCACGGTGCTGCGCGGCCTGCGCGACGAGCCCGCCGGCACGACGGCCGCCGCGATCGGCCTGACGCTCGCCGCCGTCCTGCTCATCCGGCCGTTGTGGCTGATCCTGACGCAGCGCGTCCCGGCCTGGCTCGGCTGGCGCCTCGGCGACAGCGCGCCGCCCCTGAACGGCCGCGAGATCACGGCCCTGACCTGGGCGGGCACGCGGGGCGTCATTACCCTCGCGGCCGTGTTCGCGGTACCGACCACTATCGCGGGCGGCCACCCGTTCCCCGACCGTGACCTCATGATCCTCTGCGCCTACGTCGTGGTCCTGGTCACTCTCGTGGGCCAGGGCCTGACCTTCGCGCCGCTGCTGCGGCGGCTGGGCCTGCGCGCGGACGCGTCCGAGGAAGCCCAGGTCCGTCTCGCCGCCCGGCTGGCCGCGATCGACGCGGCCACGCAGACCGTCGATGATCTCCAGGCCGAGAAGGCCGTGACTGCGGCCGTGGCCGACTCCCTCCGCGGGTCGCTACGCCAGCGCGCCGACCGGTACCGCGCCCGGGCCAGTGCGCTGGCCGACTCCGACGATGCCGCCGGCCAGTGGAGCCCCGAGGCTGAGGCCGCGGTGCGGGCCCAGCACGCTGTCATCGACGCCCAGCGCCGGGAGCTGCTGCGCTGGCGGGACTGCGGCCGCCTGCCCGATGACAGCCTGCGCCAGCTGCAGCGGGAGCTCGACCACGAGGAGCACACGCTGCCCAGCCTGTAGTCAGGTCCGCGTCGGGGTCCCGGGGAATGCGCGGGCCGCCACGGCGATTGAAGTGATCATGGATGTGAACGGAGAATCGCTCCCGCTGGCCGTGCTCGACTTCGTCGGGATCGAGTTCGGTGAGGACGCCGCCGCTTCGGTGGCCGGCGCCGTCGGCATCGCGCAGGCGGTCGAGGCGGCCGGGTACCGGCGCTACTGGGTCTCCGAGCATCACAACATGCGCAGCCTGGCCTGCAGTGCGCCCGAGCTGCTGACCGCGCACGTCGGAGCGTTCACATCCCGGATCCGGGTCGGCGCGGCGGGCATCATGCTGCCGAACCACGCGGCGCTCAAGGTCGCCGAGACCTTCAGGACGCTGCTGGCGATGTATCCGGGCCGGGTCGACCTGGCCCTCGGCCGGGCGCCGGGCACCGACCCGCT
>DAIOWC010000295.1:0-6681 GCA_036758685.1 Streptosporangiaceae bacterium | reverse complement strand
CGCGTGCGGCTTCTAATCGGACTCGAACTTCGGCTACGTGCTCGGCGTGCTCGGCGTCGGTTAACGGGCGAACGCGCTCGTCCGCGTCACCCGCGTCCCGCCACTCGCCGGCATCCTCAGCCCCGTGACCGTCGGCGCAGTACCGCGGCGAGGCAGGATGGCTATCAGGAAGGCGTTCGAGCCGCCCGTCCAGCGACCCGGCCGCCCGCGCCGACCGCAGCTCGTCGCGGTCGACGACGTCGGGCCTGGCATCGGCGGCACCCACGCGGACCTCCTCGGCAGGACACCGAACAGCACGCACAGTACACAAACAGCTCAACCGCGAACAGGGAGAACCAGCGATGACCATCCCCACCTGGGACTCGGCCTACTCCGGCGAAGCGCCCCCGCCATGGGACATCGGCAGGCCCCAGCCCGTGTTCGTCCGCCTGTGCGGACAGGGCCTGCTGTCAGGCCGAGTCCTGGACGTGGGCTGCGGCACGGGAGAGCACGCCCTGCTCGCCGCCAGCCAGGGCGCGGACGCCACCGGCATCGACCTGTCCCAGCTCGCCATCGACCGGGCTCGGGCCAAGGCCGCGGAGCGCGACCTGCCCGCACGCTTCGAGGTGGGCGACGTGCTGAGCCTCGACCGCCTTGGGTCAGGCGCCTTCGACACGGTCATCGACAGCGGCCTGTTCCACGTGTTCTCGGACGAAGAACGCGGTCGTTACGTCGCGAGCATCGCCTCCGTGCTGGCGCCCGGCGGCCACTGCTACCTGATGTGCTTCAGCAATATGCAGCCAGGCGATTTCGGCCCGCGCCGCGTGCGCCAGGAGGAACTTCGGGCCGCCTTCAGCGACGGCTGGGCCGTCGAGTCGATCACGGCCGAGCAGTTCGAAGTCAACCGTGACTTCGGGATGACGAGCGCCCAGGCGTGGCTAGGCACGTTCCGCCGGAACTGAAGGCCGCCCCGGAGCTAACCGGACACGCCCGCACGACTACTGTGGGTGATGAACGTGGCGAATCAGCCGATCAGCCAGCACCTCGCCTGGCGCTGAAGGTCGGGCTGGGCCGATCGGCGTGACCGTTAGGCGGGTACGCCATGAAGCCGGTATTCAGCGCATTCGCGGCAACAGCCATCGTCGGCCTCGGCCTCGCAGCGTGCGGCACGACGACCGTCACCGTCCGACCTCCCGCAACAACGTCCAGGCCGGCAACATCGTCGCCGTCGGCACCGTCCATCGGCACCCGGCAGGCGGCACCGGCGCCTTCATCACCGGCCGCGCCGCAGAGCCCGGCCACCAGCCCGAATGTCACCGACCCCTGGGCGGTTGTGTCCGCCTACTACGGCGACATCGAATCGGGGAACTACGCCCAGGCCTGGAGCCTGATCGGGTCTGGGGCGACAACCGGCCAGACCTACCAGCAGTTCGTCAACGGCTTCGCCTGCACCGGAAACCAGCAGCTCACCGAGATCGGCGAGTCCGGCGACCAGGTCACCTTCGACCTCGCGGCCACAAACAGCTGCACCGGTCAGGTGCAGCACTTCGCCGGCACCGACACGGTGCAGAACGGAACGATTGTCGCCGCGAACGTCAACCAGACGGGCTAGCGCCCCGCGCAGACTTAACCGCAGATCAGGGCGATTCCGTCCCATCGCGCCACGGAAGAAGCGATGATTCCCTTGCGTAATCTGGCGTAACCCGTGGGCGGGGGGAGAAGTGGCGGACAGGGCATCGGGTGCACGCGCGCCCGAGGACGCGAAGCTGCTGAACTTGGTGCGGACCGGCGACACGTCGGCGTTTGGTGTTCTTTATCAGCGGCACGTGGAGGCCGTCCGGCGGCTGGCGCGCGAGCTCGTGGGCTCCCCGGCGGAGGCCGATCATCTCGTCGCCGAGACATTCGGGCTGGTCCACGAGGTGACAAGGCGCGGCGGAGGCCCTACCGACGCCTTCCGGCCCTATGTCCTGACCGCGCTGCGGCGCACGGCGGCGGGCAGGCAGCTGCCCGAGCCCGGCGAGCCGTTCCTGGCGCCGGGAGTAGCGGGTCCTGACCAGTCTCGGATCGTGGCCGCTTTCCTCTCGCTTCCGGAGAGATGGCGCGCGATCCTCTGGCACACCCAGATCGAGCGGGAAACCGCAGCCGAGCTGGCCCCGATACTCGGCGGGCCGCCGCACGGCGTCGCCCTCCTGGACCGCCGGGCGAGCGAAGGCCTCCGCCAGGCTGTCCTGCGCTCGTACATCGCCGCGCTCCCCCGGCCGGACTGCGGGCCGGTAGCCGAGAAGCTCGGCGGCTATCTGCAGGACACGCTGCCGGCCGCCGACAAGGTCCGGGTGGCCGAGCACGTGAATCAGTGCATCGACTGCTCCGCCCTCTGCGGCGAGCTCGTCGACGCGGGCGTCGCGCTGCGAGCCCAGGTGGCCCCGGTCGTCCTCGGTGCGGCGGCGGTGCCGTACCTGGCTGAGGCGGGTCATGACGATCCGGCCGGCCTCGCGGCGGCAACTGCGGCGGCCATCCAGGCCGGGCCCGCGCGCAACACCGCGGCCGGAGCTACGGCCCTCCAGCACCTGAGGGAGGTCCGCAAGCCAATGTGGTTCGCGTCGGCCGGCGCGCTGGCCGTCATCGGCGTCGCCTTCGCCGCCACGCTGAATGCAGGCGGCTCGCCGCGGTTGCCGGCCCACCATCAGGCCGACGCCGTCGGCCCGGTAGCGACCTCCGCGCCCGCGAGCCAGCAGCCGACCACGACGCCAGGCCGGAAGGCATCATCGAGGAAGCCCTCGGCCAAACGGTCCACGAGGCCCGCGCCGGATCCGTCGACCTCCAACGGGGTCGCGTCGACGCCGCCACCGCCCCCTCCCTCGTCGAGCCCGCCCAGCTCGAGTCCGTCCCCGACGACCAGCCCGTCGCCCACCCCTGCGACCACAATGACTGCCTCGGTCAGCGTGTTCGGGTGGCGGCAGGGCGAGTCGCTGGTGTTCTTCCAGGTGAACGACACCGGCAGCGGCGCGACCGGCGCGCTCACCGCGTCGATTACCGTGCCGGCCGGCAGCATCACGATCATCGACTCGCGCCACGGTGGCGGACGCAGCGGCTGGACCTGTCAGCAGGCCGGCTCGGGCGCAAGCTGCCAGCACGCCGCGCTCTCTCCCGGGAACCAGGACTTCGGATCGATCGTCGTCTCGGTGTCAAGCTCGGCCTGCGGGCAGCCGGTCGACATCACGGTGACGAGCGGCTCGGTGTCCGCCAGCGGTCAGTCCTCGCAGGACATCCAGTGCGGAAACTGACGGTCTCGCGCTGACTGTGTTGATTTGGTGCCGTCGCTCTCGCCGACACCAAATCAACACAGTCGCACGGCAAGGCCAGCGCGAGCCGGTTCTTAGCCCGCTGACGCGTCCTGAGCGAGGGCGCCGCCCTGGCGATCCCGGTACCGGCGGACCTTCGCGATCGTTCCGCAGGCCCGCCCGCCCGGGCCGCCCGCGTACATGAGGCACCAGCGCTTGCTGCCATTCCGCGTGCTGTCGTAGAACACCCAGCGGCAGTCCGGACACGCCTTGACCCGCTTCCAGGTCCCCGCGGAGATCGCCTCCAGAACGACCGCGAGCGTCTCCCCGGCCGGCCCGCCCGCGTGCCGGTACGAGATGCCGCCGGCGTCCACCGCGGGTCGCACCGCGAGCCGGTCGATCCAGGAGTTCAGTCCGTCGGCGCGGCCGGTCTCCACCGCCGCCCGCAGGTCGTCGCGCAGCGAGCGCATGAGAGCGGCGTCCGCCGCGCTCCACCCCTGCGCCCGACCGAGCGACTCAAACCGGTCAGTCGGCTCCCGCGAGTCGTTCGGAATCAGCCAGCTGTTCAGCAGCTCGCGCACTGACTCCAGCGCGCCCGGCGCCGCCTGACCAGCGGACTCGCGCTCGTTAACCATCAAACAACTATAGCGGTTGCAGGCGGCGCCCGAGCCGGTGTAACTTGCTAAACAGGTAGACGGTTACAAGCTCCGAGGAGAAACGGCATGCCCTTCGACCTGGCCTGGCAGGCGCTCGACGAGCCCAGCCTCGAGCACGTGATCGCATCCGCGGACCCCGGCGGCTTCAAGGCTGACGGTCAGCTCGTGCTTGTCAGCGACCGCGGTCCGGCGCGCGCGAGCTACCAGCTGGAGTGCGACGCCCGCTGGCGGGTCAGGTCCCTGCACGTCAGCGTCGCAACGGCCGGAGAAACGCGCACGATGACGCTCGAGGCCGACGGCGAGGGCCACTGGCAGCGCGACGGGCATCCGCAGCCCGCCCTCGATGGCTGCATCGACGTCGATATCAACCGAACGCCCCTCACCAACACCCTGCCGATCCGCCGCCTGAAGCTGTCGCCCGGCCAGGCCCGCGACCTGGACGTCGTCTACGTCACGGTGCCTGAGCTCGAGCTCCGTCCGGTCAGGCAGCGCTACACCCGCCTGGACCAGCCCGAGCCGGCGTACCGGTACGAGTCGGCGTCGTTCCGCGCCGACCTGCCGGTCGACGGCGACGGCTTCGTCATGGACTACCCGCGGTGCTGGCAGCGCGTCGGGCTCGGCGAGCTGGCCGCCCGCTGACGGCCGTCACCCGGCCAGCATGTCCTCCCAGCGCCGGCCGCTGCGCACGCTCTCGGGGCGCTCGGCCGTGATGTCCGAACCTGTCCTGGCCTCCTCGTCCCTGACCTTCACCAGGATCCAGCGCCGCGGCCCGGTGCTCGTCAGCCCGAATCCCCCGGACAGCTTGTGCCCGTGAAGCAGGACCGACATGTGACCGGGCTCGTTCCTGACGATCTCGGCCGGTCCCTCGTCCCAGATGATCACCGCGCCGGTGCCGCGGACTGACCCCTCGTGCACGCCCTCGAACTCGCCCGCGGCCAGGTCGTGATCCTCGACCGGCACCGCGAGCCGCCGGACCGCCGGATCCATCGACGGCCCCTTCGGCACGGCCCACGAGCGCAGCACGTCATCCACCCGGATCCGCAGGTCATAGTGCAGCCGGGTCGCATCGTGCAGCTGCACGACGAACCGCGATTCCTCCATTGAGGCGACGCTACCTTCTATGACCGGAACGAGCTGGCGCCGGGCAGCAGCGCGAACAGATCGTCAATGAGGTCATCGGGACTCGCGTGCCCCTTGCCGGTGCGCGACAGATGGCCAGCGAGCGCGAGGTCGACCGCGCCGTGAGCGAGCGCTCGCAGCATGGCGGCCACGCGCTCCGGATCACCGGCCGGAAGGTCGCCGTCCGCCTGCGCGGCCGCTACCAGCCCGACCAGGGACCCCATCGCGGCCGAGGCGGCCTCGCCCAGCTCGGCCGAGTCGATGGTCCAGGGCCCGTAGGCGAGCCGGAACATCTCCGGGTGCGCCAGCGCATCCCGCACCATCCCGTGCAGGATCAGCCGGACACTCTCGACCGGCCGCCGACTGCGCCTGACCCGCAGCATCTCCTGCTGCCCGCTGCGCAGGTGGGCCGCCGCGACCGCGGCCAGCAGTTCTTCCTTGCTGGCGAAGTGCTTATAGGGCGCGTTGTGCGACACGTCCGCGCGCCGGCCGACTTCGCGCAGGGTCACCGCGGCCGGGCCGCCCTCCTCCAGCAGCGTCGACGCCGCTTCGACCAGCCGCTCACGTGTTGACGCCATCGCCCGATCCAACCACGCTGGCCCTGCCTCCGCTGTGCTCGTCCGCTGTGCTCGTCCAAACTAGGTTGACGTTGTCAACCAGGCGGCTTAAGGTTGACAGTGTCAACCATAGCGCTGAGGAGCGACCGACCATGACCTACGCAAGTCCCGCGCCGCTGACTTTCGCCGCCGAGCGGCTGGCGGGGAAGGTGATATTCGTAACCGGTGCCTCTAGCGGCATCGGCGCCGCCGCGGCTCGGCGGTTCGCGGCCGAGAGTGCCATCGTCGCCGTGGCCGCGCGCCGGTCCGACCGGCTCAAGGAACTCGTCGCGGACATACACGCGGCCGGCGGCGAGGCACTCGCCGTTCCCTGTGATGTAACCGATGAGTCGTCGGTGGCGGCAGCCGTGGAGACGACCGTGGAGACGTATGGCCAGCTGGACGGCGCGTTCAACAACGCCGGGGAGGGCGGCCAGCAGCGGCCGCTGCACCACATGGACACGGCCAAGTTCGACTCGGTCATCGCGACCAATCTGCGCGGGCCGTTCCTGTGCATCAAGCATCAGATCCCGCACCTGCTGGATCGCGGGGGCTCGATCGTCGTCACGTCGTCGATCGGCGGCCTGGTCGGCGGGCAGCGCAACAGCGACTACGCGGCCAGCAAGTGGGGGCTGGCCGGCCTGATCCGGTGCGCCGCGCTCGACTACGCGCCCTACCGCATCCGGGTCAACGCGATCGCGCCCGGCCCGACCCGGTCGGAGATGTTCGACCGCTGGATGCACACCGAGGAGATGCGCGCCACCATGGCCTCATACGCGCCGCTGAACTACATCGCCCATCCCGACGACATGGCCCGCGCCGCGCTGTTCCTGCTCAGCGACGAGGCCAGGTGGACCACCGGCTCGGTGTTCCCCTGCGAGGGCGGGATGAGCGTCGGGTGAGCTCCGGGCAGCAGTGCGGCCCCAGAAGTAGGGGGCAGCCAGGGCCGCACTGCCGTCAGGCTGGGACCAGCGCTACCCGGTAAACGGCTCGAGTATGTGGCTGAAGTCCCAGGTGTTCTGGGTGATGCCGGAGCAGGTGTTGCTGTCG
>DAIOWC010000294.1:0-6692 GCA_036758685.1 Streptosporangiaceae bacterium | reverse complement strand
GCCCACAACGTCCGCTTCCACCGGACCGGCCACAAGCGCATCCACCATCCGGTCGTCGGCACCCTCGACCTCGACTTCGAGGCCATGGAGTTCCCTGCACACCCTGGCCTGACCCTGCTCGCCTACACCGCAGCCGCAGGCACCCCCGCCGGCGACAGCCTCAAGATGCTCGCCAGCTGGGCCGCCACCGCGGAGCGAACCGGAAGCCTGCCCGCCGGCGTCTAGGCAACTGCGGGTCCCGATCTTGGCAGCGCACCCGGCGCGGTGATCAACGCGACTACCTCGGCGTCGCGGTCTCCCGGCGCCTCAGAAGTCCAGCGAGCTGGCCGCGGCCGACCGGCCAGATCAGTCAGCTGACGGATGTCTTGGCTTGAGATTGTCCGGAGACTTGCGGTGACAAGAAGGAGCGACTGGTGACTCGAAGGCCGGCAAACCTGCTATCCCCATGCCAAGGACCTTCGCGTTCGACGACGCGCCAGCCGCCTTCGCGCTGCTGACCAGCCCGGCATCCGCTAGGCAAACTCGCTTTGATCGCCGGGTCGGCCTGAATTCCAGCGACCCGGTCTGTTGCCCATGCCAGCTCAGTTCCGCAGCACTGGCCCGGGCCGGCGCTGATGACTCACTTCACCACCAGACTGACCGGCCTTCGCCGGAACGGAGAGGCGTGCCAGATGAAAGCCGGCGCCAGCGGCGTCTACTCAGGCCTAACAGACCCTGTTGCGCAGGTCTCTTGAGGCTCGCCCGCCATGCGGCTCGTAGGCGCGCGGAGGGATCGACATTAGCCAGCAGTTGAGTGATGGGGGCGGGTTCGGGTGATGGCGAGTCCGGCGGTCCGGCGCAGGCGCCTGGCGGCGGAGTTGCGAGCGATACGCGAGAGCGCGGGCGAGAGCGGGGAGGAGGTCGCGCGGGCGCTGCGGTGGTCGCCGTCGAAGATCACCAGATACGAGCTCGCGCGGACCGGCCTGCGGCCCAGCGATGTTGTCAGGCTGCTCGATCATTACGGGATTGGCGGGGATCGCCGCGCTTATCTGTTAGCGCTGGCGCAGGATGCTGCGGGCAAGGGATGGTGGGAAGCCTCCGGCGACGAGATCGCTGACGATGTCCAGCTCTATATCGGGTTCGAGCACGAGGCCACGGCCATCGCGATCTGGCACCACAACGTGGTGCCGGGCCTGCTGCAGACCGCCGGCTACGCCCGGCAGATCATCGCCAACTACAGCGCCATCGAGCCGATGCCGCCCGGCCTGGTGGAGCGGCTTGTCCGGGTCCGGATGCGACGCCAGCAGGTACTGACCCGCGAGTCCCCGGTTCAGATCTGCGCGGTGCTCGATGAGTCGATTCTCCGTCGCCGGATCGGCGACGAACAGGTGATGCATGACCAGCTCACGCACCTGGCCGAACTGGCGGAAAGGCTCAACATCATCCTGCGGATCCTGCCCCTCGATGCCCAGCACACAGTGCTCGGCCCGGCATTCGTGACCTTCCGGTTCGGGCCTCCCACGGACGCCCTCCTGCCCGATATCGCGGCAAGCGAGCAGCTCAAGAGCATCGTCATCGTGGAAGACGAAAGACATGTTCACCTGCACCGCCTGGTCTTCGAGGCGCTCGACAACGAATCACTCAGTCCAGCCAAGTCCAGCGCGCTAATCCTCGAGGCTGCTGAATCGTGGTGGTCGGCGCCCAGGGCTACAGCCATCGGGAGCGAGGTCCGCCGGTCGACACGGCCACGAGACAGCTGAGCTCGAAGAGACGGGCGGCGATCCGACATCATGCCGGTTGATTAAGCTGTTTCGCGGCATCGCTGATCTGAAGGGATTTTCCGCTTTGACAGGCGAGGGATCGGCAGGCCGGAGCGAACCGACGGAGCTTCCGGTCCTCATCGACACCAGCAAGGCACATCAGGCGCGGATCTATGACTACTGGCTCGGCGGAAAGGACAACTTCGCGGTCGACCGCGAGGCGGCCGAGCAGGCGCTAGCGGCCTACCCAGGGCTCCGCCGTGGCGTGCGCGCGCAGCGGGCCTTCCTCGGCAACGCCGTCAGGTACCTGGCGGGAACGGTAGGGGTCCGGCAGTTCCTCGACATCGGCACCGGCATCCCTACGGCCAATAACACCCATGAAGTGGCCCAGGCGGTCGACTCTGAAGCCCGCGTCGTCTACGTCGACAACGATCCCATGGTGCTGGCCCATGCCCGCGCCCTGCTGACCGGGACGCGTCCGGGAACGACGAACTATCTCGACACCGACCTGCGCGACACCGAGGCCGTTCTGACCGGGGCCGCGGCACTGCTGGACTTCCGGGAGCCGGTCGCCGTCTTGATGATCGGTGTCTTGCAGCTCATCCCGGATACCGACAACCCGCGCGCGATCGTCGCGCGGCTCATGGAGGCGGTACCGTCCGGCAGCTGGCTCGCACTCTTCCACCCCGCCAGCGACATACTGGCGGACGAGATCGGGGAAGCTGCGCGCCGCGTCAATGTGCGCTCGGCGAACACGGTAACCCTGCGCAGCCACAGCGAGGTCGAGCAGTTCTTCGACGGCCTCGAGCTGCTGGATCCGGGTCTGGTGCAGGTGCACCGGTGGCGGCCCGAGTCAGCCGCGCCCGATATGGACGACGAGGTGGCCGGGTACGCGGGCCTTGCCAGGAAACCCTGAGCAGCCTCCCGGCGGAACGGCCCCGATGAGCAGGAGTACCCAGCCGCGCTGATACGGCGGCTGCCGACGCTAATGGGGCCCGCTGGCCACGCGAATCTGTCAGCACGTCTGTATGTGAGATGCGCGGCGTCGACCCATTTAGGTAGTGACGCCAGCCGCCATGACCTAGCCGCCCGCCCCGGCAGCCGCGCAAGTCAGGTCGCCATGGCGGAAGCGGCCGGCTGGTGTCCATTCCTAATGTCGGCGAGTACCGGACGCCTCCAGCAGGAGGAACGCCAAGCAGGCTCCCCGGTTCCTCGCTCGCCGGCCTATGCCCGGCGAATTGGGGGGCTGGGTCCCAGGCGAGTGACCAATCACTACGGCTTGATCAACGCCGGTTCAGCCCGGCAGGCTCTCCACGTCGCCGGCGGCGATTGCGCTCACAAGCTGGGCGTGGTCGCGCTCGTTCTGATCGGCGTACTGGACGGCGAACCGGCCGATCGCGGCAGCGAACTTGGGGCCTTTCCCGATGTAGCTGCTGATCGCCAGCGGGTCGCCGCTTCGGGCGTGGGCCCCGGCGAGGGCCTCGCCGCAGGCGGTCGCGAACTCGGTGAGCCGGGGCGCGATCAGCTCTATCGATGGGATGATCTTCATGTCACGAAACTGCCGGACGTAATAGTCCCGGCCGTGGAATGAGCCCCAGCCGACGAAGATGTCGGTTGCCGTCTGGACCAGCCGCTTTCCGTTGATCACCCGCTGGCCGTGATTGTCATAGGCGCTCGGCTGGGTGTACTGCTCGTACACCGACGGCCCGGCCTGTTTGACCTGGAGAAACAACGGGTCGGCGCCGGTACGCCCCTCGAGCAGAACCAGATAGACCTGCATGCCCACGCTGCCAACGCCGACGACCTGGCGGACGGTGTCCACCTCGGTGAAGCGGTCGAACAGGACCCGGCGGTCCTCTTGAAGCGTGAGCCGGTACTCGGCCAGGAGATGATTCACCAGGTCAGCCTGCTCTTCATCACTGATCGTCACGCGGATGGGAGGCTCCGTGGATATCCTCGGCCGGCCGTGCGCCATCGTGGTCAGCTTGGCGAACGCCCCGCGGCTCGTGCGCCGCTCCCGCTTCTTCTCGATGTGAATCGAGATCCGCCCGCGGTCGGCCGGCTCGTAATAGTTCATCAGCCTGTCGACGCACATGCCGTGGTACCAGATGTCGAGCTCAGGCAGAGCGGCGTACTGGCGCATACACCGGCGGTACGCCTCCACCCCGGCCGTCACGGCGGCCGAGGCTTTCGCTGGCTTGACCCGGATCTCGCGCGCGGCGACCACGAGGCTGGCCGCGAAGCGCTTAACGTCCCACTCGAACGGCCCCGGCAGGGTCTCGTCAAAGTCACGCAGGTCAAAGAACAAATTGCGCTCCGGCGTGGCCCACAGGCCAAAGTTCAGCACATGAGCGTCACCGCACAGCTGCACCTGCAGGCCGCTGTCCGGCTGAGACGCAAGGTCGCCAGCCATCACCGCAGCTGCGCCCCGGTAGTAATTCCAGGGGGAGGCAGCCATCCGCTGATGGCGGATGGGAACGAGTTCTGGAACCCGGATCTGGTTCTGCGCGAGGACCGTCTCCAGCGGGTCGTGGCCGCGCTCCGCCTCGTCCCAGGACGCCAATGTGCCCCGTTTAGCCCGGTTCCGTGCGGCCCGCCCCGATCCTCGTCGCTCGTCGCTTGTTGCTCGCAGATCAGGCAGAGCGGAACTAGACAGCGATGGTCTGGACGACGTCGACTCGGTCATAGAGCTCCGCCTCCGGCACTGGGGGAGCGGGCAAGATCAGGAATGACCGAACCGACTCTACGCGGCGCGGGTGCCGCATCCTGGGGCCGGCGGCCACGCGTCAGCCGGGGCGGGTGTCTGGTGCTGGGGCCCGCTGGCCGTCGGGGTGCTCGGGGGTGCGGTTAGCCAGCTGCCGCGGTTCGTACGGGCTCCAGGCGTGGCGGCGCGGGCCGGACCAGCGGGCCGGCACAACGTCGAGGCCGGACGCGAGCTTGTACGCCGCAGACTCGTAGTTGACCCGCCAGCCGCGGAAGTGCGGCCAGGCTTCCTCGGCCGTCCGCTCAACCGGGAATCCGACGGCCGTGATCCGATCCCAGCCCTGCAGGAATTCCGCCCAGGTCAGCTGGACCGGCCCGTCGGGTCGCGGGTCCTCGTCGACGGGGATCCGGAGTGTGCGGGTGAGCTTCCGCAGACAGGTGAAGCCCATCTGCACGCACAGCCTGGCGGTGAAGGGCGCGCTCGCCGGGCAGGCGGCCAGGTGGAGAGCGGCGGCGTCGAGCACGGCCAGCTGCGAGACGACCCATGAGCTGTGCGGCTCGGGTGACCGAAAGCGCAGGAGCGACGGGTAGCTCGAATGGG
Source organism: Streptosporangiaceae bacterium (assembly GCA_036758685.1). Lineage (GTDB taxonomy): Bacteria > Actinomycetota > Actinomycetes > Streptosporangiales > Streptosporangiaceae > JAJYUU01. The sequence continues at coordinate 1,649 of DAIOWC010000294.1, read as the reverse complement.
ACTCGGCGACGTCGGCTGACCACCGCTCCCAGTCGTCGTAGATGACCGTCAGCTGGTCGACGCCGTCCACCATCTGTGCCCTGGCCAGCAGCTCCGGTCCCCACGCCGGGCTCCCGGCCCGGGGGCCGAGCAGCGTAACCACCGTTTCGCGCCGGTTGTAGGCCGCGTACAAGGTGGGCAGGTAGGCGATCTGCAGAGCCACGATGATCAGTCCGGAAGCAGCCGCGAGGAACTCGGCGGCGGTCGGCTCCGTACCGCTCCTCAGGGCGAATCCGAGCGTGAACAGCGATGAGCCGGCTTCGCGCAGGGCGTCAGGGAAGCTGCCGCCGGGCAGCCACAGCAACAGCCCGTAGCCGATCAGAAAGCCGGCCAGCCAGATGATCAACAGCAGGCCGAGCGTGGCGACTGGCTGGCTGGCCAGCAGGGCGTCACGCCGGTCCCATCGCCTCACGAACCGGCCGCACGCGATGTACACCCGGTCTACGAACCGGTCAACGATCTTGATGAATCCGATCCGGCCGCGGGGGATGACGAGAGTGATGGCAACGTTCACCCACACCGCGACGACAATCAGGACCCCGAGAACTGCTCCCGCGATGCGCACGCCTTTGATGCTAGAGCCAGCGGGTCCGCCCGGCCCGCTGGGCGACGGCCAGGAACTCGACATCGCGGGCGCTATCCCGTGTCCGGTAGGTGATGCGATGATTTGGGTGATATCAGGGAGCGCCTTGTGAACAAGCCAGTTACGGTCTCAGAGCAATTCGACGTGGTGGTCGTGGGCGCCGGCTTCTCCGGCCTTTACATGCTCTATCAGCTGCGCCAGCTCGGGTTGTCGGCGAAGTGCTTCGACACTGCCGCGGATGTGGGCGGGACGTGGTACTGGAACCGCTATCCGGGGGCACGCTGTGACATCCCGACCACCGACTACGCCTACAGCTTTGACCCGGAGCTGGAGAAGGAATGGACCTGGTCGGAAAAATACGCCACGCAGCCGGAGATCCTGGACTACCTGAGGCTCGCGGCCGACAGGCACGGGCTGCGCTCTGACATCGAGTTCTCCACTACCGTCACCTCTGCCCACTGGGACGAGCGGGAAAGCCGATGGAAGATCACGACTGACCGCGGGCAGGAGGTCTGGTGCCGGTACTACATCATGGCCAGCGGCTGCCTTTCGATTCCGAAGTCAGCCGAGCTAGAAGGCGCCAGCCGTTTCGCCGGCCAGGTGTACTTCACCAGTCGGTGGCCGCACGAGGGCGTCGACTTCACCGGCCAGCGAGTCGCGGTGATCGGCACCGGCTCATCGGGCATCCAGTCCATCCCCCTGATCGCCCGGCAGGCCAGCGAGCTGACGGTCTTTCAGCGCACTCCGAACTTCTCGATCCCGGCGCACAACGGCCCCGCCCCGGCCGACCGGCTGATGCAGCTGAGCGAGGACCGTGACGGGTACCGGCATGCGGCCCGGTGGTCGCGGGGAGGGATTCCGGCCGAGCCGACTGACATCCTGGGCGTCACGGCCAGCGAGGAGGTCCGCCGGGAGCGCTTCGATGCCGCCTGGGCGCAGGGCGAGCTATTCGGCGTCCTCGGCGTCTTCGCCGACCAGGGGGTGAATCCGGCCTCCAACGACATCGTGGCCGGCATGATCCGAGAGA
>DAIOWC010000293.1:3351-6792 GCA_036758685.1 Streptosporangiaceae bacterium | reverse complement strand
AGATGTCTGGTCGGCGTCGTCCTCGACGAGGCCGGGATGGGCTGAACTCACTCCGCGCTCCTCCGGTCCGGGAGTCGGGCGATCGCCTCTTCCTTTGAGACCGATCCGGCAGCGGCCGGCGCTTACCGGCGCGGTACTGACCAGCCGGTGCCGATGCCCGCGACGCAGGGCGAGGCAGGCCAGCCCGGCCAGCAGCAAGCTCATCGGCGACAAGACGGTGATGGTGGGCGTGGATGTCGCGTTGGCGAAGTACTGACGCGTGCCCGCTCGCCGCCAGCCCCTGGCACGGCTGGGGCTGTGTTCCGATCCGCGATCTCTACCGCGGCGGATCGTCCCGGTACAGGGTGCTCTCCTGGACGTCGTGCGGGGCCTCGTCGCGGTAAGTCCGGCGTTCCTCGAGGAGTTGCGGCCCGCGCCTGCCGTCGTCGTAACTGGCGGCGCGAGCTGCGCGGCGGCGGTTCGGGTTCAGCGGGCTCCACGCGAGCAGCGATAGCAGAAGCCCCAGCACGCCGGCGAGCAGCACGATGAGACCTACTACATGCACGTTGATACCGTGCGTCTGATTGGTCGTCACCGCGTAACGCAGGATGGCGCCGAGGGCGATCAGCGCGATGCACGTGCCGGTGCTCATCACCCGTCCGCCGACGGGCTGGCCCGCGGCCGGCCCGCTCATCGTCCTGCCCCGCCGGCCATGCACGTGCCGGTTCCGGCCACGCCGGCCGGCCGGCCTTCGGCCACGTTAGGAATGGTCATCTGATGATGCTCATAATGATCTGCCTCTGTCGGGTGTCTGAATTCAAGGCCCACCAGTTGCGCAGCCACTTATGCCTCACCGGCCGTTCCGGGCATCAAAAAACCGGACCTGGCCGTTCCGCAAATATGCGGCGCAGCTGCCGGGGTCCGGAGCGATCTCAGGTTATCCAATGATGAACCCCGCGTCTACGGTCTATGTCGGTAATTAACGGGTGCCTTCACTGCAAGTAAACGATTTCGCCCGTGCTTGATGGGACAAACTAATTTAAAACATCTCTCGCCGGTCCGCTCGGGGCGCGAGCCCGCAAGCGGCTCTTCACGAAAGCGAAACGAGGGACGTCCTGGTCATTTCCACCGCACGGCAGGCCGCTGGACCGGCCAAGCGACTCCTACCGGCTCAGAAACCGCGACCTCGGCCGCGTCCCCGCGGCCGGGACAACCGAAGGATGAACACGCAGGGGGTCAGTTTTCCGGCGCCAGGGGGTCAACTTTGGAGCGGCGTTGACAACAGCGGGCTGAATTGCCGCACGAAGGTCGGGTGGCGTCCGATGAGTCCTTCGTTACGGTCGCGAACTCCGGCTCATCGCGGCCGCGGCGCTGCCGAGTGCGGCTCGCGGCAGTGCAGCTGTGTCTGACGCGAAGATGCCCAGATCGGGGCCAGCCTGCCGGTGCCCCAGGCCGCCGAAAAGCACCAGCCCGAGGACGCCGCGCTCCCTGGCGGTCAGCCCGCCCGGACCCGCACAGCCTGCGGTGCGGCACGCCGGGGCTCGGGGCGACCGTGCCGGCGGGCTGCCAGTTAGGTCCATGCACCGCCGGTAGGCAGCGACCGCCAGCCGGCCCCTCGAGTCCTGGCCGCAAATGGCGGCACCGGGCCGCACGCACTCCTCGACGAGGACGTCGCCAACGACCTGCTCGGCCATCGCACAGTCGTCGAGGGTGAACAGAGCCTGCCAGTACAGATTGCCGGCATGGCGGTCGTAGATGTCCTCGTCCGTGCTAGCGACGACAGCGCCGGGCACAATGCCGCGCACGTCATCCGGCTTCGCGAATCTCAGCATGAAAGCTCCCGGGCATCTGGGCGGCACCTGGCGTCAGCGACAGCCGTGGCCACCGGGGTCCGGAGCGGCGGTTCAGTTGACGCTAACACGGCTGAAGATCACGATCACGACTGCACAGCGGACCGCCAGCAGCCGACCGCCGCAGCCAGCCGAACTTCCTGGTCTCCCCCGGCCCGCTTTGGCGGCCAGCCTGGCCCCGTCTGGCCACCTGACGTTGCAGGCAGCAGCCCGGCTTCTGGGCCAGCCAGCTGCTACTGGGCCGACTAGCCGACATCAGCTGGCTCTAGCCTGAGACTCGTCAGACCTCGACACTGAAGGCCCGTTGCTGGCGGACCGCGACGCCCCGCCGTGGGTGCGATGCCGCGCCGTTCAGGTCCGTGCGAGGCACCAGATCCCCAAGGGCTCCGGTGACGTACTCGGGCTGACCGATAATGCGCGGCCGCAGGTAGCCGAGAGCGCGGGCCAGCAGGCGGGAGACCTGCATCTGGGAGATGCCGACTTGCTGGCCGATCTGGGACTGGGTCATGCCGTGGTAGTAACGCAGTACCAAGATCTTCTGATCACGCACCGGAAGTTCGGCCCAGTGCGTAGCGATGGCCTGCATGCCGAGGATGTGCTCGAGGCGGGGGTCTTCCGCACCGAGACGATCAGCCAGGATGGCCGCGTCAGGCTGGCCGCGCAGCGGCGCATCCAAAGACAGTGGCTGGAGCACCAGTTCCGCCTGCCGCGCCTCGCGGACGTCGGCAGCACTGATTCGCAGGTCGCTGGCCAACTCGGAGTCCGCCGGCGCGCGGCCGAGGTCGTGGGTCAGGCGTTGCTCCGCCTGCCGGACTTCCAGTACCCGCTCCTGCAGGGGCCGCCCGACACGCACCTGCCAGATCCTGTCGCGGAAGTGCCGTTTGATCTCCCCCGTGATGCAGGGCTCGGCGTAAGCAGCCAGGCTGAAGCCGAGCGCAGGGTCGAAGTTATTGATCGCCTTGAGCAAGCCGACATACCCCACCTGCGTCAGGTCTTCCGCCGACACAGAGCTGCGCGAGTACCGCTGCACGAATGACCGCACGAGCTTGCCGTAGCGGGCGACCAGAAGATCCAGCGCCGCCGCGCGCACCTGGCTGGACCGCGGCAGCGAACTCGTCAGGGCCAGCAGTTCCCCGTCCTCCAGCCCTGGCAGATCCCGGCGGAGCTTGGCTGCCTGGTCAGGCAGAACCCGCAGATGCTCTGCGGCGGACTCGTTCATTGACACATTGCCATTGGGGGCCTCGGCTCACGTAAACACCGGATACGGACGCCGAGGTCCAGGGCAACTAGAAGGCCGTCAACACCCGCGCGGACGCCGCGCAATGATGCTTCAGCCTGTAATGAGGTTAGGCCCGGATCACCGTTACGGCAATGCCCGCGTCGGCTGACCAGTATTGCGGGCCGGGAGGAACCCGCACCCGGTTGGGCGCAGCATCCCGAAGAGGGCGCGTCGCCGTAGCCCTGAGGCGACCGTGCCGACCACGTGCCGCGTTGCCCGGCCAGTTACATCGGCAGGCCTCTGCGACGAGTGGCCCGGCGGCTGCAGTGCCTCCGGTCAGCGCCGGGGCGAGCTCAGACGGCCCGGGCAGCCCGCCTGAGCTGGCCCGGAGGC
>DAIOWC010000293.1:0-3251 GCA_036758685.1 Streptosporangiaceae bacterium | reverse complement strand
GGCAGCCCGCCTGAGCTGGCCCGGAGGCGCGCGGAAAGGAGCCCCTCCGCTCTTCCGCGCGCCTCCGGCGCTTGGTGCGCCTCTCGGCTCTTCGTGCCCCCGACGCGGGACGAAGAGCCGAGAGGGCTCGTCTAGGCAGACCGAGGCGGTTGCGGCCGGGAGCGCCATCAGTCCGGTGGCCTGCGGTCGGAGGAGGAGTAGCCGCCGGCGTCTGTGAGCGTGGGGTTTCCGGCGGCGTCATAGCCGTAGATGTAGGCGAAGCTGGTGCTGGCCGTCTCTCCTGGCACGTCGCCCGCGTCCGCTGCGGTAGCTGGGGAGTGCAGCACTGCCGTCACGGTACGGTCATCGCCGCCGTTCCCGGCGGCAGTGAGGCCAGGCAACGCAGGCAGCTCGGCTGCCAGTCCGGACCTCAGCGCAGGGACTGCTACCGCGGCCGCGTCGCGCGAGGGCGGATCGGCGGAATGTGAAGGCACTAACGGCTCCATCCGGCAGGCACAGATCGATGCGTCCGCGCAGACCGGAGGAGAACGCCCGGTGCTGCGCCGCAGCGGCTTAAGTCACGCGCGGTGCAGCTGCCAGGGTCCAGAGCAACGTTGCTGACATTACCTGTGTTTTGCACTCACGCCTAGAGATAACAGACAGCAGCCAGGTGAGAAGGACGGCCGCAAAACCGCGACCCAGGACTGACCGGGCAGCCGCGTGACACGACTACGGAAGTGGTCTGGCCCGCCGGACCGCCGCCGCCATGTGCGTGGCGCGATGGCGGCGGAATGCCGGGCGCTCGCGGCGATCAGCTTGCGACAGGGCGTGGTCGCCTCAGACCGTCACGCGGCCATGGTCCGCCACACCGCCAAGCCCATGCGGTGGCCGGGAGACGAGAAGAGACAGCTTCAGGTAACCGGCGTACAGTTCAGCCTGACCACTGGCGACACGAGCCGCGACGGGTCCAGACCCTGCCTTTGCTGCTGAAGCGGAAAGGCGACCCCGAGATGGTCAGCGTAGAACTGAGGACCCGCGAAGGCGACGGCCAGGTTGTCGTAATGCTGCGCGGAGAGCTCGACGTAGCAGAAGCAGCGCAGGTCGCGGCGTCGCTGGCGGTGGTGGCGACTAGCGGACGCACTGTCATTGTCGACCTGGAAGGCCTGGAGTTCATCGACTCCAGCGGCCTGGCAGCCCTAGTACGCGCCCGGCAGCACGCCCGCCGCGCCGGGCGGGACCTGCTGCTCGCCGCGCCCCAGCAGCAGGTGCGGCGGATGCTGGCCATCACCCGACTGCTCGATGTCTTCACAGTCCATGCGCGTGTCGAGGAGGCAGCAGGCATCGCCGGACCTATCCCCGGCGCGAAGGCACCGGCGTCCGGGAAGGCCGCGCTGCTGGCCATGACATCGCAACCGCCTCGCGAGCTGCTCGCCGCAGGAGACCCTGCCTGACTCAGAACCCAGAACGCCCCCGTGCCGTCGTCCAGGACGACGGCACCTACACCCAGGAGCACCAGATGATCATTCTCGGCGTAATACTCCTCATCATCGGCTTCGTCACCGGGGCCGCCATTATCTGGACGATCGGCATCATCGTCGTTATCGCCGGCGCGATCCTGGCCTTGCTCGGGATGGCGGGCCACGCGGTTGGCGGCCGCAGGCACTACTACTGAGCGCTTTGCGCGCGCGGGAAAAGGCGCGTAGCCTGAACGGGTTGCTCCGGACCTCGGTAGCCGCATTCGCAGTTTTCGTGAATGCGCACTGGCGGCCCGGAGTTTTTCTGTCTGTGCCCCGCCGGTGCCGCGTCCCTTACTTTCCGCCCATTCTCGATCTGACCATCTGGCTAAGGAATCAGTCATGAGCATCATCGCGTGGATCGTCTTAGGTCTGGCCGCAGGCCTGATCGCCAACATGCTGATCCCCGGCCGCAGGCAGCAGGGCCTCATCCTCACCTGCCTGATCGGCATCGCCGGGGCACTGCTCGGCGGCTGGCTCGCCACCAAGCTGTTCCACATCCACAGCGTGCAGGGGTTCTTCAACGTGTCCACCTGGCTCACCGCCATCGCCGGGGCGGCCATCCTGCTGCTCGCCTACCACCTGATCAGCGGCAAGTCGTCCAGCCGCCGCGGCTGGTTCGCACACCGATGAACAGCCGCCAGGGGGGCGCTCCGGTTCTCGGGCTCCCCCAGCGGCGTCCCTGGCCTCTGGGATAAGACCAGATCAGCCATGGCCTCCTGGTGATCCGGCGGCGAACCTCAGCGAGTCTTCACTATGCAACGTAGATCGGAGCTGTCATGATCATCATCCTCGGGCTAGTCATCCTGGTCGCTGCCCTGATCGTGGGGGTGGCCGGTGTTCTGGGGAACGGCGGCAGCGCGCATGCGGTCAGCCATTTCTCGGTGCTCGGCTACCACCTGACCGGCTCGGCCGGAACGCTGTTCCTGGCCGGCATCGTGGTCGGGGCAGTCGGCCTGCTCGGGCTGACCCTCCTGCTGGCCGGAGCGCGCCGCACCTCCCGGCGTGGCAGCGACGCGCGGCGCGGGCTCCGGCAGTCCCGGCGCGAGACGGCGGCGGCCACCCAGGAACGTGACGACCTGATCGGCCAGCGCGACGCCGCCCGCGCCGACGCCGCCAGCCACCTGAACAACGGCACCGGCCCTCAGAACGCCTCGCCCAGCCCGCCCGGCGACCGCTGGAGCAGACTCCGCGGCCTCGGGCACCGGCTCGCTCCCGCCCAGACCGGAGAGTCAGATGCGATGGGCGACGAGCCAGCCGCCGAGGTTCCCGCAAGCGCGTCCGGCCCCGGCGTGCCGATCGTCTCCCAGGCGTCAGACGTGACAGCAGGCGCGTCCGAAGAAGACATGGCTGACACCTCCCCCGCCCTTGACGCGCACGCCAACGAGCCCGTGCCCGCGGAGTGAGCGGCTCGCAGCCCGATGCTCCTGCCCGGCTACCACGCCGCGACCGGCCAGCGCCCGACATGGCCGGAGGTACGACGCCCATGCGCGGCCCCGCGAATGGCGTCTCCTACGGCGGCTCCCGCAAGCTTCCCGAGAGAGTTGTCATGACGACATCACAGTTCGCAGGCGGCTCCCCTGGCTGGATGCCACGGGGTGCCTGCCATGGTGAGGATCCCGAGCTGTTCTTTCCCGTCACCGCCGCCGGGCCGGCGCTCGCGCAGGTCTTCGCCGCTAAGGCGGTGTGCTTCCGGTGTGCGGTACGCGCCGCGTGTATGTCCTACGCCCTGGCCACCGGGCAGGCTGGAATCTGGGG
>DAIOWC010000292.1:0-6821 GCA_036758685.1 Streptosporangiaceae bacterium | reverse complement strand
GCGAGTTCCGCCGGCTGATGGCCGAGCAGCGGCAGCGGGCCAAGGCCGACGCGGCAGGCAAGAAGACCGGCAACGCCGACATCTCGGTGTTCGCCCAGATCCTGGAGCAGGCGGGCCGGGTCGACTTCACCGGCTACGACGAAGTGACGGGCGACGCCACCGTGGTCGGCCTGCTCGTCGGCGGCGCCTCGGTGCCGTCAGCGGGCGCAGGCACCGCCGTCGACGTGGTCCTCGACCGCACCCCGTTCTACGCCGAGGGCGGCGGGCAGCTAGCGGACGCAGGCACTATCACGGCGATCGGCAGCGGGGCAGGCGACGCTTCCAGGGTTGACGTGACCGACGTGCAGACCCCGGTGCCCGGACTGATCATTCACAGGGGAACGGTCGCCTCCGGCGAGCTGCTGGTCGGCATGCCCGTGCACGCCGAGATCGACGTCGAGCGGCGCCGGGCGATCTCGCGGTCGCACACCGCCACCCACCTGGTGCACCGGGCCTTCCGCGGCGCCCTCGGCGAGTCGGCCGCGCAGGCCGGCTCGGAGAACTCGCCCGGCCGGTTCCGGTTCGACTTCACCGCCGCCGGAGCGGTGCCGTCGTCAGTGCTGCAGGCGGCCGAGCAGGAAGTCAACCAGGTCCTGATCAACGACCTGGAGGTGCGCGCGTTCCACACCTCGATCGGCGAGGCCAGGGCGATGGGCGCGCTGGCGCTGTTCGGGGAGAAGTACGGCGAGCAGGTCCGCGTCGTCGAGGTCGGCGAGTACTCCCGCGAGCTGTGCGGCGGCACGCATGTCGCCCGGTCCGGCAACCTGGGCCTGATCAAGATCCTGGGCGAGGCATCGATCGGGTCGGGGGTCCGGCGGGTCGAGGCGCTCGTCGGCATCGACGCGTTCAAGTTCCTGGCCAGGGAGAGCGTGCTGGTCAGCCAGCTGTCCGAGCAGCTGAAGGCGCGGCGTGAGGAGCTGCCCGAGCGGATCGCCGGGGTGGTCACCAGGCTGCGCGATGCCGAGCGTGACCTGGAGCGGCTCCGGTCGGCTCAGCTGCTCGGCGGCGCCGGGGATGTAGCGGCCGGCGCGGAGGACATCGGCGGAGTGGCGTTCGTCCCGCACCGGCTGCCCGACGGCGTGCCGGCCGACGCGATCCGGAAGGTGGCCCTGGACATCCGCGGCCGCCTCGCCGCGGCGCAGCCCGCGGTGGTGGTCGCGATCGGGGTCACCGACGGCCGGCCGACGGTCGTCGTCGCCGTGAACGACCCGGGCCGCGACCGCGGGCTGCGCGCGGGGGCGCTGGTCCTGGCCGCCGCCGGGGCTCTCGGCGGCCGTGGCGGCGGGAAGGACGATGTCGCCCAGGGCGGGGGAGCGCCGCTCGGAAGTCAGGCAGATAGCGTGATCAATGAGTCGTTTAGCGCGGTTCGTGCACTTATTGCCGACATACTGGGAGCGGGTGCCGTAGGGTGAGACCGTGCCGACGCCGCCCCGTGTCCTGGACGAGACATGTGATCTCCGGTTCCCCACCGGCCGCATCGTGAGGTCGGGCGTCCGGCTGGGCGTCGACGTCGGCTCGGTCCGGATCGGGATCGCTCGCAGCGATCCGTCGGGCCTGCTGGCCTCGCCACTGGATACCGTGCGGCGGGGCCCAGGCGATGTCGCCGCGGTGACGGCGCTGGCCGCGGACCACTCCGCCGTTGAGATCATCGTGGGCCTCGCGGTGGGGCTTGCCGGCCGCGAGGGCCAGGCGGCTGCCGATGGCCGGGCGTTTGCCACCCAGCTTGCCGAGCGGCTGGGGCCGATTCCGGTGCGGCTGGTCGATGAGCGGTTCACCACGGTGCTCGCCCACGCCGCACTTCAGGAGAGCGGTCATGATTCGCGCGCCCGCCGCCAGGTCGTAGACAAGACCGCGGCTGCCCTGCTCCTGCAAGGCGCGCTCGATGCTGAGCGGTCGACCGGTCAGCCGGCTGGTCAGCTGATCGGTGCGGAGGGCGAATCCCCATGAGCGATGGGTACGACGGCTGGCAGCAGCGCCCCCGCGCGCGCCGCGGTCGCTACGAGCCCGACGAGGACTACGGGAGCATGCGGCGCGCCCGGTCGGGAGCCAGCGGCCCGCCCGGATGGGACGACGAGCCTGGCTACGGCGGTGCCGACGGCTATCCGGGCCAGGACCAGTACGGCGGATACGGCGAGACCGGCGGCCATCGCGGCGGGGACTGGGCGGCTGAACAGGACCCTTACAGCCAGACTGACCCGAATGCGCGAACCGCTCCGCGCGATCCTTACCGCCAGCCGGACCCGTACGCGGACGGCGGAGGCTACGCTGAGCCGCAGGCCTACCGGGAGGGCTACGGCGGCCAGGACGAGTACGACGCCAGGTACGGCCAGCCCGCCTCCTACGGGGACCCGCATTCTTACCCTGGCCAGCAGCCATATGACGGCCAGGAGCCGTACAACGGCCGGCCCGCGTTTGGTGAGCAGGACCGCTACGGCGGGCAAGATCCCTACCGGGATGGCTACGACACCGGCTCGTACAGCGCCGAGCCGGGCTATCAGGGCCAGCCCGATTACGGACGCGGCTACGAGGAGTACGACGGCTATGGCCAGCCGGCGGCGTCCGGGCCAGTGCAGTATCCAGCCGGCCAGGGCTACGGCCCAGACGAGCTTGCCGGCTGGCAGCAAGAGGAAGACGGGCCCGTGGCTGCGGGCGGACCCGGGGGCAGCCCCCGGCGCGGATCGCGCCGGGACAGCGGAGCGTATGAGCTTGATGATGCCGGCCTGGACCGGCAACACGGGGGGCGGAGGTCAGGCCGGGGGATGAATGCTGATGAACGGCAGAGCGAGTTCTTTGCCGGCTACGGGGGAGACGACGATGACTACGACCCGCCGCCGCGTCGCCGGCGCGGGATGTCGGCGGGCTTTATCGCGCTGCTGATCATCCTGGTGGTGATCGCGGGCGCCGCCGGCGTCGGCTACCACTTCTACAGCGCGTACAAGGACAAGCACTCCAGCTACACCGGCAACGGTTTCGGCTCGGTCGTGGTGACCGTCAAGCCCGGCGACAGCCTCGACTCGATCGCTCCGCAGCTGCTGCAGCTGGGCGTGATCAAGTCGATCGATCCCTGGGCGCAGTTCGTTTCGAGCAAGCCCAATGACCTGCAGCCGGGCGAGTTCAAGCTGCACGAGCACATGGGCCTGCAGCAGGCCTGGGCCATGCTGACGAACGCGAAGGACCGGGTGAGCGTCACGGCGACGATCCCCGACGGGGCTCGCTGGCTGCGGTTCCTGCCGCTGCTGGCGAAGGAGAGCGGCATCCCCATGAGCCAGTTCCAGACGGCGATCAAGGACACCTCCGCGCTCGGGCTGCCGTCTTATGCGAACGGCAATCCCGAGGGATTCCTGTTCCCGGCCACCTACGACATCACCTCGGGTGAGACGGCGCTGCAGCTCCTGCAGCAGGCGGTGCACCAGTTCAACGTCGAGGCGGGCACGCTCAACCTCGCAGCGGGCGCCCGCAAGACGGGGTTCACCGAGCAGCACCTCATCATCATCGCGAGCCTGCTCGAAGGGGAGGTCGGGCCGAAGTACTACGCCGACGTCGCCCGCGTCATCGACAACCGGCTCGCGCAGAACATGACGCTCGGCCTGGACAGCACGGTCGCCTACGCTCTGAACGACTACAGCTATAACTTCACTGCGAGCCAGCTGGCCGTGAACTCGCCGTACAACACGACGAAGCACCAGGGGCTGCCGCCGGGACCGATCGACTCGCCCAGTGCGGCCGCCATCGAGGCGGCCATGAACCCGGCTCCGCCGAGCAACACCTGGCTGTACTTCGTGACGATCAACAAGAGCGGGCTGACCGAGTTCACGAGCAGCTACTCGCAGTTCCTGGCCTGGGGCAACGAGGCCAAGAAGAACGGGCTGTAGGTCAACGGCTGGCATCAGGGCGGCCGTGCTCGGCTCGCCGGTCGCGCACTCGCTGTCGCCGGTGCTGCATACGGCTGCCTATCGCGAGCTCGGCCTGGCCGAGTGGAGCTACGGCGCCATCGAGTGCGACGAGGCGGGCCTGCCTGCCCTGCTGGGATCACTCGGGCCCGGCTGGGCGGGGCTGTCCCTGACGATGCCGCTCAAGCGGGCGGTGCTGCCGCTGCTCGATCACGCTGACTCGCTGGTCGATGAGGTGGGCGGCGCGAACACCGTGCTGCTCGCCGGCGGTTCGCGGGCCGGCTACAACACCGACGTTCCTGGCATGATCACCGCGCTGCGCCAGGCCGGGGTGAGCCTGGACGGGCCGGTGCTCCTGCTGGGAGCGGGCGCGACCGCGTGCTCCGCGGTCTCGGCGCTGCGGCGGGCCGGGGCCGCTGGCGTCACGGTCGCGGTACGCAACCGCGATACCGCGGGCCCGCTCCTCGATCTGGCCGGTCGCCTGGGCATGCAGGCCGAACTCGTGGAATTCGACCCCGACCAGGCGCGGGGCGGCTGGCTGGCCAGGTCGGACCGGCCCTGGCGGCTGCTGCTGTCCACGGTGCCGGCGGGGGTCGCCGACGGCTACGCCCGCCTGGTGGCCGATGGTGACCTGCCGGTAATGACGGTATTCGACGTGATTTACCACCCATGGCCGACACCGCTGGCCGCGGCCGCGCGGGCGGCCAGCATCGAGGTGATCAGCGGGTTCGAACTCCTGCTGCAGCAAGCAGCCGAGCAGGTCCGGCTCATGACGGGGCTGGAACCGCCGGTTGATGCCATGCGCTCGGCCGGACTGGATGCGCTGCGCCAGCGGGCCGGCTGACGTCGGGCTGGCGGGCGGGAATACCAGCAGGGGGCAGAATGCGTTAGTCTTGCTGGACGACAATGCTCAGCAGCTGATGCTGGGCGTGCAAGCGGAGGACCACCCCGGCCACCTCCCACCTAGCCAGTACGGGGCCCGGTGTTAGCAAGTACAGGGCCCGGTCTCAGTACCGGCGGGTATTACGTCGGCCAGCCACCACAGCACGGCTGGTCGGTTCGTTGGCTAGCTCGCAGCTAGCTGACCAGGCCGGACGCGCGCTGCTAGCGCCTTGGAACGCTGGCGACGCCGTCGGGGGTATGCCCGTACTCAGGCGCGGCCTGGGATGGGGCGGCTCCTCATGGTGGCCCCGCAGGCACAAGATGCGGGGCTTTCTGCATTTGGGGGAGTTCCGCGACATTCTGAGCAGGGACAGTCCCAGCTCAGAGCGTAGTGACTAAAGGGAGGTCACATCAGCACCGAACCTCGTATCAACGAGCGCATCCGGGTACCCGAAGTCCGTCTCGTCGGCCCAAACGGCGAGCAGGTCGGGATCGTTGCCATCAACGATGCGCTCAGGCTGGCCCAGGAGGCAGATCTCGACCTGGTCGAGGTCGCGCCCATGGCCCGGCCGCCAGTTGCCAAGCTGATGGATTACGGGAAGTTCAAGTACGAGTCAGCGCTCAAGGCCAGGGAATCGCGCAAGAACCAGGCCCAGACGGTCATCAAGGAGATCAAGCTCCGGCCGAAGATCGATCCGCACGATTACGGCACCAAGAAGGGCCACGTCGAGCGCTTCCTCAAGGCAGGCGACAAGGTCAAGGTCACGATCATGTTCAGGGGCCGTGAGCAGTCCCGGCCCGAGCTCGGCTTCAAGCTGCTGCAGAGGCTGGCCTCCGACGTCGAGGAGCTGGGCTTCGTCGAGTCCACCCCGAAGCAGGACGGCCGCAACATGATCATGGTGATCGGGCCGCACAAGCGCAAGACCGACGCGATGGCGCAGGCGAGGGCCGAGCGAGCCAGCCGGGCCACAACGCGCGCGAGCCAGATAGCGCTCGACGACGAGGACTCCGAGTTGGATGCGCCGTCGGCTGCCGCGAGCGCGGTGCCGGACAGCGCGGACGACGTGACGGCGGCACCATCGGCGCCGGCGGCATCAAGGCCCGCGCCGGCTTCGACGGGCACTGACTCGGCCAGCACTGACTCGACCGGCACTGACTCGGGCAGCACTGACTCGGCCAGCGCTGACTCGGCCGACACTGGTCCGGCGAGCACTGGTCCGGCGAGCACTGGCTCGGCCAGCCCAGCGGCGACGCCGCGCCCGGCAACGCCGCGACCGCAGCCCCGGCCCGGCACGGCTGCGCCTTCCGGCAGCGCCGCGCCGAAGCCAAGCGCGCCGCGTACCGCAGCGAGCCCGGCCGCCAGGCCAGGCGCTGGATCCTCCGGCGGGGCGACGCCCCGGCCGACGGCTCCGCGCGGCGCCTCCGGCGCCAGGACCACGGCGGGCGCCGCGGCCTCATCGGCTCCCCGGCCGGCTTCGGCCCGCCAGGGCGCGGACGGTCCGGTGCCGTCGCCTCGCACGGTGGCCGCCGGCAAGTCGGCCCGGCCGTCTGCCGGCCCCGCACCCGCGGAGACCAGCGACTCGGAGAGCTAACAGCCAAGGCCACCTGCGGCCTGAACCAAAAAGCTGGCAGCCCGGCTGCCCAGCACCGAACACCCGTGCCTGACGGCACGCCAGATTGACGTGCCCCAAGCACGACAGGAACGGAGACCCGGCTCGATGCCGAAGATGAAGACCCACAGCGGTTCCAAAAAGAGGTTCCGGCTCACGGCCACCGGCAAGATCGAGCGCCGCCGTGCCAACCGAGCGCACTACGCGGAGTGGAAGCCGAGCAAGAAGATGCGCCGCCTGGCCGGGTACGTGGAGCTCGCGCCCGGTGACGCCAAGAAGATCAGAAAGCTGCTGGGACACTGACCCGGCCCGCCTCGTAGGGAGTCAAGAACATGGCACGCGTGAAGCGGGCGGTCAATGCCCACAAGAAGCGCCGGGTTGTACTCGAGCGCGCCAGCGG
>DAIOWC010000291.1:0-6882 GCA_036758685.1 Streptosporangiaceae bacterium | reverse complement strand
CCTCGTTCGCATCGAGGGAGTCGAGACGCGGACCGGCAAAGGTGGCCCGCCGCCTGCTGGCCGGCCATAGCCCCGCTACTCACGCCCGGCACCATTCGGGTCCTCGCTGGCGGAAGCCTGCAGGAGTGAGTACTTGATTAACGACCACGCCGAAACCGGGTCGTCCAGTTGGGCGGCGAGCAGCTGCAGCTTCTCGTAGTCCTTGGTGGACGGCGGGGCGCTGATGACGAGCAGCGCCTGGGACTGGTCCTCAGTGAACAGCGCCTGGCAGTCGACCTCGATCGGCCCGAGTCTGGGATGGATGAGGACCTTGTGCTCGGCGAAGCGCTTGGCGACCTCGTGCCCCTCCCACAGCCGGGCGAACTCCGGGCTCGCCTTCTGCAGCGCCTGCACCAGCTCGCCCGCCCGCGAGTCGGGGCCCATGGTACTGACGGCGGCGCGCAACCCCGCGACCTGGGCGCGGCTTTGCCGGTCGCGGTCACCCTCGGGGTAGTGCAGACGCTCGGCGGGATCGGTGAACCACCGGTAGATCTCACTGCGGGCCAGGCCCGTGATGCCGGTCTTGTCGCCGAACAGGGCCACCGCCATCCGGTTCTGCGCCAGCATCTCGCCCAGGCTGGACAAGATCAGCGCCGGGGTGTCGCCGAGGCAGTCAAGCACCCGCAGCAGCGCGGGGGCCACCTGCGTCGCGGCGGCCACAATTGCCGGGGGGTTGTGCCCGGCCGTCTGGAACAGGTAGTCACGCTCGCTGCCGGTCAGCCGCAGCGCCCGGGCGAGCGAGGCGAGCATCTGCTCGCTGGGCTGCGGGCCGCGCCGCTGCTCCAGCCGCGTGTAGTAGTCGACCGACATCAGGGCCAGGGCCGCGACCTCCTCGCGCCGCAGCCCGCAAGCGCGGCGCCGTTCGCCCACCGGGAGGCCGACGTCGGCGGGCCGCAGCGCCTCCCGGCGGTGGCGCAGGAAGTCCGCTAGTGCTGGACGATCCATGTTTCCAGTATGCGCCGGGCCCGGAGGCGAGCCGCCGCGACCCAGGGATCGCCGGTCCCCCGATAACCGATCCCTGCACCCGCCACGACGCGCCGCCCACAGTGGAGACATGAACATCACCGGAAACACCATCTTCATCCCCGGCCCCACCAGCGCCACCGGCCTCGCCGCCCGGATAAATTTCACGCCGGATCAGCGGATGAGCTTGTACGCAACGAATTGCGCGGGTGGTCCGACACCCGGCCACGGCGCAGCCTTCCCGGAAGGAGGTGCTCTCGCTCGTGTTCACTCGTCTTCCCCACGAAGGGGCCCACTGGGCGACCTGCAGCCTGTCTAGCCTGGACCGGACGAACTGGGCCTCCGTGCTGGCCTATCAGCTCGACTGCGACCCAGTGGCCGATAACGTGAACCTGCCCGCCCTGCCGGATCAGATGGTCATGCTAGTCACTGCCGGATCGACCACGATAGAGTCCCGCGCGGGCGGTAAGTGGCGGCGTTCGGTCTACGGGCCGGGAACGGTGGCGATGACGCCTCCTGGCCAGGCGACCCACCTGCGCTGGCGGGGCACGGACCGGATCCGCACGATCCAGGTCTACCTACCCGGGCCGGTGACGGACCAGGTGGCGCTGGAGATGTACGGCCAGGACTCCGCCGGCGTCTCCCGGCCGCACGCCCTCGCGACGGAAGATCCACTGATCGCCCAGATCCTGCGTGCTCTGATCAGCGGCGTGCGCAGCGACGGGGCGAACGAGTTGTACGCGGAGTCCGCGGCCACGTTCCTGTCGGCCCACCTGCTGGCGCGCCACGCGGGCCGCCCGCCGGCTGCGGCGCCTCCGCGCGCGGACCGGCGTATCGCGACGGTCATGTCGTACATGCGGGAGAACTTGGACCAGCCGATCTCGCTGGGGGACATGGCCGCGGCTGCCGGGCTGAGTCCCTTCCACTTCCTGCGCGTGTTCAAGGCGGCTACCGGCCAGACACCGCGGCGGTCTCTCAGCGCGATGAGGTTGCGGTGCGCGCGCCGCTACCTGGAGCGCACCGACCTGAGCGTGACCGAGATCTCGGAGGCATGCGGGTTCGCGACTCCTTCGCAGCTGGCAACCAGTTTCCGCCAGGAGTACGGGATGTCGCCGACGGACTTCCGGCGCAGGAGGCCCTGACCGCAAGATCGGCCCGGCTCACGGGTTAGTCGCTGGGGATGCGCGGGCCGGCCAGCTTGTATGTCAGGGGCTGACGCGTCTTGAACCGCCGGTACAGCAGATGGTGCAGGCCGGCTCCGAGCACCGCGCCGACGATCGGCGCGGTCAGGTAGATCCACAGGTCGGTCGTCTGGCCGGCGAAAACGGCGGGGCCGAACTGGCGCGCCGGGTTGACCACCCCGCCGGTGACGGGACCCAGCAGGACGATGATGAACGCCACCGCCAGCGCGATCATCACCGGCAGCCACCTGTTGCGGGCAGGGTAGGCGAGAAAATACCCGACCAGGACGGTCAGCACGATCATGCAGCCGCATTCGCCCAGGAAGACCGCCGACGAATTGATCCCCGGCGCCGGCCCGAGCGCCGCGTACCTGGTCGCCTTCGCGGCGACCGGCGCACCCCAGGCCAGACGGCCCAGGGCCACCCCGGTCGCTGAGCCCGCCAGCTGGGCTGCCACGTACGGAACGACGCTGGCACCGGGGAAGACGTCCATCAGCCACACGGCGATCGTCACCGCCGGGTTCATGTGCCCGCCGCTGCGCCGGCCCGGCGGCGACAGGACCAACACGACGAGGAGCACGGCCGTGAGGCCCGCCAGGACGGCCAGCGCCGGCCGCAATGATGCGATATAGACGCCGGAGCCGGGGTCGCGCAGCCAGCGCACCGCGGTTACCACGCTGAACAGGAGAAACGTCGTGAGCAGGAACTCGCACCCAGCGTAGCTCAGGGGAAGCGGGCGAGAGCCGCCGCGCGCTCCCGGATCGTCGGACATTTCAGCGGCCTCTCCTCGGGAAGAACGGCCAGCTCAGGGCGGAGCAGGTCATCGAACCGATGGGGTGGAAGAACCTCCGGAGGCTCGAGGGCGGCTTAAGCGCATCCTCGACGCCGCTTAAGCCGCTCTCGATATCCGAACAGTGGGTTCGGCGAGGCACGGTCACGGCGCTACCCGCTCGCCGGCCACAAAGGTTGGGGTTCAGGACCTAGCTGGTGGCCGGCAGGTCGAGCCCGAGGTCAGTCAGCATCTTGACGGCGGTGGCCCGGCCGCCGCCGGACACTCCGCCGCCTGGGTGCATGAAAGGGCCCACTAGGTACAGGCCGGCGACGCCGGGCACGGTGTAGTCCGACAGGGACGGGGTGGGCCTGTAGTTGAGCATCTGGTGGAGGTACAGGCCGACGCCGTTGTAGTCGCCGCCGGGGAAACTCGGGCTGTCGCGCTCGTGGTCGAGCGGGCTGACGACCACCGGGGTGGCGCCCGGCATGGTCGGCACCCCGTGGGTGAACTGGCTCAGACGGCCGAGAATCGTATCTCGGTAGGACTCGATCCTTTCCTCCCACGCGGCGGGGCCGCCGTCGGCGAGGGCGTAGGTGGTCATGCAGTACACCTCGAGGACTCCTCTGCCCTCCGGGGCCCGTGCGGGGTCCGGGAACGAGGTGCTCCACAGCAGCGGGTGGTCCGATACCTGGCCGCGGCGCAGCTGGTCGCAGTCGCGCAGGTACTCGGCCAGCGACGTGACGCCGACGACGACCAGCGCGGTGTCGTTAGCCTCCTTGCGGCGGAACTCGAGCGGGCGCTCGAGCGGAGCGTGGACGACGAACGCCGTGTAGTGCGATGGCTTCGTCGAGTGCGCCTCGCGCACGAGTTCGGGATCGAGTCCGTCGATGTGCCGGTCGAGGTGGTGGGGGTGTATCGACGCGAGGACCGCGTCGATGGCCCGGTACTGCTCGCCGGCGGCGGTCACGACGCCGGTCGCGCGCCCGTTCTCCACGGTGATGCGCTCGACCTCGACGCCTGTGCGCAGGACGCCGCCGTCGTTCTCGATGCAGCGCACGAGCGCGTCGGTGAGCCGGCCGCCGCCGCCCACGGGCCAGCAGAAGCCGTAGCCGTCGACGAAGCCGATCCCGGCCACCGCGAACAGGCCCGTTCCCGCTTCCTCGGGGTGAATCAGCAGGATCTCGTTGACAAGCCGGAGCATCGCCGTGCGGACCTTGTCATTTTCGAAGGCCTCGCAGATGACGTCGTGCGCGCTCTGCATCGTCATTCGGGCCAGTTGCCGGCCCGACGCGGTGCTTTCCATGCCCGCCAGGGTCTGGCCGAGCGAAACTGGCGGGGCGAAGAACGCGGGGATGAGCGCCGACATCGCTTCTGCGGCGAAGTCCGCGAACCGGCTGTAGGACTCGGCGTCGGCGGGCGAGACCGCGGCGATCGACGCCATCGTCGCCTTCCGGTCCGGGGAGAGCCCGATCCAGTCGCCGTCCTCGAAGACGGCGCCGAAAGACGTTGTCGGCTTTGCGTATGCGAGGCCGTAGCGGCTGATCAGCCCGAGCTCGTCTTTCGCGATCAAGGGGTTGGCCATGATCGTCACGTGCATGGCCGAGTGTCGCTCGTGGCGGAAGCCCGGCTGCGTCATCTCGAGGGTCGCGACACCGCCGCCGAAGTAGCGGTTGCGCTCCAAGACGGCTACGCGCTTCCCTGCCCGGGCCAGGTAGGCCGCGGTCACCAGGCCGTTGTGCCCGCCGCCGACGACCACTACATCGAAGGTCTCTGAAGTCATGATGGATCTCCTTTCGCCGGGCTACGCCGGGAGCGCCCCGCTGGGCGGGATTGGCCGGCCTTCGCTGCCGAGAAGGCTGGTGATGTGCATTCGGCGGGCGAGCCGGATGCGCAGTTCTTCGGCGGCGCCGTTGATGATCTCGGCGCCGTAGTCAGAGCCGTCGGCGACCGTCCTGCGAGGTCGCTGGCCGGCGGGCAGCTCGACGATCCGGACGATCTCGTCCGCGACGATCTGAGGATCGGGAGAGCGGCCGTCGGTGAACAGCCGCTCGGTGTCCTGGAGCATGGAATCGAGATGGCGTCTGGCCGGCGTCCCGTCGTACTCGGACGCCCGCGCCGCGTCGCCCGGCCGCGCCGCATCGGCGAAGTGAGAGGTGCCTTCGGTGAAGATGCCGGGATGGATGATCGTCGTGTCGACTCCGAGAGATTCGACGTCCCAGGCGAACGACTCCGCCAGCGCGTCAAAAGCGGCCTTGGCGATCGAGTACGGCCCGAGGTACGGCGGGATCGCGCGAGTCGAGCCCGACCCGACCCACAGCAGCAGCCCCCCGCGCTGCCGGCGCAGGTGCGGCAGCACCGCGCGGGTGACCCGGTGCGCCCCCGCGCAATTGGTCGCGTACGAGCTCATCAGCTCATCCGGCGTGAAAGCCTCGGTGATTCCGTAGTACATGTGGCCGGCGTTGTTGACGAGCACATCAAGACGCCCGGACCGCTCGATGACGCGGCCAACCGCAGCGTCCACCGACGCGTCGTCGAGTACGTCCAGCTCGAGCGGGCGTATCTCACCGTCGACCCCGTCGCGGAGCGCGGCGGCCCGCTTGGCGTTCGCCCCGTCGGGGTCCCGCATCGACGCGTACACGGTGTGGCCCCGCGCGGCGAGCGACCGGGAGGCGAGAGCGCCCATACCCGTAGCGGCGCCAGTAATGAGCACGGTCGAGGCGCGCACCTGTGCGGCGGGACGGCGCGGTTCAGGACGAGGCGGTGTTGTCATCCGAAGCACCTCCATCGCTAGCGACCTGGATCATCGCCAGGGTGAGCACGCGGTCGCCGATGCCCCAGCCACCGTCGGCCACTTCTTCGACCAGGACCATGGTGTTGGGGCGCGCGGCCTCACCGTAGACCTCGGCCAGCAGGTCGGTGGCGCGGTGCACGACGGCTTCCTTCTGCCCGGCGGTCAGGGAACGGGCGGGCACCTTGAAGTTCGCGAATGGCATGATGATGTCTCCTTATGCGGCGATTTTTTTCGCGGGTTGCCTAGAGGCTCGCGCGTACGGGCAGCAGCTCGGCGATGCCGATGCGGTGGTAGAACTCGGCCCGGACGCGGTCGCTGACCGCGCAGACCACTTCGCTGCCGTCGCGGCTGGGGTCGATGTGGGTGCGGAACGGCCGCTGCCCGGCGGGCAGCCCGATCACCCGCACGATCTCGTCGGCGACTTCCGCGGCGTCGTGGCCGTCGGGGAAGATGCCGGCCACGTTCTGGTTGATGACCTCGCGCAGCTTCCCGTAGAGCTCGTCGTATTCGGCGGCCCGCCGCTGGTCGGCGGGCGCGCCGGCGTCGGCGAAGTGGTTGGTGCCGCTGGGGTAGGCGCCGGGGACGACGATGACGGTTTCGATGCCGAACTTGATCAGCTCGGCGGCGTAGCTCTCGGCGAGGGCGTCCATGCCCGCCTTGGCCGCGAAGTACGGCGCCAGGAACGGCGGGTGGCCGCCGCGGGTGCTGGAGCTGCCCACCCACACCAGCAGGCCCTGGCCGCGTGCCCGCAGGTGCGGCAGGACGGCGCGGTTGACCCGCTGGGTACTCAGGACGTTGACGTCGTACAGGTCGGCGAGCTGCCCGGGGGTGAACGCCTCGACCGGGCCGAGGACCATGTGCCCGGCGTTGTGCACCACGACGTCCAGGCGCCCCTGCTCGGCGCCGATCGCGGTGACCGCCTCGTCGACCGAGGCCTGATCCTGGACGTCCATCTCGATGCCCCGGACGTCGATCGCCTCGGCCGCCGACAGCTCGGCCAGCTCTTCGGCCGCCTTGGCGTTGCGGTCGGCGGTGGCCCGCATCCCGGCGTAGACCGTGTAACCCGCCCGGCCGAGCGCCCGGGCGGCGAGGTTGCCGAAGCCGCTGGAGGCGCCGGTGATGAGGATGACCTTCTG
>DAIOWC010000290.1:0-6907 GCA_036758685.1 Streptosporangiaceae bacterium | reverse complement strand
CTACTGAGCGGGAGGCGGCCGCGGTGCGGCCGCCTCCCTCCTTGGTCAGGCGCCGGCGCCCGCCGTGCCGGCGGCGGCCGGAACGCGCGCGACCACCGGCTCGGCGTCGGCCTCGTAGTTCGCCGGCGACGTCTCGTCCGCTCCCTCAGGCAGCTTGACGGCCTTGAAGACGAGCGTGAGGACCACGGCAACGACCACGTTGATGGCGAACGCCGCGACCGCGATGTACATGGTGTGACCGAGGATCATCGAGGTCGACCCGCCGAAGTGCGAGTTCTTCTGCCCAGGTACCGGCACCCGGTAGGCCATGATCGTTCCGTAGATCATCGCGGCGGCCCAGCTGATGACC
Source organism: Streptosporangiaceae bacterium (assembly GCA_036758685.1). Lineage (GTDB taxonomy): Bacteria > Actinomycetota > Actinomycetes > Streptosporangiales > Streptosporangiaceae > JAJYUU01. Next base: position 6,558 of record DAIOWC010000290.1, on the reverse strand, counting down.
AGCGCCCAGCGATGCATCCACCGGGTGTACAGGCCCACGACGATCGCCGGGAACGTCTGCAGGATCCAGATCCCGCCGAGCAGCTGCAGGTTGATCGAGAACGTCTTGGGCAGCCAGAAGACGAACGCGAGCGCGCCCGCCTTGACGGCCAGCGAGGCCCACTGGGAGACCCTGGTCTGATGGGCCGGGCTCGCATCCCGTTTGAAGAACTCGACGTAGATATTGCGGGTGAACAGGTTCGCCGCGGCGATCGACATGATCGCCGCCGGGATCAGCGCCCCGATCACGATCGCCGCGTAGCCGACGCCGGCGAACCAGCTCGGGAACATGTGCTCGAACAGCAGCGGCACAGAGAGCTGAGCGTTCTTGCCGCCCGCCTTGACCCCGGCCACCACGGCGGGTGACGCCAGCGCCATGTAGCCGAGCAGCGCGATCAGGCCGAGGACGAGCGAGTAGGCGGGGAGCACCGCCATGTTCCGCCTGATGACATTGCGGTCCTTGGACGCGAACACCCCGGTGACGGCGTGCGGGTACATGAACAGCGCCAGCGCCGAGCCGAGCGCGAGTGTCGCGTACGCCCACTCGCCCGCCGAGCTCGTGATCAGACCGCCGAACGGCTTGCCGGTGGCCGGGTTGGTCGTCTTCAGATGCGCGGACGCGGCACCGAAGATGTGACTCCAGCCGCCGAGCCGGGTCGGGATGTAGAAGATCGCCACCAGGACCATCACGTAGATAAGCGTGTCCTTGATGAACGCGGTGAGGGCGGGTGCCCGCAGCCCGGCGAGGAAGGTGTACCCGGCCAGGATCGCGAACGCGATCAGCAGCGGCAGGTCCCGGACGAACCCGTTGGAGCTGCCGGACAGGCCCATGACGGTGAGCACGGCCTGGATGCCGACGAGTTGCAGCGCGACGTACGGCATGGTCGCGAGGATGCCGGTCGCGGCCACGGCCAGGCTCAGGCCGCGGGAACCGTACCGGCCCCGCACGAAGTCGGCCGGGGTGACGTAGTTATGGACCTTGGCCACCGACCACAGCCGCGGCGCGAACACGAAGACGATCGGGAACACCATGACCGTGTAGGACAGCGCGTAGAACCCGGCCGCGCCGGTCCCGTAGACGAGAGCCGGGACCGCGATGAACGTGTACGCCGTGTAGAGGTCGCCGCCGAGCAGGAACCAGGTGATGACCGAGCCGAAGCCGCGCCCGGCCAGGCCCCACTGGTTCAGCTGCATCATCTCTTCGCCGCGGCGCCACCGGGCCGCCGAGAAGCCGACGGCGGTCACGATCGCGAACAGGACGATCACGATCGTCAGCGAGACTGCGTTGACGTGCGTCATAGCGCTGCCTCCGGTCCGCTCGGGGCTGGCGGCGGGGCTGTCGGCGGGGGCTCGGGCTCGGCGGCCGGCGCCGAGGCGGGAGCCGGGCGCCCGGACCGGACCAGCAGGTAGGCGATCCAGGAGACGATGGCGACGGCGGGCACCAGGATCAGCTGGAACCAGTAGAAGAAGGGGAAGGCCCCGAGCTTGGGTGCGCTGCGCGCGTAGATCGGCACCCAGAACGAGGCAATCACCGCCACGAGCAGCAGGATGGATGCCACCACCCACGCCACCGGGCTCTTACTGCGAGACGGGCTCATCGCGTCCTCCGGTAGTGCTGACACGACCGGCCCGCCCGCCCCACCAGGCCGGATCCACGGATGCGGTGCGTATTCATTTGTCGAGCTTGCTCAATATTCAGCCAATAACACGCCTTTCGCAATAGCCATTTTTCTGCGCAGTTCTTCGACTTCGCCCTGACGTCGACGAGATGTCACGACTGACGGCACGACGACGGCACGTTCGACGTCAGATGCGACTTGACAGACGTCATCGGTGACGTCATGATGGTGTCATGGATCTCAGCGAGTACGCGGAATCACTCCGACGGGAGCTCCTGGCGATCACCCGGTTCGCCAGCGAGGACGTCTCCAGGGCGGCAGAGATGCTGGCCGAGTCGCTTGACTCCTCGGTCCGGCTGGCCCTGCTCGACGTACTGTCTGCCGCCGCCGACGAGATCAGCACCCGGCTGGAGGGCGCCGTCATCGACGTCCGCCTTTCCGGCATGGAGCCAGAGTTCGTCGTCACGATCAGCCACGACGACGAGGACGGACCCGCCGACATCCCGGTCGACGAGACCGGCGACGCCGGCCAGACCCGGCTCACCCTGCGCATGCCCGAGACCCTGAAGGCCAGGGTCGAGACCGCGGCCGATACCGCCGGCGTGTCGGTGAACGCGTGGCTGGTCCGGGCCGTCACCCAGGCACTCAGCTCGCCGTCTGGCCGCACCGCGCGGCCGAGCGTCGGCAAGCGCTACACGGGCTTCGCCCGCAGCTAACTACCTCCAGAAGGACGACAGCCATGACGAACTGGGATTTCCCCTGCCCCGAACCAGCCACGATCTCCGTCAGCTCCTGGGCTTCAGGCAGCGTCGCGGTCTCTGGCGAGGAGACCGACACGATCTCGGTCGAGATCGTCTCCAGCCGCGGCAGCGACAGCATCGATGACCTGCTGAGCGAGATCCGGGTCGAGTTCGACCACGGCCGGCTCTCCGTGAGTGGCCCGCGGATGACCAGCTTCCGCCGCCGCAAGGGCCTGGACCTCACCATCAAGGCGCCGGCCGGATCGGGCCTCGAGGTTCGCACTGCCTCCGCGGACATCTCCTGCGTCGGCCGCCTCGGCCGGCTGAACCTGCACACCGCAAGCGGTGATGTCACGATCGCCTCGGCGCTCGGGCCGGTGGAGGTCGAGACCGCCAGCGGCGACGTGTTCGTCGGCGATGCCGCCATCGACGTCATGGCCAAGACCGCCTCGGGCGACGTTCGGGTCGCCAGGGCCGGCGGCGAGGTCCGGATCAGCGCCGCCAGCGGTGACGTCGCCGTGGCCGATCCGGGCGGGCCCGTCGCCATCCGGACGGCCAGCGGCGACATACAGGTCCGGGACTTCGCCACCGGCCTCGCCGAGCTGAACGCCGTCTCCGGCGACGTCAGCGTCACCGTCGTCCAGGGCCTCGGGGTCTTCATGGAGCTGTCCAGCCTGTCCGGCAGCGTCCGCAGCGACCTCGATGCCAGCGCCGACGGCACGGACGAGGCGGGCGAGCCGCCAGAGATCGCAATCAATTGCCGCACTATCAGCGGCGATATCCGGATTAGCAAGGGCCGCGCCAAGTCCGGGCTTGCACCGGACGCAGCGTGAGGTCCTACAAACAAAACGGGAACCTAGAAAGGAACGTGCTGCCATGAACACGCAGCTGCTCGATCAGCTGGCCAACGACCGCCAGACCCAGATCTACAACGACGCCGCCGACCGCCATCTGGTCGCCGCGGCCGCCACGCCCAGGGCCAGCGTCAGGGAGCGGGCCGGATGGACGCTCATCCACGCCGGCCTGAAGCTCACCGGCCCGCCGGCCCCGTCCCGGCCGCGCGCCGCGAGCCTGTAGCCATGGCGGGCTCGGCGCCGCAGCGAAGGTCGCCGGTCGCCACGATTTCTGCAGGTCCGGTGAGAAGGCTGACCGTTGCGCTCGGCGTGACGGTCAGCCTTCCGCCGGGAACGACGACCCGCCAGGGCCGGTCAAGCTCCGCCCGCCAGTCACCCACGGTCACGGCGGCGGCCACCGCAGCCGCGACCGCCCCGGTCCCGCACGACAGTGTCAGCCCCGATCCGCGCTCGTGGACCCGCATCTCCAGCTCATGGTCGCCGGTAATCCGCACGACCTCCACGTTGACCTCATCGCCGCTCAGCGACCGCGGCGCCGCCAAGTCGAAGGCGGCTACCGGCCCGTCGACCACGCAGGCCAGGTGGGGGTTCCCCACCGAGATGGCCAGCCCGTCCAGCCGCTCGCGCCCGAGCTGGACCGCGCCCTCCCCCGTCACGCTCGCGCCGCCCATGTCGACGGTGAACTCGCCGTCCGGCTCCTCCCGGACGATCCGGAGGCCCGCCCTGGTGGCGATCGGCAGCTCCGGTCCCGAGGCGAGCCCGGCTTCCAGCAGGTAGCGCGCGAAAACCCGCACCCCGTTCCCGCACATTTCCGCCAGGCTGCCATCGGCGTTGCGGTAATCCATGAACCACTCGGCGCCCTGGTCCGCGCCGGCCCGGACTACCCGGAGGATTCCGTCGCCGCCGATCCCCCGATGCCGGTCACAGATCCAGGCCACGGTCTCGGCCGTCAGGTGCAGCCGGTCGCCGGGATCCGGCAAGATCACGAAGTCGTTGCCCGTCCCGTGCCCCTTAGCGAACTGCATGAACTCGATGCTATGGGCCGGCGCAGGCGTCCAGCGCCCGGCGGCCCAGTTCGGCGGCGGTGCCGTCCAGCCAGATGACTCGCGGGTCGCGCCTGAACCACGACTCCTGCCGCCGCGCGAACCGCCGCGTCGCCTGGATGGTCTGGGCCATCGCCTGCTCCTCCGACCAGTGACCATCGAGGAAGGCGAGCACCTGGGCGTACCCGAGCGCCCGGCTCGCGGTCCTGCCCTCGCGCAGGCCCGCCGCGGCCAGCCGCCGCACCTCCGCGACCAGGCCAAGGTCCCACATCCGGCCGACCCGGACAGCGATCCGGCGGTCAAGCTCAGGGCGGGGCAGGTGGATGCCGAGCTGGACGGTCGGGAAGGCGGACTCATACTGCGGCAGCGTCGCGGTGAAGGGACCGCCGGACAGCTGCACTACCTCGAGTGCCCTGACGATCCGGCGCCCGTTGCCTGGCAGGATCGCCGCGGCCGCCGCCGGGTCGACGGAGGCCAGCCGGGCGTGCAGCCGGGCCGGGCCGACCTCGGCCAGCTCGGCCTCCAGCGTTGCGCGCAGATCCGGGTCGGTGCCGGGAAACTGCAGCTTGTCGATCGCCGCGCGCACGTACAGGCCGGACCCGCCGACCAGGATCGGGGTCTGGCCGCGCCGCTGGATGTCCTCGATGACGGCCCGCGCCAGCACCTGGTACTCCGAGACGCTGGCCGTCTGGGTGACCGGCCAGATGTCGAGCAGGTGATGCGGGATCCCGCCCCGTTCGGAGGTCGTGAGCTTGGCCGTGCCGATGTCCATGCCCTGGTAGAGCTGCATGGAATCGGCGTTGATGACCTCGCCGTCCAGCGCCCTGGCCAGGGCCAGCGACAGCTCCGACTTGCCGGCCGCAGTAGGCCCCACAACCGCCACCACGGGTCTTAGCATGGCTTCAGTTTGGCAGGGGCAGGGTAGGTCCATGCAGTCGCAACCGCGGCCGGACAGCCGCACAATCCGGGGGAATCAATGAGCTACGGCGATGACATCACGGCGTCCAACGGCATTGAGTCCGACGCCGAAGAAATCGGCACAGCCGACTACGACACCGACGGCATCGACGGCATCGACATTGACGACGATGACGCAGATGAAGACTTCGAGGACGAAGAATAGGTAGGCGGCTGCTGCCCGCAAAGCTGTGAACCGGGCGGCCCGGCCCGATTAGGGCCCGGCCGCCCGTTTTCTTGTCCGGCGGTGCCCGTTCAGGCCGTGTCCGTTCAGGCCGTGTCCATTCAGGGGGTGTCCACTCAGGCGGGGCGCACCGTGGGCATGCCGAGGAGCACCCGGCTGGCGTCCGGAGCCGATTGTCTCGCGGCCCACGCGTCGCCGCCGCGGGTCGGCCGGACGCTGCTGGCCGGCGCGTCGGCCAGCAGGTAGTGCGGCGACGCGCTCGTCACGACCGTCGTGATCACGTCGCCCGGCCGCGGGGCCGGATCCGGCGGAGCGAAATGCACGAGCCGGTTGTCCCTGGCCCGGCCGGACATGCGATGGGTCACGCTGTCTTTGCGGCCCTCGCCCGTGGCCACAAGCACCTCGACCTCGGCGCCGACGAGTTTCGTGTTCTCGGCCAGCGACACCTCGGCGACCAGGGCGGCGAGCCGCTCGTACCGCTCGGCCACCACCTCCGGCGGGACCTGGTCGGGCATCTCGGCCGCGGGCGTCCCCGCCCGGATCGAGTACTGAAAGGTGAACGCGCCGGCGAACCTGGCCTCCCGGACCAGGTCGAGGGTGTCGGCGAAGTCCTGCTCGGTCTCGCCGGGAAAGCCCACGATGATGTCGGTCGTGATCGCGGCAGCGGGCATCGCGGCGCGGACCCGGTTCAGGATCGCCAGGTACTTGTCCCGCCGGTAGGCGCGCCGCATGGCCCGCAGCACCCGGTCGGAGCCGGACTGCAGCGGCATGTGCAGTTGCGGCATCACGTTCGGCGTCTCCGCCATGGCGTCGATGACGTCGTCCGTGAAGTCGCGCGGGTGCGGCGAGGTGAACCTGACCCGCTCCAGGCCATCGATCTCACCGCAGGCCCGGAGCAGCTTGCCGAACGCCAGGCGATCGCCGAATCCGACCCCGTAGGAGTTCACGTTCTGGCCGAGCAGCGTGATCTCCAGCACACCCTCGGCCGCCAGCGCCCCGATCTCCGCGAGCACGTCGCCGGGCCGCCGGTCTTCTTCTCGGCCGCGCAGGCTGGGCACGATGCAGAAAGTGCAGGTGTTGTTGCAGCCCACCGAGATGGCAACCCAGGCCGAGTAGGCCGAGT
>DAIOWC010000289.1:4599-6913 GCA_036758685.1 Streptosporangiaceae bacterium | reverse complement strand
GCGTTCAACGGCTTCCCGGTGCTGGCCTCGATCCTGGCCCGCGACGGGTACCTGCCCCGGCAGCTGCACACCCGGGGCGACCGGCTGGCCTTCAGCAACGGGATCCTGCTGCTGTCCGGCTTCGCGATCGTGCTGATCGTCGCGTTCAATGCCTCGCCGACCCGGCTCATCCAGCTCTACATCGTGGGCGTCTTCGTCTCGTTCACGTGCAGCCAGACCGGCATGATCCGGCACTGGAACCGGCTGCTGCGCACCACGACCGAGACCAGCGAGCGGCGGCGGATGATCAGGTCCCGGACCATCAACGGGATCGGTGCCTGTGTCACCGGGGCGGTCCTGGTGATCGTCGTGATCAGCAAGTTCGCTGACGGTGCCTGGATCGCCGTCGCGGCGATGGTCGTGATCTGGTTCACGATGCGCGGCGTCCGCCAGCACTACCAGAGCGTCGCGCTCGAGCTGACCCCCGACGAGGAGATAGCGCTCACCCTGCCGGCCAGCAACATCGCGATCGTGCTCGTATCCAAGCTGCACCTGCCGACGCTGCGCGCGCTGGCCTATGCCAAGGCCACCCGGCCAGCCCGGATGGAGGCGCTCACCGTAGACGTGGACGAGGCGGAGACCGCGCGCCTGCAGGGCGAATGGGACCGCAGCGGGATGCCGGTGCCGCTCACGGTGGTCTCGTCGCCGTACCGGGAGATCACCCGCCCCGTCATCGCCTACGTGCGGCGCCTGCGGCGCGAGAGCCCGCGCGACATCGTCACCGTGTACATCCCCGAGTACGTCCTCGGGCACTGGTGGGAGCAGGCGCTGCACAACCAGAGCGCGCTGCGGCTGAAGGCCAGGCTCCTGCTGGAGCGCGGCGTCGTCGTGGCGAGCGTCCCTTACCAGCTGCAGTCGGCGGCCCGGGCGGCCAAGACCCCCGATCCGCTGATGGGCGGCCGGCTGATACCAGGCAAGCTTGAGCCCAAGCAGCCGGCCGGCGACCGCGAGAAGCAGCACGCGGCCGAGATCCAGCAGGAAGTCGCCTCGCTGACCGGGTCAGGCGGCGGACGAGTGGTCCCGATCTCGGAGACCCAGCAGCGGCAGCGGGTAGAGCTCGGAGGAATGCTGCGGGCGGTCACGCTGCGGCCAAGCGGCGGCAGCCTGAGTATGGAAGCCGAGCTGTGGGACGGGACCGGGAAGGTCACGCTGGTGTGGCTCGGCCGGCGGAAGATCGGCGGTATCGAGCCTGGCCGGCGCATCGTGGTGCACGGCCGGCTGACCAGCCGCAACGGCGAGCCGACGATCTTCAACCCGACCTACGAGCTGCAGCCGAGCGGGGGCAGCAGCAAGAAATAGCCGCACCCGCCCTGCTCAGGGCCGGAAGCGGTATCCGATGCCGGGCTCGGTGAGCAGGTAGCGCGGGGCCGAGGGGTCGGGCTCGAGTTTGCGGCGCAGGTTAGCCATGTGGACACGCAGGTAGTTGGCCTCGTTCTGGTATCCGGGACCCCAGACTTCATGCAGGAGCTGGCGCTGAGTTACCAGCTTGTCAGCGTTCCTGGCGAGAACCTCAAGCATCTGCCATTCGGTCGGCGTCAGCCGGACGTCCGCGCCCGCCCGCGTCACGCGCTTGCTGGCCAGGTCCACGGTGAACTCGCCGGTCACGATGACCGGCTCGTCCGGCGCCGGGGAGGCCCGGCGGACCGCGGCACGCAGCCGCGCGAGCAGCTCATCCATGCCGAACGGCTTGGTGACATAGTCATCGGCACCGGCGTCAAGGGCCGCGACCTTCTGGCTTTCCTGGCCCCAGGCCGACAAGACGATGATCGGAGTGGTACTCCAGCCGCGGACTCCCCTGATGACGTCGGTCCCGTCCATGTCGGGCAGCCCGAGATCGAGGATGAGCACGTCGGGACGCTCGCGGGCCATGGCGGCGAGCCCTGAGGTCCCGTCGGCGGCGGTGCTGACCTCATACTTGCGCGCGGTCAGGTTGATCTTCAGGGCGCGCAGGATGGGGGCCTCATCGTCGATCACGAGGACCTTGGTCATGAGCTGGCCGGCACCTCGGCCGCGCTCGCGGCCGTGGCCGCGCACGGCAGCAGGACGCGCATCGTGAGCCCGCCGCCGGGAGTGTCGGTCGCGTGCACGGTTCCGCCCATGGTGTCCAGGAAGCCCTTGACGACGGCCAGCCCGAGGCCGACGCCGGTGCCGCCAGTCGGGTCGGCGCCGCGCGCGTCCAGCCGCTGGAACGGCTCGAACATCCGCTCCTTCAGCTCGTCCGGAACGCCACGGCCATGGTCGATGATCTCCAGCACGACACTGCCGTTTGTAACAC
>DAIOWC010000289.1:0-4499 GCA_036758685.1 Streptosporangiaceae bacterium | reverse complement strand
GGAACGCCACGGCCATGGTCGATGATCTCCAGCACGACACTGCCGTTTGTAACACCGCCGTCGGCGCTGCCGTTTGCGACACTGCCGGCCCGGAGCCGCGGCCGCCGGCCGGCGGGGGAGTAGGCCAGCGCGTTGGCGAACAGGTTGGCCAGCACGCGCTCGAGCAGGCCGGGGTCGGTCAGCACGAGCGGGAGTCCGTCCGGGACCTCCATCTCCAGCTCGCTGCCGCCGTCCAGGCCCCGCAGTGCGATCGGCGCGACCTCGTCGATCGCCGTCGCCCGCAGGAACGGCTGCAGGGAGCCGGTGGTCAGGCGGCTCATGTCCAGCAGGTTGCCGATCAGGGCGTCGAGCCGGTCCGCGGACTTCTCGATCGTCGCGAGGAGCGCGGCCTCGTCGGCCTCGGTCCATTCCACGTCGGTCTGCCGCAGGGTGGAGACGCTGGCCTTGATCGACGCGAGGGGCGTCCGGAGGTCGTGGCTGACGGCCGCGAGCAGGGCGGTGCGCATCCGGTTGCCCTCGGCCAGGGCCTCGGCCTGCGCGGCCTGGGTCCGGAGCCGGTCCCGGTCCAGGGCCGCGGCCAGCTGCGCGGCCATGCCGTCCAGCAGCCGGGGTGACAAGGGGCGGTGCTGCCCGGAAACCTCCAGCACCAGGTCGTCGCGGGCGACCGCGTGCACCAGCGGGTCATCGGGCCCGGCTATCCCGCTGGCCGCTACCCGCACCCACGCCTCGCCTGACCGCTCGAACAGGCCGGCCTGGCCGCCGCGGCTGGCGGTGAGATGACCCAGGACCGCGGACGGATTGTCCTCGCCGCCCAGCACGGTCCGGGCGAGCGCCAGCAGATCCTGTGCCTCCTCGGTACTGCGGGCAGCCTGCCTGGCCCGCAGCGCGGCCAGGTGCACGACGCTGCTGACCGTCACCGCCACGGTCACGAAGAGCAGCAGCGCGAGCAGGCTCTTGCCGTCCGCGATCGTGAGAGTGTGCACGGGCGGCGTGAAGTACCAGTTCACCAGCAGGCTCGCCGCCACCGCGGCCAGGACCGCGGGCCAGAATCCGCCGACAACCGCGACCGCGACGACGGCCACCAGGTAGACGAGAAGATCGTCGCCAAGGTCGAGGCGCAGGCTATGCGCCGACAGGGCCAGCGTCAGGAGCGGCAGGCCGCACATGGCCAGCAGGACGCCGATCAGGACGCGGCGCGGGCCGATGCCGCCGGACAGGTCGGTTATCCGGCGCTGGCGACGGGCGGCAGCCTGCTCGCCGCCGGGGTCGCTCGCCGAAACATCCACGATAAACAGTGTGAACGATGCGGCGAGATGCCGCACTACCACTCCGGCCGCGGCGGCTGCGGCCGCGCTGACGGCGATGGCGATGGCCGCCCGGGCCGAGTCCGAGCCGGTCACCTGAAGCTGGCCGTACGGCGGCCGGGAAAAAGCGGTCACGGTAAGCCACCCGATGACCGCCAGCACCGGGGCGACGACGGGCTCAGCGACGGCACATCCGGCCGCGACGATGACCACAGCCAGGATCGTCACCCAGCCAGCCGACAGGCCGCCGTGGCTCGCCGCCGAGGCTGCGCCGACTACCAGGAGTGCGCCGAATCCGGCCGGGAGCGCAAGCGGCGCGGACAGACCGCGCCTTCGCCCGTTCCGCAGGCGCGCCGGTCCGGGCCAGCCCGGCCCCGGCCAGCCCGGTCCCGGCCAGTCTGATTCCCCCAGATCCGCCCCCATGCCCTCGGCATACCCAGGCCAGTCAGGGAGGCCAACCTCGGCCGGCTCCAGCGGGTCCTCGATCCCCTCCACAAGGACAGTTGACCGCCAGATCGTGCCGTTTCCGGTGATCTTGATGCGTTCTTAACGCGGGGACCCCGGGTCTTCACGCATTCTTCGCGGCCGCGCGCGGATTCCGGGCTGACGGTTAGCTCAGGGCGCCGCCGTTGACGTGGATCGTCTGCCCGGTGATGTGGCTGGCTGCGGGCGAGGCGAGAAACAGCACAGTGCCGGCGATGTCCTCGACGTTGCCGGCCCGGCCGTTCGCAGCCTGGCCGATCAGCGCCGACCGCCGCTGGTCGGTCATGCGCCCGCGGAAGAACTCGGTGCCGTCGATGAACCCGGGCGCCACGACGTTCGCCGTGATCTGATCCCGGCCCAGATCCTGGGCCAGGGTGAGATTCCAGGCCTCGACCGCCGCCTTGGCGGCCGAGTAGGACCCGGCCCCGCCGCGGTGGGCCGCAATGGAACTGAAGCTGATCACGGCACCACCGCGGCCCAGCCGGTCCCGGAGCGCCGAGGTCACAAGGACTGCGGACACGACGTTGGCGTCGAGATTGGCCCGCCACGCGGCCGCGAGCTCGGCCAGGCTGGCCGGCTCGGGAGCGCCCATGTCGGTGTTGCCTCCGGCGTTATTCACCAGGACGTCGACGACCGGTGGCAAGTCCGCGACCGCACGGTCGACCTGAGCGGGATCGGACGCATCGAAACTGACTGCCCGCACGCCCGGGCCAAGCTCCGCGGCCGTATCAGCCAGCGGTGGCTGGCGGCGGCCCGTGATGACCACCTCATCTCCGGCCTTCGCGAACGCCGCGGCGATCGCCTTCCCGATCCCGCTGCCGCCTCCGGTGACTACGACCTGGCGCACATCTTCTCCCTTGCCCCGGCGGGTTCTCGTTTAGCACTAAACGTCGTGTGCGAGACTACCAGCGTGACATCGCGGGGCGAGATGGCGGCTGCCCATGCGGATGAGATCTCGGGCGCCTGGGCCCGCGAGCGCCCGGGCCTGCCGGTCGAGTCGATCGGGATCATCACCCGCGTCTGGCAGGCGGCCAAGCTGCTATCCGAGGAACGGCGCCGGACGCTGGCCACCGTGGGCATGGACGCGGCCACGCTCGACCTGCTGAGCACGCTGCGCCGGAGCGGCCCGCCGTACCGGCTGTCGACACGGGATCTCGCCGCGCGCTGCCTCGTCACGGCCGGAGCCATTACCCAGCGCGTCGAGCGGGCGCGGCGGGCCGGGGTCGTCCGGCGGCTGCCGCCAGCCCCTGGGTCCCGGCTCGTCTTCATCGAGCTGACCGAGCAGGGCCACCGCGAGGTCGAAGCAGGAGTCGATTCCCTGCTGTGCCACGAGCAGAGCCTCGTGGACGTGCTTGAACCGGCCCAGCAGGCCCAGCTCGCCCGCCTTCTCGCGCAGTTGCTGCGCGGCCTGGCCGATCGCCCGTGAGGCTGACGGACTACGCGAACTCAATGTGCAGCTGAAGCCACTGCGCGAGGTCCCGGATCTCCTGATCGATCTCGTCGGTCATGGCCTCGGTGAAGTCCGTGTCCCGGTGAATCGCGTTGACCCGGAACACGCAGGCGCGCCGGTCGGCCTCCGCGTCCAGCTTGCCGACCAGCCGGTCGCCATACAGGATCGGCAGGGCGTAGTAGCCCCAGCGACGCCTGGCCGCGGGCTTGTACATCTCCAGGGTGTAGTCGAACTCGAATATCTCGGCCATGCGTTTGCGGTCCACGATGAGCCGGTCCAGCGGCGACAGCAGAGCCGCGCGGCCGCGGAACGTCCGCCCGAGTTGCTCCGGATCCACCCGCCACGTGCCCCGGACGCCCTCGATCACGGCCGGCTCGCCTGTCTCGCCCACGTCCTGCCGCTCCGCCGGGCACTCCGGTCCGGTGCTCCGTGCGATCCCGAGCGATTTCAGCCGGCGCTGGCAGCGCCACGCGCGGGCCTCCTCGACCGGCATCACGGGGCTGTCCGGGTATACCCGGTCGGCGAGGTCCCACAGCCGTTCCCAGCCATTTCGCCCCGATACCGCGACCTCACCCCGCTGCTCCATGAACTCCAGGAGCTTCATGACGTTCCGATGGTTCGTCCAGCCCGTGGAGCGCCACGGGACGGCGCAGTTATCCGGGAGCTCGCGAGCCGGCAGCGGTCCTTCCGAGCGCAGCCACTGCAGGATCTCCTCCCGGCAGGCACGGTTCGCCTCCACCCAGGCCGCTATCCCGTGCTCCCAGTCGGGCAGCCGCCCTCGCCCGGGCCACTGCGCCATCTGCGCGCGAAACAAGGCGATGTCCTCGCCCGGACGGATCACCGAGCGGTACTCGACCAGGGACCGGTCCTCGAGCAGAGCCTCAAGGTCAGTCGGCCGGTATGCAGAGCCCAGCCGGCTCCAGCACACCAGGTCGGCGCTCGGCGCGACGGCCATGGTCATGTCGATCTGCAGGACGCCGAAATGACGGACGAGGTCCACGAGGCTCTTTGGTCTCGGTGCATCCAGCCGCTGCGCCCGGATGGCGATCCGGCGCGCCTCCTGGCGGGACAGCTCGTGCACCATGCGCCCACATTAGGCGAGCCATCAGACGATTGGCCGCGCCAGGCGTGACGGCCGGAGAACCGGGGGAACATCACAGCCTCCAGACTTGCCGGGGCGATCCACATCGAGAGGAAATCGAAATGGCACCAACCGCCGGAATACTAGGAGCAGGCACAGTCGGCAAGGCCGTCGCCCGGTT
>DAIOWC010000288.1:1158-6925 GCA_036758685.1 Streptosporangiaceae bacterium | reverse complement strand
TGAACGCGAACGACATCGCCATCAGCAGCCGCAGCGTCGGCCGGCTCCGGCGGGCCGCGATCAGCGCGCCGCCGAGCGCCCCCACCGCGAACATGGTCGAGGCAAGGCCGAACGCGCTCGCGCCCGTATGGAACACCGCGCGCGACATGAGGGCGTTCGTCACCTGGAAGTTCATCCCGAACGTGGCGACGAAGAAGATGAGGATCATCGTGATCCACAGCTGCGGCCGGGCGCGGACATAGTCCACCGCCTCGCGCAGCTGACCGGGTTGCCGGGGGGACCGCTCGACGTGGTACAGCTCCTCGGGGCGCATGAGCTTCAGGCCGATGATCACTGCGCCGTAGGATGCGGCGTTCACCAGGAAGGCGGCCGGCGTGCCGACGGCCCCGATCACCAGCCCGGCGACGGCGGGGCCGGCGATCCTGGCCAGGTTAAAGACCGCGCTGTTGAGCGCGATGGCGTTCGCCATGCCATCGCGGCCGACCATCTCGACGGCGAACGACTGCCGGGTCGGGTTGTCCACGACCGTCACCATGCCCAGGGCGAACGCCATCACGTAGATGTGCCAGATCCGCACGGTGCCGGTCAGCGCGAGCAGGCCGAGGACCAGCGCGAGGCAGCCCATCAGCGCCTGCGTCACCATCAGCGTGATCCGCTTGGGATAGCGGTCGGCGATCATGCCGCCCCACATGCTGGCCAGCATCGGCGCGAACTGCAGCCCGGTCGTGATGCCGAGCGCGGTCCCGCTGTTGTGGGTGAGCTCCAGGACCAGCCAGTCCTGCGCGACCCGCTGCATCCAGCTGCCGGTATTGGAGACGACCTGGCCGGCCGCGAACAGCCGGTAGTTGCGGGTATGCAGCGAGCCGAAGGTCCGGCCGCCGCGGCGCGCGCTCGTCAGGACTGGCTGAGCTTCTCCAGAATCGGTGCCGCCTGCCGGAGAAGGGCTCGTTCCTGCGGCGTCAGCTCGCGCAGCCGCTGTGCCAGCCACGCCTCCCGGAGACGCCGGGTCTGGTGCACGACGTCCTTGCCCAGGTCGGTCGCGGTCAGGAGCACCTGCCGCCGGTCGGTCGAGTGGGCTGCGCGCGTCACGAGCGCGCGCTCCTCGAGCGCCGTGATCACCCTGGTCATGGACGGCGGCTGCACCTTCTCGTGGTCCGCCAGCTCGCCCGGCGTCATCGCCCCGTGCCGTTCCAGCGCCGCGAGCGCGGCGAGCTGGGTGTCGGACAAGCCGGGCTCGAGCGCGGAGGCGAGACGCTGCGCGCGCATCCGGCGGGCCAGCCGGCTCACCGAGATCCGGAGCGCGGTTGCCAAGCCCGCGTCGGACCTGGTCTGCAGTGGCGTGGTCATGTTCGTTAACCTGAGTCATTACTCTTGCTAACTTTACCCGGAGAAGTTTTACTCCGTCAAAGCAGCGGCCGGGTGGAAGTTTGTGCGCAAGCATCGTCGCACGGTCGGCCATCGATCGCACCCACTGCGCCAAGCCCAGCTCGCGCCCGCACCGGCGCCTGGCCGCCGATCGGCTAGCCTGGCCCCGTGAGCACCCCCCAGCGACCGGCCCCGCCCCCGCTCGAAGGGGATGACCGGGTCATCACCGGCGTTATCACCGCCGCCTGGGCGGTCGCCCTGATCGTGCTGCTGATCGTGCGCAATCAGCTCGCGACTGCCGACCGCTGGTGGATCTGGGTCCCGCTTGCAGGGTTCTGCATGGGCTTGTTCGGGTTCGTCTACGTGCCGCACCTGAAGCGGTCGCGGGCCAGGGCCGCCCAGCGCCGCGAGCAGGCCGGCGGTGACGGTCAGCTCTCCCCGTGATCAAGCGTCTCGAAGACGGTGTCGGCCATTGAGACACCCGGCATGTCCACGAGGTCGTAACCGACCTCGTCGATGACCGGCGCGATCGTGCCGACGGGACCGGTCGCCATGGCCTCCGAATGGGCGCCGCACCCGTGGTCAAGCGACACGACGCGGCCATCATCGGGGGCGTACTCGTTGCCGCACACCCCGAAGACACGGCCGAGCGGGCCGGCCAGGGCGATCAGGAAACCGCAGGTCACGCACGGTCCTGGCGCGGCCCGCGCCAGCGGCGTTCCCGGCCCGTGCTCACTGGAGTACCAGCGGATCGCCGTCGTGTCGCGGCCGATCGCGGACAGCACCCTGGACCGGCGCGGCGGCGGGGCGTCCTCGGCCGTCTGCTCCTCGGCCATGCCGAGGACCGCCGACAGCTCATGGCGGCCGGACCAGCTCGGACCGTGCTCCCAGCTCGTGTGGTAATCCCAGTCCAGAACGCCGTCGTCGCCCTCGAGCCCGGCCACCGGCACCAGCCGCTCGTCGTCGGACGCGGCAGGCATCAGGTCGCCCACGCCAAGGTCGCCCGGCCGCACCCGCTCGCTCCACGGCACCCAGTCGGGCGCCAGCAGGGCCTCGGGGCCCGGCAGCAGCACGGTCTCGCTGACCGTCACGATCTTCGACCGGGACGCGCGGTTCACGGTGACTGCCCAGCGCCACCCGGTGTAGGCGCGGTCGCGGGAGCTGAAGAGGTGGGTGACCACGCGCTCGTCGTCGGCCTGCACGCCGACATGCTCGCCGACGCCATCAGCGCCGGCTTGCTCGATCGCTGCCTCGCGGGCAAGGTCAACCGCCTGGACGCAGGCCTCGTCCAGAACGGCGGTACGTGTTCGGCTTGGACTCACGGTGGGTTATTGTTCCTCATCTGACGGGGTGAACGCCTGGTGAAGCCCAGGATCGGCAGGCCATTGGCCGCCGGGCAGTGTTGTCCAGGCCCGCGAAAGCAGAATACTTGAGCCATGGGAGACACCGGGACGGGGGCGCGCCCTAGTCGCCGCGACCGAGTCGTCTCCGCGTCGCAGGGCGCCGCCAAGGCCGGCGCCGCGGCCGCCAAGGCCGGCGCGGCCGCGGTCGGTGGCACCGGCCGGGTCGTACACCGGATGACGACCGCCTCCGGTGCTGGCCGGACGGGCCTGTCGACTCTCCTCGAACTATCGATCGTCAGCTCCATCGGTGACGCGTTCGTGGTCATCGCGCTAGCGGGGACCCTGTTCTTCAGCTCGACGGCCGAGCAGGCCAGGGGACGCGCGGCCTTCGCGCTGCTTGTGACGATTGCGCCGTACGCGATCCTTGCCCCGCTGATCGGCCCGATGCTGGACCGGGTCCGCCGGGGCAACAAGTACATCCTCATGGGCACCCTGCTGGCCCGCGGCCTGCTGTGCTGGGGCATGGCGGGCGCCGTCCAGCACAGCGACGCCGTCACGCTCCTGCCTGCCGCCCTCGGCGTGCTGGTCCTGCAGAAGGCCTATTCGGTGACCAGGGCCGCGGTCACCCCGCGGCTGCTCCCGCCGGATCTCACGCTCGTGTCGGCCAACTCGCGCTTCAACCTGTCCTCGCTCATCAGTACCTCGATCGGCGCGGGCGTGGCGCTCGGGGTCGACCACACCCTGGGTGACCACTCCGGCGGGGCCGCGTGGGTGCTCCGCCTGGCCACGATCATCTACCTCGCGGGGCTGGCGCTGGGCGTCCGGCTGTCGGACTCGGTGGACGAGGGCGACGAGGGGGCGCCGGAGGCCGCCGGCAACGGCTCGCCGCAGGCCGGCTCGAACGGCTCACCACGGGGCAAGACCGGCCCGACGGGGACCGCGCCGTTCCCCGCGGGCTCATACCCTGACGACGGCCCGCTACCGCTGCCACCGCCTGCCGCTGGCGGCAAGACCGAGGGCCGGCGGCGGCGGTTCGCTCTGCCGGCGCTGAGCCCGCAGGTGGCCGAGGCAATGCGGGCTAATGCGGTGATCCGGGTCTTCTACGGGTTCATGCTGTCTTTTCTGGCGTTCATCTTGCGCACGGAGAAATTCGGTCACATCTCCGACAAGGTCGCGCTCGGCGGGCTGGCGCTCGCCATCGCGGCGGGCGGCCTGATCGGGACCGGGATCGGGTCAGCCCTGCGGTCCAGAGCGCCGCAGCTGCTCATGTACATAGTCCTGCTGCTCTCGATGGTGATCACGGTGATCTGTGCCGTTCTGTTCGGCCTGGCGGCGGTGCTCATCGTGACGCTGGTCGCCGCGATCGGCCAGACCCTGGTCAAGGCGTCGCTGGACTCGATCCTGCAGCGCGACGTTCCCGCGGAGACGCGGTCATCGGTGTTCTCCCTTTCCGAGACCCTGCACCAGCTCGCGCTCGTGACCGGCGGGCTGATCGGGCTGGCGCTGTCCCTCACCAACAGCGGCCTGACCGGGCTGACTCTGGCCGCCTGCGGCCTCGCTCTGGGGTTCTGCGGCCTGCTGCTGGCCCGGCGTCGCCGCATCCTGCAGGGACACCAGGCACACCAGCCCCAGCCGACGCACCAGGTCCGGCCGGGCCGCTAGCGAGTGGCCTAAGCGCTGACGCCGCGCGGCCCGTCCCGCGGCGCAGATCGACATCCTGGCAGTTTGGGTTGCTGAGAACTAGGGCAAACCGGGCGGATGATCAGCCCAAGGTGCCAGGATGTCCTCCGACCGCCGGCCGCTGGGTGCACGGCAACCTGGCCGGGTTCGGGCTTGCGTTTCCGGCAGGCCGGGTCTAGTCAGCCCTCGACGTCAGCGGCCACGGCCTTGAGAACGGCAGCGATCTTCTTGGCATCGCGACTGTCCGGGTGCTTCGAGCGCCGGTAGGTATTGGAGACGCCGTCGAGGAGCTTGATCAGATCCTCGATGATCAGGACCATCTCATCCGGGCTCTTGCGGCTGGCCTTCGCCACGGTCGGCGGCGGCTCGAGGACCCGAACCTGCAGCGCCTGCGTTCCGCGCCGGCCCTCGGCTACGCCGAACTCGACTCGCTGGCCAGGTCGTAGCGAACTACCTGCAGGCTCGAGCGCCGTGGAGTGCACGAAGACCTCGCCCCCGTCATCACGGGTGAGGAAGCCAAAGCCCTTGTCGGTGTCATACCACTTGACCTTGCCAGTAGGCACGAGCGAGACCTTACGCGAGGAGGAACGATGTGACGTGCGCGACTCAGGCCGCGACTAGCCAATGTTATGGGTAGGGAAGCAAGTGCGTCGCTGCCGGCAGCCCCTCTTGGTTCGCCGGTGGCGAAGCGCGGCTCGATCAGTTGATCTTGTGGGTTCGCTCCCACGGCGGCTTTACCGCCGGGCGCTTGCCCCGCGACAGACGCCGGACCAGGTATAGAGCGCTCAGCAGCGCTAGGCCGCGGCTGATGAGGTCGGCATAGACCCAGCTCTCGTGCACATAGCTTCCGAACGACGTCTGGGTCCGGCCCAGCGAGACCGCCAGCGTCGTCGCGACTATCAGCAGCAGTACTGGTCCCAGCAGGGCAACCCACTTGTCGCGGTAGTCCCAGAACCGCGACCCTCCGGCTATTGCCGCTCCGATGATCCAGATCGGCGGGTAAGCGGCCCCGCCAACGCCGAGCAGGATCACAGCCATCGCCTCAAGGGGATGCCGCCTCGCCAGGCGGACACAGGCTGCAGCCAGTTCCGCCGCTCGCTGAGCGACAACCGAACGACCCACGGCAGGCTCGGCGCCCATGACGGCCGCAGCCGACTCGGCCGGCTCAGGCGAGGTCCGGGCGACGACGAACGGCCACCACGGCCGCGCGGTCGAACTGGGATCCTCGCGCTCGCCGGATGAGGCCGGCGGCACTGGCCGTGTCGCCGGGGCGGTACCGGCGCCGCCGACCGGATCAGCAGCGGCACCCCGCCGGGGAGTGGCACGCCGCCAGGCCCGGCTGGCAGCGGTTCGCGGAACTGCCGAGGTGCCCGCTGCGC
>DAIOWC010000288.1:0-1058 GCA_036758685.1 Streptosporangiaceae bacterium | reverse complement strand
GGCTGAGGCCCGGACACGGGCGGGCTCACACCGACTGCCGACTCAGCCGACTCCCCCGCGGACCCGGCGGCCGTATCCGAGTCCCCGCCGTTGGCGGCTGCGCCTGGCTGCTTCGGCACCGTCAGCTTCGGCGCATCCGTCGCCGAACGCGGCTCCCCGACCAGATCGGACTTCGCGCCGTTGAACAGGCGGACCTGCACCTCGCGGCTGCCCGCCAGCTTCGGGTAGTGCCAGCTGGCCTGACCGGTCCGGCGCCGGAACCGCCCCGACCGGGCCGCCGACGTTGCGACTGCCTCCCCGCGCTCGACGGCCAGCCGGGACGCCTCCCGGTCCACCAGGGTCGCGGGATCGCCCAGGCGCGACAGCAAGGCGGCCACTTCCATGGAGCTCGCGGCCTCGGTGGGATTCACGCTCTCCTCGATGAAGTCATGAGTACGTTGAACGAGATCCCGACGATCTTCTGCGGTCATTCGTCCGCGAGCAGCAACGGATAGCCGGTTGAGATAGTCCCGGATGAGCTGCTCGACTGGGGGGCTCATGCGCCGATGATCCCTCTTCAGGCCGTCGTTGTGGAGCCGGCACGCGAGACAGCGTCCAAATGCAGAGGGAGGCGGCCCCCCTTGCGGGGAACCGCCTCCCGGACGTCCTGCCCGACCTGACAGTGCAGGTCTGCTGGGCTAGAAGTCCATGTCACCGCCACCCGGAGCGGCCGGAGCCTTCTCCTTCTCGGGCTTCTCCGCGATCACTGCCTCGGTGGTGAGGAACAGGCCCGCGATCGATGCCGCGTTCTGCAGAGCAGAGCGTGTCACCTTCGCCGGGTCGATGATCCCGGCCTTGAACATGTCGACGTACTCGCCGTCGGCAGCGTTCAGGCCATGACCAGCGTCCAGGTGCCGCACCTTCTCCACCACGACGCCGCCCTCGAGGCCAGCGTTGAAGGCGATCTGCTTCAGCGGCTCCTCCAGCGCCCGGCGCACAATCTGCGCGCCAGTCGCCTCGTCACCAGTGAGCTCGAGCTTCTTGAACGCGTTCTTGCCCGCCTGCAGCAGAGCGACGCC
>DAIOWC010000287.1:0-6952 GCA_036758685.1 Streptosporangiaceae bacterium | reverse complement strand
CCGTCGCGGACGACGGGCGTGCCGTTCACCAGAACGTGCTTCATGCCCGTCGAGGGCCGGGTGCTCACGGCGTAGGTCGCCTGATCGCTGACCGCCGCCGGGTCGAACACCACCAGGTCAGCGTCACTGCCGGGCTGCAGCCTGCCCTTGGCCCGCATGGCCGGCACGCGGTCCTGCAGGAGTCGCGCCGGCAGCAGGCTGCACCGGCGGAGGGTCTCGGTCAGCCCGAGCGGTCCGCCAGGTCCGGCGAGCATCCGCAGTGAGCGGGAGAACGTCCCGGCCGTGCGCGGGTGCGTGACGGCGTCAGCGCTCACCGGCCACGCCATGGGGTCGGGCGCTGCGCCGGAGCCGGCTTTGCTCCAGGTCAGCGGCATCGCGTCGCTGGCCACGATCGCGTCCGGGAAGATCAGCGAGCGCAGCAGCAGCTCCCGGTCGGCCGGGTCGTCCTCGTCGAGCTGCTTGATGATGACCAGGCCGCCGGGGTCGGTCGCCCGCAGCTCGCGGAGCCGGCCGGCGTTCGCGATGCGCTCGCCGGTCGGAGCGAACGTGAGGGACTGGGGGGTCAGCCCGCGCTCGGCCAGCCGCTCCGGGGCCAGGAACGCGGCGCCGATCCCGGTCATGCCCGAGCCGTACGGGTAGGCCTCGGTGGACACGCGGGCGCCCGCCTGCTGCGCGCGAGCGACGAGATCGAGCACCCGGTCCGCGTAGCGGTTCGACGTGCTGTTCACATGGCAGTAGTGCATCTGCGCGCCGGTCTCCGCCGCCGCGCGGACGATCTCCTCCGCCCCGTCGATCGCAGTCCCCGGCACCATCTCGATCAGGTCCCGCGCGTGCGTGAACGTGGGGGCGCCCGCGGCCGCGGCCACGCCGGCCATCTGGAGGTACTCGGCTGGATCGGAGCCGGGCGCGTAGCCGATCAGCACGCCGATGCCGATCGCTCCGTCGGCCAGGTCGGCGGCCAGCCGGTCGAGGACCGCGCCGACCTGCGCCGGCGTCGCCGAGCGCTGCCATTCGGGGCGAGCGATATTGTCCAGGAACGTGCTGAGCCTGCCGTCGAGTTTCACGCCCGCGACGGCTTCCATCCGGGCCAGCGCCCAGGACGTCGCGAAGCCGAAGTTGACCGGTCTCCCCTCGGCGGCCGCCTGCCGGTAGGCGGCGTCAACGGGGGTGACGCCGGCCTCCAGCTCCAGGGCAGTGGTCACGCCGTCCATGGCCTGAAGCCGGAGCCCGGCGACGCCGTTCACGTGGCTGTGCAGGTCGATGAACCCAGCCGTGACGACGTGACCGGCGGCATCGAGCTCGACCGGCGCCGGCGCCAGCTCGTTCCCGATATCAATGACCCGATCACCGGAGACCGCGACGTCGGCAATCTCGTCCCGGCCAGACTCCGGGTCGATCACCCGGCCGCCGCGCACGATAAGGTCCGGCATGCTCATGATCGGTCAGCATAACGAGGGGACGGCGGGGCTCCGGGGTCGTCCCCCGAGCACTGTCCAGCGGCGGCTGCTCCGTTCGTCGCTTGGGTGAATGAAGGAGACGCGAATGATGTACATGCTGCTGATCTGCGGCGAGGAGCAGCCCGAGGTCGCCGCCGACGAGCGGGAGGGGGGCTCGGATGTCGAGCCCTGGCTGAAGGAGATGACCGGGCGGGGGGCCAGGCTGTTCGGCGCCCGGCTCGGTGATCCGTCGGACGCCACGACCGTGCGCAAGCGCAACGGTCAGGTGCTCCTGAGCGACGGCCCGTACGCCGAGACCAAGGAGTGGATCGCCGGGTTCGACCTGATCGAGTGCGAGAACCTGGACGAGGCGATCGAGATCGCGGCCGCCCATCCGGTCGCCGAGCTGGGCATGATCGAGGTCCGGCCCCTGCACCCCGACGCCGCGCGCTGGCTTCGCTCCTTCCCCGGAACGGACGCCTAGCGGCTAGAGCAGCGACAGCTCGCCGGTGATCGCGTCGATCCGGCTGGCCTCGGCCGGCCCGATCGCGCAGCACGTCGGCGTGCCTGCTTCCACCTGGGTGCGGCCCGCGTCGCTGATGACCTGGACGGGCAGGCCAGCCGCACTGGCCTTCTCCGCCAGCTCGAAGAGCTGCTCCTCGCTGGCCGCCTTCAGCACGACCTTGGGCTGGCCGTCGCCCAGCCAGGCCCGGAAGTCCCGGCTGCGGAGGTTCGCCAGCACGGCCGCGACCGCCGCGTGCGAGGCCTGCGCGGCTATCTTCCCGCGGCCCATGCCGAGATCTGACCGGACGATCAGGGTCAGCTTGGTCTCCACCGGCTCAGCGTACGTTGGGCCGCGTCAGCTGCTGAAGCCCGTCGTCTCCGTGATCAGCATGCTCGTGAGCGTGACGACGTGGCGCCCGGGCCTGAGCTTCAGCGCGGACGGCGAGATGCGGTAGCGCACAGTCCCGCCCGAGCTGGCGGTCAGCACGGCGATGAATCGGCCGTCGATGCTCAGGCGCACCGGATGTCCGGGCAGGAAGCCGCCCGCGGTCAGCTGCGCCTCGCTGCCGGAGGGGATGTGCGCGACCGAGATCGTGACCGCGAGTTCCAGCCCGGACAGCTGCGTCGCTGCCTGCTGACGGGCCGCGGACTCCTGTCCGTCCGCCCTGGTCGCCGCGACCAGGCTGGGCACGAACAGCCCCGCGTTTATCGTTCCCCACCCGGACGCGATGTCGAAGCCGGGCGCTGCGCTGAAGCCCGGCACGATCTTTCCGTCCGGCAGCCTGGCCGTGTTGCTGCCGGCGGTCACGTCGACGATGCCCGCCCCCGCGCCCTTCGGCCCGAGGGACTCGTAGAGCGCCGGGTTGATGGGGCCGACGTTGGCCCCGTTGAGCTGAGTCGCCAGGGCGAGCACGCCCGCGAGCAGCGGCGTCGACTCGGACGTGCCGACCCGGGCGTCCATGACAAGGTCAGGGACCGTGCGCATGGCACTGCGGGTTATCGCTGCGACGCCGTCCTGGTAAGCAGGGCGCCGGAAGACCTTCGAGATGCCGGCGCCCTCACCGAACCGGCCGTCGACGTCCCACAGCTGATCGGGCCCGACGCGCTTGCCGCCGCTGGTCAGGTCAGGGATGGAGCCGCCGACCGCGGTCACCCACGGCGAGTCGTCCCACACCGCGGTGTCGGCGAACGTGGTCGTGTCCTCGCACTGGCCGTTCGCCACCGGCAGGTTCTGGACGGCGCCGCAGTCGCCGGTGCCGACGAGCAGGGGGATCCCGGCCGCGGCGGCCGCCAGCTCGCCCGGATCCTGGGCGAGGATCTCGGGGAGGCCGTGGCTGTAGCTGGACTCGCCGGTTCCGTCGCTGATGGAGATCACGTTCGCCACGTGATGGCTGGCGATGTACTCCACCGCCTTCATCATCTCGGGCGGCGCGACCTGGCTGGCCGCGTCGTCGGTGATCTCCGTGTCCGCCGGGGCGACCGCGATGACGATCCGGGCGTAGGGCGCCATGAGGTGGACGGCCGTCACGTCGAGCTGGAGCTCGGCGGCCCACGAGGAGCAGGACCCGTACGTGCCCAGCCTGACCATGCCCGGCGGGCAGGTCGTGGGCATGCCGACCGGGTAGATCGTGGTGATCTGCGGGTTCGGAAGGCCGTTGACCTGGTCGAAATGGGCCACGTACTGGCCGATCGACGGGTCGTTCCAGCCCTCGATCACGGCGATGGTGGTCCCGGCCCCGTCGATGCCCTGGCTCCACAGTCGGCCGATCTCGTAGTCCTCGAGGTCCGTGCCTCCCGGTATGGAGCCCGACGTGGATGCTTTCGCCAGCGCTCCCTTCAGCTTTTCGATCTGAGCGCTCCTGGACGGCAGGCCGCTGCTGGCCAGGCCGCCCAGGGACCCCGACGACGTGGTCGTGGGCGAGGCCGACGCCGGATTGGTGGCCGGGCTCTTGCCGGCCTCGGGCGCTCCCGGCGAACTGCAGGCGGCAAGCGCCGTGGCCGCCAGCGCAGCCAGCAAGGGAACGGCGCGGACGCGGGTCATGAGCTTGATTATGTCGATCTGCACCGGGTGGGGCGAGTTAGCCCTAGTCGGCCGGAAATGGCGCGGTGTCTGCAGGCCTCAGATCCCGATCAGCACGATCCCGGTCGCGATGACCACGGCTGCGGCCATCCTTCGGCGGCCGAAGTCCTCGTCCAGCACCGCCATCCCGATCAGCGCGGCGAACACGACGCTCGTCTCGCGGATCGCGGCGACCTCGGCCAGCGGCGCCCTGGCCTGGGCCCATAGCACGATGCCGTAAGCCATCACGCTCAGCACGCCGGCGAGCATCCCGTACCTGATCGTCTTCGCGTTGCGCCAGGCGCTGGCGGGCCGGCGGAAAGCAGCGACGATCGCCATCGGTGGTCCCTGCAGGACGAACAGCAGGGCCGCGTACGCCAGCGGATTGTGCGCGTGGCGGACGCCAAGTCCGTCGACGATCGTGTAGGCCGCGATCGTCAGGCCGGTCATCAGGGCGACGCCGACAGCGGGCCCGTCATTCCGGGTCAGGCGGCCCGAGGAGAAAGCCAGGCTCATCAGCCCGACCGCGAGCGTCACCACGCCGGCCAGCGCCGCCGGCCCCAGGCGCTCGTGCGCCAGGAAGTACGCACCAATCGCAACGATCAGCGGAGACGTCCCCCGCGCGATCGGGTAGGTCTGGTTGAACGACCCGAGCCGGTAGGAGTTCATCAGGCCGAGGTTGTAGCCGATGTGAATGGCCCCGGACGCGATCGCGTACGGGATCGCCGTGCGATACGGCAGCCCGGTGACCGCGAGCACCAGCCCGCCGATGGCCGCCGAGGTCAGTCCGATCACCGCGAACGCCATCAGCTGGTCCTCGACCTGCTTGGCGAGGGCGTTCCAGCAGGCGTGCAGCGCCCCGGCGCCGATGACGATCGCGATGATGAGTGTGGTCAGGTGTGGTTGAGCTGCCACCGGTGAGGGCTCCTTCTGCCAGGCCCGGAAATCCGGGCATGCCAACATGAGCCCTCAGGGTTTTTATCCCGTCAGGTGTTCACCCGCTGAGCCGACCGCATCCGCGTCGGCTGGCGAGGTCCTGGCGCCGCTCGGTCCAGCCCGCCGCGATCCTGGTTGTGGTTGTCGTTATCTCGGAAAACGGCGCGGAACCCTAGGCGCAACCACATGCTGATATCAGCCTATACATGCCGCCGAGGCCAGTCCACGTGACGATGTCTCCTGATCAACCTGATCGGGCCGATCGCCGCCGAGGCCAGCATGCTGCCAGTTTCAGTCGCCGCGGTTGTGGTAACTGGCCGGGCGGGCCCAGCGAAGCAAGGGAGACCCATGAGTCTGATCAAGTGTTTCGACGCCTCCGGCGAGATTCCCTCATCAACTCCGGACGGCTGCGAGGCCTGCCTCGGATACATCGGAGGCGCAGCCGCGCACGTTTGGACCCTGCCGGAGTGGAAGCGCTTCGGGCACCTGATCCAGTTCCCGATCTGGGTCGCTGACTTCAGCGGCGACCCGGCGACGCAGGGCAGCGACGCAGCGAAGGCTGCAACGAAGCTGGGCTGGCGAGGCGCCCGGGCGATCGTCCTGGACATGGAAACTGTGAACGACCCGAAGTTCCTGTCCGCGTGGGCGGCCGAGATACGGAAGGCCAAGTTCACTCCCGCCTGGTACGGGTCGCGCGTGTACTCCGCGCAGGCTGCCGGCTACCTGCGTTGGCTCGCTGACCCCGACGGCATCGCCTCCCTGCAGCCCGGGTTCGATGCGGTTCAGTACTCCTGGAACGTGAAGGTCCCCGGCGGCGTCGTGGACCTGTCGGTGGTCGACTCGAAGTTCGCCGCTAAGGGCGGCCGGGGACCGAGGAGGTAGGCCCGAGCCCTCTTGGCCGCTTAACCGCCCCTCGCGTCGCGCTCGCGCTGAGCCTGGGCATTGATCGCTTCTCCAACCGCCTCGGAGAGCACCCGATATTGCTCGCTGGTCAGTTCGCCGCGGTCATATGCCGTGGTGACCTCGTCGTAGGACCCGGGCACGTCCGCGCCTGGATCCCGTTGCTCCGCCCTCTGGGCAGCGGTCGCTGCCTCGGGCGGCTGGGTGCGCGGCCATGCTCTCCGCCGGAAGCGGTCGGCGACCTCTCCAAGGCTCATCGCTCCGGTGCGCAGGGCAGCGATCAGCTCGCCGACTTCGGTCACCGTCTCGTCTCCTTCAATTCATCGCGGTCCGAGTGGTCAGTGGCGACAAGTTTGGCCAGGACGCCGTCGATGGAATTGTCATAGACGGACCAACTAGTGAACTGACCCTTCACTTGCTCGAAGTTGCCACGGTTCTTGCTTCCCCAGGCTTCGTCGGCCTGAGCGAGGATCATTTCCTCGGGAGGCAAGCGCCCGCCGAGACCGACGCCATTCCGGTAGTCCTCATTTCCCAGCCGGTGGCGAGCGTCCACCCGGCGGAGAGCGGTCTCGATAGCGATGTCGACGAAGATCCCGTCGATTCTCTTATAGCCATCTGCCTGAAGCGAGTCGACTCGGCCCTCCGCGGATCCCGGCCTGGACATCGTGATGTCCCAGATGACGTTCTTGCCATCCGCCTGAGCGCGACTTGCAAGTCGTCTCGCC
Source organism: Streptosporangiaceae bacterium (assembly GCA_036758685.1). Taxonomy (GTDB): domain Bacteria; phylum Actinomycetota; class Actinomycetes; order Streptosporangiales; family Streptosporangiaceae; genus JAJYUU01. The sequence goes on along the minus strand of DAIOWC010000287.1, from coordinate 392 downwards.
ACGTGCGAGGACTCCTCATGGACCAGCTCGGAAGCTTCCATCGGAGTGAGGCCGGTTATCTCTGGGATCAGGTCACGGCGAGCCATTTCTTCCTTGATGAGGTCTGGATTGATCATCAGGTAGCGGGAGGTGTCAATGCCTGCGGACGCTGCCAGCACGGTCGTCTTGCCTGCCCCCGGCAGGCCCCCACTTATGATCGCCACGTGCTCGTTCGGGATGGATGACGCAGCGCCGAACAAATCGTCTACTAGCTCGTCGTGGATCAGCCTGCGTTCGTAGCTCCAGACTTCATGGTGCTCGTCGGTAGTAAATCGCAGATGCGTGGCCTCGCCGGCCTCGCGTGCGGCTTCTAATCGGACTCGAACTTCGGCTACGTGCTCGGCGTGCTCGGC
>DAIOWC010000286.1:0-6981 GCA_036758685.1 Streptosporangiaceae bacterium | reverse complement strand
GGACTTACGCGATGCTCGACGCCGCGTACGAGGCAGGCATCCGGTACGCGGACGCGGCGAGATCCTACGGCCTGGCCGAGGAGTTCCTGGCCGGCTGGCTGGCAGACCGGGGCCACTCCGACATGACCGTGGGCTCCAAGTGGGGCTATCGGTATACCGGGGACTGGCGGCTCGATGCACCCCGGCAGGAGGTCAAGGACCACTCGCTGGCAGCCTTCGAAACCCAGCTGGCGCAGACACGCGCCAACCTCGGCAGCAAGCTGGCGCTCTACCAGGTGCATTCACTGACCGAGGACTCCGGCGTGCTCGGCGACACCGCGCTGCTGGCGGCGATGGCGGGGCTGCGCAGTGACGGCGTGATGGTCGGCCTGACCACCAGTGGACCGCTGCAGGCCACGACGTTGCGGCGGGCTCTGAGCACGACCGTCGATGGCGAGCCGCTGTTCTCCGCCGCCGAGGTGACCTGGAACCTGCTGGAGCCATCGGTTGGCCCGGCAGCCGCCGAGGCCGCCGAGGCCGGCTGGGCCATCCTGATCAAAGAGGCGGTGGCGAACGGCAGGCTCGCACCGGGCGGAGACAAGGCGGGCCCGTCTTCGCCGCTTGCCCGGCTGGCCGCGGCCCACGGGCTGACCCCGGACGCGATGGCACTGGCGGCCGCGCTCGCGAACCCCTGGGCGGTCCTCGTATTGTCCGGCGCCGTGACCCGCGAGCAGCTCGCCGAGAACCTGTCGGCCCTGACGGCCACCGGGCTCGACGACCTGGATCTCGATATGGCCGAGCCCGCCGCCGCGTACTGGTCGGCCCGGTCGCGCCGGCCCTGGAGCTGACGGCAGGGACGTGCCGCGGGCGAAGCTTAGCTCCCGGCTGAGCCGGGCACGATCTGGACTATCTGACGCGGAGCCCGATGCGCGCCGCGGCAAACCTCGGCGGCGGCTCGCCGGAGCCAGCCCGAGCCGCCCCCACAGCGACCTGGGGGATCAAGATCATGAACGCTGCGCCTGCTCCGGCCATCCCGGAGGTACTCGAAAACCCGATCCTGGACAAGGGAACGGCGTTTACCGAGTCAGAACGTGACGATCTCGGGCTTACGGGGCGCCTGCCGTCGGCGGTGCTGACGCTTGATCAGCAGGCCGAGCGCGCCTACCGGCAGATGAAGCGGCAGCGCGACGACCTCGCGAAGAACGTGTACATGGAGCAGCTGCACGACCGCAACGAGGTTCTGTACTACAGGGTGCTAGCCGACCACCTGACCGAGCTCCTGCCCGTGGTGTACGACCCGGTGATCGGGGACGCGATCGAGCAGTACTCCCATGAGTACCGGCGGCCCCGCGGCCTCTACCTGTCGATCGACAAGCCGGACGACATGGACAAAGCGTTCGATACGCTCGGACTCGGTCCTGGCGACGTGGACCTTATCGTCTGCAGCGACGCCGAGGAGATCCTGGGCATCGGCGACTGGGGCGTGGCCGGCAGCATGATCTCGGTCGGCAAGCTCGCCGTGTATACCGCCGCGGCCGGAATCGACCCGCGCCGGGTGGTCCCGGTGTCGCTCGATGTCGGCACGAACAACGAGGGGCTGTTGAACGACCCGCTGTACCTGGGGTACAGGCACGCACGCGTCCGCGGCGCCGACTACGACGCGTTCATCAAGAAGTACCTGCAGACGGCGTCGGCGCGGTTCCCGAACGCGCTGCTGCACTTCGAGGACTTCGGCGCGGACAACGCCCGGCGGATCCTGCTCACCTACCGGGACCAGTACCGGATCTTCAACGACGACATGCAAGGCACCGGCGTGATCGTCATGGCCGGGCTGTTCAGCGCGCTGAAGGTAACCGGCGACCGGTGGCGGGACCAGCGAGTCATCGTCTTCGGCGGCGGCACCGCCGGTATCGGCATCGCCGACCAGATCCACGATCAGATGGTCCGCGACGGGCTGGACTCCGGCCAGGCAACCCGGCAGATCTGGATCGTTGACCTGCCCGGCCTGCTCACCGACGACATGACCAACGGCATGCTGGACTACCAGCGTCCGTACGTCCGCCCTGCCTCCGAGATCGCCGACTGGGAGAAGTCACCGGTCCAGATAGACCCGGCGGCGGCGGTGCGGTGGCCGGAAATGGCCGCCCTCCAGCAGGCGCGCGCTACCTCCGGCATCATCGGCCTGCAGACCGTGGTCGAGAAGGTGAAGCCGACCATCCTGATCGGCACCTCGACGACGCACGGCGCCTTCACCAAGGACGTGGTGGAAGCGATGAGCGCCGGCGTCAGCCGGCCGGTCATCTTCCCGGTCTCCAACCCGACCTCCAAGATCGAGGCCCTGCCGACCGACATCATCACCTGGTCCAAGGGCCGCGCTCTGGTCGCGACCGGGCTGCCGTGGGAGCCGTTCGACTATGACGGGGTGAGCTATTACTTCGGCCAGGCGAACAACGCCCTGGTCTATCCGGGTCTGGGCCTCGGGACGATCGTGTCCCGCGCATCCAAGGTCACCGACGGGATGCTGCGCGCGGCGGCCGAGGCCGTCGCCGGTCAGGTCGACGTCTCCGAGCCAGGTGCCGGGCTGCTGCCCGCGGTAGAGAACCTGCGGGCCTCGTCGGCGACCTCGGCGATCGCGGTGGCGAAGGCCGCAATCGCCGACGGCGTCGCTACCGCCAAGGCCGACAACCTCGTCCAGGCCGTGGAGGACGCCATGTGGCAGCCGGTCTACATGAACGGGGCCGGGCGGTAAGTGAGCCCGCCCCCTACGCTCCCCAGATACGCGATGGGCCGATAGGGCCTGCCGCGACGGGGACCCCGGCGCTAGACCGACTCACTCGGCGGCGCGTAGGCATGCTCGGCCGCGGCGAACAGTTCGCCAAGCTCGGCGTGAGCCCCGGTGGAGCCGAGCACGAAGGCGGTGCGGCACCGTCCGGCGGAGCACGACAGCTCCTTTTCCGAACGAACCGTGGTTTCCCCGGACGGAGTCACCGCGAGGAGGAATTGTGGATGACAGGGCTGTGGACCGAGCGGCCGGGCACGTGTCGTCGGCCCAGCTGGCAGTTCGCGACTGGCTGCTTGCCGGGCTGTCGTTTTCCACAGCAATGTACGAGGCAATATGTTTCCTGGCCCTTGGGAAAGTCTTTGCAGGGTTTCAGAGCGGGAACCTCGCGTTCCTCGGGTTCGGGGTCGCCGGCACCCGGCCGCCCGCAGGCCCGAACCCGGTCACGGTAGTCATCTCGCTGGCTGCGTTCGCAGGCGGCGTAGCGCTGGCGATGCCAATCCTGAAGGTCTTCGGTGACGATCAGGAGACAAGCAGCAACGTCGTCCACGCGTGGTCCCGCCCGGTCTCCATCGCGCTCGCCATTGCGCTCATCCTGCAGGCCGCGTTCTTCGGTGTCTGGTTCACGGCTGCTTCGCCCTTCAGTCTCGCCTACGTTCTGGTCGCCTTGGCCGCGTTCGCGATGGGGCTGCAGGCGAATGCCGTCCGCTCACTCCGGGTGCTGGGCGTTTCGACCACCGCCTTTACCGCCACCTACCTCGACCTGGTGAGCGGCCTCGCCACCTTTGGGCTCACAGCGCCCACCGCGCGGCGCTTCACCGCGACCGTGGTCAGCGTGGCCCTCGGCGGCTTCCTCGGCGACTGGATGCTCGGCCACGCCCACTCGTACGCAGCGCTGGTGCCACCGGTCGTGACCGCCGTCGTCATCGCAATCGCTTGGGTGGGCCTGAAGCCGCGTGCCGCCTTAAGCCCAGGCAAGGGGAATTGGCCCCGACCCGAGTACAGACAGCATCGGCCGCATGGCGTCGGTGACTGGCTTGAGTGCGTCGTCATCGGGCAGCCGACCGAGTCGGGGCGGGACCTTGGCGTCGATCGCTGCGGCGACGGCATTGAGTGCCGCGGTCAGCTGGCGTACCGCGTCGGGTGACGGAACGGGCGCGCCGCGGCGGATCGCTGCCCCGGTGACGGTGGCCGCGTCGGTCACTCCGTCGAGAGCGACGATCGCAGGCCACCAGGCTGACGCGCGGCGGCTGACGGCTGCCGGCTCGGCCATTGCCCGCTGGTACTCCCCGTGCAGGTCGCCGAGAGCACGGCGGGCCGTGCGGCCCAGTTGCCATCTGCGGCCGTCGGCCGCCGCATCCGGAGCCGGGATGAGTTCCGCCTCGAAGTACGGGCGGACGTCGCGCAGCGAGGCGGCGAACTGCCGTGGCAGGTGCGAGTGCCAGCTGCTCGGCCACGTCACGTACCCGGCGAGCAGCACGATCGCGCAGCCGAGCACCGTGTCGACCAGCCGCTCTTGGGGGAGCTGCCAGCCGGCAGGCTTCAGCAGGTCAATCAGCAGCAAGATCATCGGGGTCGTGAACGCAGCCCCCAGCCCGAAATTGCGGAGCCGCCCGTAGGGCTGCCCTGCGGCCAGTACGGCCATCGGGACCAGAAGCCACGGGCCGTAAGGAACCGCCGCCAGGATGACGGCGCCGAGCTCCGCTCCGATGATCGTGCCGATGCCGCGCTGGATGGCGCGGGCGAACACCGAGCCGTTGTCGGGCTTGACCACGATGACGACGGTGAGCACCACCCAGTAGGACCGCTGTAGCGGAAGCACCTCACTCGCCACGGCGGCTATGCCCACGGACAGCATCAGCCGGATGGTCCAGTTCCATTCGAGCCGTCCGCCCAGAAGCTGGTCGAGCAGGGTGCGGAGCAAGGCCCGGGCCCGCTTGTGCGGCGGCGTCCGCGGCGCCGGGCGTGGCGGCGTTGCGGGCGTCCAGGCGATAGCGCGCGCGAGCGCCGCCAGGGCATCCCGCAGCTCGACCGAGCCGGGGCTGGACGACCAGGGGGGCGGATTCGCCTGCACGCCGGGCAAGGGTTCGGGGCCCTCCTGGTCAGCGGTGCGCGGACCACCCGCCTTCCGGACACCGCCGGCCGCGATGGTGTCGGCCAGCCGGTCGAGGGCGCTGGTGACGGCCGGCGGCGGCCGGTTCCCTTCGTGGCGAAGCGTGACAACCGCCTCGGTCATTCTGGAACTGGCGTTAAGCACCTCCATCAGGTGCGTCATGGACCGGCTTCGGCCGCCCGCCGTCGCCCGCGCGGTCAGCAGGGTGTCATACCCGGTGTTGAGCGCGATCGTAACCGCGTGCGGTGCCGCCGCGGCCTGGTCGGCGCCGATCGCGCGCAGATCGTCGGCGAACGCGTGGTAGACGCCGGCGACGGCGTTCTGTTCGGCCGACCGGGGTGACAGCAGCCAGCCTGGCACCAGGAGCAGCAGCGCCCAGACGATGCCGGCGAGGAATCCCGCGATGACGGCCCACCAGGGCCGTAGCGTGCCCAACGGCCCGAGGCCTAGCGTGGCGAAGACGAGCAGCTGCAGCCCGGTGACCGATCCGGTGCTGCCCAGCCTGGAGATCAGGGCAGAGATGGCCGCGACGACAACCAGGCAGGCCACCGCGACCCACCCCCGGTTGTGGATCAGCATCCCGATCACCAGGCCGGGCGCGGCGCCCAACACAGCGGCGGCGACTATCCGCCTGACCCGCACCACGTACGGGCCGCTGGTGTCGGTGACCGTGGCTACCAGCCCGCCTATCGTCGGCACAACCCCGACGTCGCGGCGGCCGACCACGATACCCACTGACAGCGGCGCGCAGATGGCAAGGGCAGCACGGACCATCGCACCCCACGGGACCGGCGCGGGCCTGGGCCGCATGGCCTCGGTCAGCCAGCCGGGCATCGCCTTGGCCAGCCAGCCCGGGACGACCGCCTCGCGGAGCCGCACGGTACGGCCGTGCAGGATCGTCATGGGTCCTCACTGCCCGGCGATCTTCGTTCCGGCCAGGCCCGTCCTGGCGGCGCGCAGGGCTCATGCGAGGTCCTCGATCGTGACCACGACGAATGGCTGTGCCTTCGAGCCCAGCCTCTACCCCGGTGGGCCGCATACCCGGCGGTGCCCCGCGTAATCCCTGCATAGTTCACCGCGCTCATTTTCATCTCATCTGGATCGCGGAGGATCGGCTACGGCGCGACGCGCGCGGCGTGAAGTCCATGAGTCAAGGCATCGAGGAAGGAGAGCGTAATGAGCTCGAACGAGAACCCGGCACCGCACCACGAGTCCCCTAGCCTCGGGAATCCGGATCAGCCCCCGGAAGGCATGGCGAACATCACCGGGGATCCAGCCAGCGCGAGGATGACCGGACCGCGAAACCCGGTGCTGGAGAGCCAGTTCCCCAATGTGCTCACCGCGCCGGGGACCGACATCAGCACTCAGCCGTTCTTCTGGTCCTCGTTCAACATCGCGCCCCGGCGCCAGCAGCGCGGCGGCTGGGCCCGCGAGGTCACCCAGCCCGACTTCGCGATCTCCGACGAGATCGCCGGGGTGAACATGTACCTCGAGGCGGGCGGCATTCGTGAGCTGCACTGGCACCAGACCGCCGAGTGGGCGATCATGACGCAAGGCAAGTGCCGGATCACGACCCTCAGTCATGAGGGAAAGCCGAGCGTCGAGGACGTCTTCAAGGAAGACCTCTGGTTCTTCCCGTCCGGGCTGCCGCACTCCTTGCAGGGACTCGGCCCGGACGGCGCGGAATTCGTTATCGCCTTCGACGATGGCTCCCAGTCCGAGAGCAACACGCTGCTGCTGACGGACTGGTTCGCGCACACCCCGCCCGACGTGCTGGCGAAGAACTTCCGGGTGGCCCAGGAGGTATTCGACGACATTCCCCTGCACAACCTCTGGATCTTCCCCGGCGACGAACCCGGCGATCTCGAGGCGGACCAGGTCGCGGCCGGCGTCGAATGGGGCGGGACGGAGCCGGTGATCTTCCGCATGTCGGAGTTGAAGCCCGTGTATGAGAACAGCGGCGGCAGCATCCGGGTCGCCGACAGCACGAACTTCCCGGCGGCCAAGACGGTCGCGGCTGCCCTGGTCGTGATCAAGCCAGGCTCGATGCGGGAACTGCACTGGCACCCGAACGCCGACGAGTGGCAGTACTACATGCAAGGCTCCGCCC
>DAIOWC010000285.1:0-6987 GCA_036758685.1 Streptosporangiaceae bacterium | reverse complement strand
GTGTTCTGCATGTTCGGCGGGTTCTACTTCTGGTGGCCGAAGTGGACCGGCAAGATGCTGGACAACCGGCTCGGGCAGTGGCACTTCTGGAGCGTCTTCATCGGCTTCAACATGACGTTCCTGGTGCAGCACTGGCTGGGCCTGATGGGCATGCCGCGCCGGGTCGCGAACTACCCGTTCCTGCCGCACCTGGCCACGACGCTGAACGACGTCTCCTCGATCGGCGCGTTCATCCTGGGCGCGTCCAACTTCATCTTCTTCTACAACATGTACATCACCCACAAGCGCGGGGAGAGGGTCACCGCCGACGACCCGTGGGGCTTCGCGAACTCGCTGGAGTGGGCCACATCCTGCCCGCCGCCGCGGCACAACTTCACCTCGATCCCGCGGATCAGGTCCGAGCGCCCCGCGTTCGACCTGCACTACCCGCACATCCGGTCGGGCCGGGATCGGGAGCTTGACCATCAGGAAGAATCGATCGGAGCCGGCTCGTGAAAGTAGAGGCTTACCTGTTCCTGGGGTGTGCGGCGTTCTTCGGCGCCTCAGACCTGGTGTACTGGCACTTCTCACACGACCCGACCGGCACCACAGCGCTCGCGCTGGCGGTCTGCCTGGCCTTCCTGGTGGGCTTCTACGTGCTCTTCACCGGCCGCCGGCTGCCGATGCGGCCGGAGGACAGCCAGGAGGGCGAGATCGATGAGGGCGTTGGCGAGCTGGGCTTCTTCAGCCCGCACAGCTGGTGGCCGCTGTTCGTCGGCCTGGCCGCCGCGACCGCCGCGCTGGGCGTCGCGATTGGCTGGTGGCTGTTCCTGATCGGGATGCTGTCGGTCGTGCTCTCCATGATCGGCTTCGTCTTCGAGTACTACCGGGGCGACTACGCCCACTAGGCCGCCCGGATTCCACATCGATCAATAAACCTGTCCGCCCCGAACCGGACAAACGACGCGGACGCCCCCATGGTCAGACTTGGGCGGCTGCGGGATCTGCATTGACCGCCGCGCCCTGGCCGGGCAGATTTGGCCCTAGGCGACGAGGAGAGGCGCGGCCGGATGACTCAGGTGCGGGAACAGGATGCGGTGGCGGCAGGCGAGCCGTTCCGTCAGATCGAGGTGGCTCAGGTCGGCGGCGCGATCGGCGCTGTCGTGGGTGGCGTGCAGATCGGCGGTGACCTCGACCCCGAGGCGGTGGCCGAGGTGCGGGCGGCGCTGCTCAGGCACCGGGTGATCTTCCTGCGGGATCAGGACCATCTCACCGATGCCGGCCAGCACGCGTTCGGGGCGCTGCTCGGCCAGGTGACCAGGCCGCATCCGACGCTGTACGCCGACCGCGACGTGGTCCTCCCGATCGACTCGGAGGAGGGCAAGGCCAACTCCTGGCATACCGACGTGACGTTCGTCGACCGGGTCCCGGCGATCAGCGTGCTGCGCGCGATCAAGCTGCCGCCCTACGGCGGGACCACCGTGTGGGCCAACACGGTCGAGGCCTACCGCCGTCTGCCTGTGCCGCTCCAGGCGCTGGCGGGGAGCCTGCGGGCCGTGCACTCGAACCTCTACGACTACGCCGGCAGCCACAACCGGGCTAGCGCCCTGAGCGCGAAGGAACAGAAGCACCGGGACGAGTTCGGTCAGCTGGAGTTCGTGACCGAGCACCCGGTCGTGCGGATTCACCCCGAGACCGGCGAGCCGTCGCTGCTGCTCGGGCACTTCATCCGGTCGTTCGCCGGGCTGAGCTCCGCGGACTCCGGGGTCCTGTACGACCTGCTGCAGCGGCACGTGACCAGGCTGGAGAACACCGTGCGCTGGTCCTGGCGGCCTGGCGACGTCGCGATCTGGGATAACCGCGCCACGCAGCATTACGCCGTCGCGGATTACGACGACCGGCCGCGGCTCATGCACCGCATTACGATCGCCGGTCCCATCCCGGTGGGCATCAACGGAGACACCAGCGTGGCCCTCACCGGCGACGCGAGCGGCTACTCCTCGCTCTAGTCCGTGCAGGAAGCCGCGCTAAGGAGTCCTGAAGGTGTCCGCCGCCGCCTGGATCTGGGCCACATAGGCCTGCCGGCCAGCGTCGGTGAGGAGCTCGTCGTCGTCGCCGGCGGTGCCGTCGATGAGTTCCCTGATGATGTCGGCATGTCCGGCGTGCTGGGCCGTCTCCCAGACCATGTAGATGAGCATCGCTCCCAGCGTCGTCTGGCGGTCGTCATCCGCCCAGTGGGCCACCGCCCCGGGCGCGTCCACTTCGAGCTGCGAGATGGTCAGGTCGGCGTGCGCGCAGGCCCGCTGGTAGAGACCGATAATGCACTCGCTGGACTCCCCGGCCGCGGCCCACATTTCCGCCTGGGGATCGGAGTCCTCCCAGGGCGCTAGCGTCCGGCCGAATGACGCGCCCAGGTAGATGTACTCCAGGTCGGCCAGGTGCTTGACGAGGCCGAGGAGGTTAGTCCCGGTGGGTGTCATTGGCCGGCGAAGGTCGTACTCGCCCAGGCCATCGAGCCGGGACAGGAGCGCCTGCCTGGCGGCCTGAAGGCTGCGGTGCAGTTCCGCCTTGAGGCCAGGTGCGTTCACGGCTGAGGCTGGCCTCCGGCCGCGGCTGACACCGCCGCGGCCGGCTGGCCGGCGCTAGTGCTGCGGGCCCTCGTCGTCGGCACCGGAGTCCGGTCCGGTGCCCGAGCCGAGCGCGGCGTGCTCGTGGCCGTCTCCGGCCTCGACCGCGTGGCCGTTGCCATGGCCGTTCCCGTGGCCGTTCCCATGGCTGCTCGGGATCGGGGTGCTCTCGGTGACGACCTTGTAGAGGCGCTCCCTGACCCGCCCGAGGCCGCCGCGCATGCCGGGCGCGGGCACGTCGGTTTCGGCGGTCTCGCCTGGCGGCAGCGGCGGGTGCTCGACGCGGGAGGTGAGGACCGCGAGCCGCTCATCGCTGACCGGCCGGGTTTCCTCGACGAACTCACCGCCGGGCAGCTGCCTGATGTTGCCGGTCTCGACGCCGTGCTCGACCAGGTGGTTGTCCTTGCGCTGCAGGCCGAGGCAGATCCGTTTGGTGATGATGTAGGCGATCACCGGGCCGACGAAGATGCCGACCCTGGCCGCCCATGTGGTCCAGTACAGCGGGATGTCGAAGTGATCGGCGATGATGTCGTTGGCGCCCTCAGCCCACAGGATGCCGTAGAAGGTGATGACCCCGATGCCGATCGCGGTCCTGGTCGGCGCGTTGCGGGGCCGGTCGTTGATGTGGTGCTCGCGCCGGTCGCCGGTGATCCACTGCTCGATGAACGGCCAGGCGGCGGCGCCGCCGAAGATAAGCCCGAGCGGCACCAGCGCCGGGATGAATACGTTGAACGCGAACGTATGCCCCCACGGCGCCCACTGCCAGGCAGGCATGATGCGCAGCGCGCCTTCCAGTGCGCCCATGTAGAAGTCCGGCTGCGAGCCGGCCGACATGGCGACCGGGTTGAACGGCCCGTACAGCCAGATCGGGTTGATCTGCGCGAACGTCGCGGCCAGGGCGCAGGCGGCGAACACGAAGAAGAAGAACGCGCCGGTCTTGGCCATGAAGTACGGGTACATCGGCGCGCCGACGACGTTCTCGTTGGTGCGGCCCTTGCCCGGCATCTGCGTGTGCTTCTGGTGGAACATCAGGAACAGGTGCACGGTGATCAGCGCGAGGATCACGCCGGGGATCAGCAGCACGTGCAGGATGTACAGCCGCGGGATGATCTGGTTGCCGGGGAACGGCCCGCCGAACAGGAAGAACGCCAGGTAGGTGCCGACGATGGGGAGCGACTGGATGACTCCCTCGAGGATCCGCAGGCCCGCGCCGGACAGCAGGTCGTCGGGCAGCGAGTAGCCGAACAGCCCCTCGAGCAGCCCGAGGGTGAACAGGATGATGCCGATCAGCCAGTTGATCTCGCGCGGCTTGCGGTAAGCGCCGGTGAAGAACACCCGGATCATGTGCGCCATGATGCCGGCCATGAACAGATCCGCGGCCCAGTGGTGGATCTGCCGGATCAGCAGCCCGCCGCGCACGTCAAAGCTGATGTGGAGCGTCGAGGCGTAGGCCTCGCTCATCCGCACGCCGTTCAGCGGCGTGTAGGACCCGTGGTAAATGACGTCGGTCATGCTCGGCTGGAACCACAGCGTCAGGAACGTGCCGGTCAGCAGCAAGATGACGAACGAGTACAGGATGATCTCGCCCAGCAGGAACGACCAGTGGTCGGGGAAGATCTTCCTCAGCAGGACGCGGACCCCGCGGGCACCGTGCAGGCGGTCATCCAGCCAGGTGCCCGTGCCCCCCAGCGCTCGGTCGATGCTCATGACCGCTCCCAGAAGCTCGGGCCCACCGGCTCGTGGAAGGGGCCGGTGGCGATGAGGTAACCCGACGAGTCCACGCCGATCGGCAGCTGCGGCAGTGGCCGGGTCGCGGGCCCGAAGATAACCTGGGCGCCCTGCGTCGCGACGAACGTCGACTGGTGGCAGGGGCACAAGATGTGGTGGGTGGTCTGCTCGTACAGCGCCGCCGGACAGCCGACGTGCGTGCAGATCTTGGAGTAGGCCACGATGTTGTCTACGCTCCAGTTCGCGACTACCTTGCCGCCCACCGGGTGCGGCTGCGAGGTGTAATCCACCTCGCCAGGACGGAACTTGATGATGATGACGGCAGCCTTCGCCATAGCGTCGTCATCATCCAGGTAACCCTCGGGTCCGACACTGATGATCGACCCGGGGGAGCTGAACTCCGCCGGGGTTATCGGGTCGCCCGTCCCGTAGACGAGCAGCCGCAGGCCCTTGCGCCAGACCGTCGTGTCGAGGCTGGTGCCCGGCAGCGGCCCCATGTCACGCAGCAGGAATATCGGCGCCACCGCCAGGGGGATGGTCGCCGCAATGAGGCTGCGGCGGACGATCGGGCGCGAGACGAACTGGCTGGTCTCGGCGCCCTCCTCGAACGTCTCCTTGAAGGCGGCCTTCTCCTGCTCGGTCGAGTGCATCGGATGGCGCATCTCGGTCAGCTCGACGTCCGGCATGAGATGCCTGACCCAGATCGTCGCGCCCGCGCCAAGCAGCAGCATGGCGATGGACAGGGTGCCGCCGAGCGCCAGGTTGGAGTGCTGGACCGCGACGATGGAGCCGACGCCGATGATCCCGTAGGCGACGAGGAACCCGAGGCCGGCGAGGCCCGCGAGGATGAAGCAGGCCGCCACCACCAGTTCGGCCTTCTTGGCCCGGGCCGGGTCTTCCGGCCCGGCGGGCAGCTCGCGGGGTGGCGGCTGCGTGCCGCCGTCGTCCTGAGGCGGGAGCATCCGGTGGGATGCGGCCGGCGACGGGGTGCCGATGACGCGGCGCGGCGCAGCCGGACCCTCAGGCTCGCCGGACGCTGCTGTCGCGCCGCCGGCCTGGCCGCCGCCAGTCAGGTACTCCTGCCAGGCGGTGTCGCCTGGCCCCTGGTCAGAACCGGGGGAGTTCGTGTCACTCATGAGCCTTCCCGTGCTTCGCAGTAATCCAGAGCGCCGCCAGGACCAGGAACAGCAGGAGGCCGAGGAACGCCACCAGGCCCTCGGTCACCGGCCCGATCCGGCCCAGGCTGAAGCCGCCCGGGTTGGGCTGGGACCTGACCTGCGTCACGTAGGTGATGATGTCCCGCTTCTGCTGCGGCGTGATCGTCAGGTCGTTGAACACCGGCATGGCCTCGGGTCCGGTGAGCATGGCCTCGTAGATCTGGGTGGGCGTCGAGGCGGTCAGCGGGGGAGCGAACTTCCCGTAGGTCAGGTCTCCGCCCGCGCCGACGAAGTTGTGGCAGGCTGCGCAGTCGGCCACGAACAGCTGCTGGCCCAGGCCGTAAGTGCCTGCCGCCGGGTTCACCGCTGCGGCCGACGGGATCGGCGGCCCGCCGCCGATGCTCTCGATGTAGGCAGCCAGGGCGTGGGTCTCGGCCGGGGTGAACTTGTCCGGCTTGCGGATGTTCTCCGCGCTGTCCGAGGCAGCGGGCATGCGGCCCGTGCTGACCTGGAAGTCGACGGCGGCGGCCCCGACGCCGATCAGGCTCGGCGCCTGACCCGCCCGGCCCTCGGCGTACAGGCCGTGGCAGGTGGCGCAGTTCTCGACGAACAGGTTGCGCCCCTCGGCGATCTGCGCCGGGTTGGCTGATGTCGGCGATGCCGCGGTAGCAGCGTTCCCGTTCGTAATGACGGTGTAGCCAAGGCCGATCAGCACCAGTACCAGCCCGACGAGGGCGTAGGTGGCGGCCGGGTGCCGGCGTCTCGCGGTGATCCAGCTCACAAGCTTCCCTCAGCTCCCGGTCAGTGGATCAGGTAGATAGTGGTGAACAGCCCGATCCAGACCACATCCACGAAGTGCCAGTAGTAGGACACGACGATCGCGCTGGTCTGCTGCTCGAGCGTGAATTTCTTGGCCGCGAACGTTCTGCCGAGCAAGAACAGGAACGCGACCAGGCCGCCGGAGACATGCAGGCCGTGGAACCCGGTCGTGAGGAAGAACACCGACCCGTAGTTGGACGAGGACAGCGTCACGTGCTGCTTCTGGATGAGGTCCAGGTATTCGTAACCCTGGCCGAGCACGAAGTACAGCCCCATCAGGAAGGACAGCACGTACCACTCGCGCAGGCCCCAGCGCCAGAACTGGTAGATCCGGCCGAGGCGGCGGAGCTGGTGCCGCTCGACCGCGAACACGCCCATCTGACAGGTCACGCTGGACAGCAGCAGGACGGTTGTGTTGACCGAGGCCAGCGCCAGGTCCAGGTGAGCCTTAGGCCACGCCTGGCCCATGCCCTTGTCCACCGACCGGACGGTGAAGTACATCGCGAACAGAGCCGCGAAGAACATCAGCTCAGAGGACAGCCAGATAATTGTGCCCACGCTGACGAGGTTCGGTCTGCTCGCGGTCGGGCGCGGAGCGACCTCAGTAGATGCTGTCACCACGGGGCCATTATTACGACAACGCGTAGGCGTGCGTACCCCGACCCCCCGGCTCGGTA
>DAIOWC010000284.1:0-6994 GCA_036758685.1 Streptosporangiaceae bacterium | reverse complement strand
GGCGCCGGCCGCCAGGGTGATGCAGACGGCGGGCACGTTGATCCAGAACACCGAGTGCCAGGAGAAGTGCTGCAGCAGGACGCCGCCCAGGATCGGGCCGAGCGGCAGCCCGGCCGCGACGGCCGCGGTGAAGATGCCGATGGCCTTGGGCCGGTCGGCGTCCCCGAACGCGGCCGAGACGATCGCCAGGGACAGCGGGAACGCGATTCCAGCGCCCAGCCCCATCACCGCCCGGGCCGCGATCAGCTCCCCGGCCGAGACCGACAGAGCGCACCACACCGACGCGCCGAGGAATACCGTCAGACCGGCCAGCAGCAGCCGTCTGCGGCCGAGGCGGTCACCGATCACCCCGGCGGACAGCATCACCCCGGCGAACGCCAGCGAGTACGCGTCCACGATCCACTGCAGGTCCGCGGTGCCGGCGTGGAGCGCTGCCGAGATCTCCGGCAGCGCGATGTTCAGCACGGTCAGGTCCAGGCCCACGACAACCACCGACAGGCAGGTCGCCGCCAGCATCCACCACTTGCGGCCTCGCACGAACGCCTCCAGCATGTTAGTCACTAATATGTTAACGACTAACATACGCACACGGCGGACTGCAGCGCAAACCGGGCCGCGCAGGCGGGCTGCCGCAGAGAAATGTTTGCCCGTTCTCGCCGGGGTAGCGCCCTTGGCATACAGGCAGTGCGACAAGACAGGGAGGGGCTATGCCTGACGTCTTTGACATTCTCGGCGCCGACCACCGCGAGGTGGAGCAAATGCTGACTGAGCTTGATCGCGGTCCGACCGCAGCGAGCGGCGCTACCGAGGCGCAGCTGCAGGCGCGTAAGGCGCTTGCTGAGAAGCTGATCATCGAGTCGTCCAAGCACGAGGCGGTGGAGGAGCAGTACTTCTGGCCCGCTGTGCGCAGCCGCGTCGCAAACGGTGACCCGCTCGCCGACCACGCCATCACCCAGGAAGACGAGGCCAAGGAGGTACTCGCGAGGCTGGACAAGCTAGCGCCCGCCGACGGCGAGTTCGACGAGCTGGTGGCGAAGTTCATTCCGGCGGCCCGCGAGCACATCGGCTACGAGGAACAGACGGTCTGGCCGCCCCTTCGGACCGCGCTCAGCGCCGCCGAAGCAGAGGAGCTAGGGAGCAAGATCGCCGACGCCAAGTCAACTGCGCCTACACGGCCTCATCCGAACGCGCCGGCGAACCCCGGCATCCTGAGGGCGGCCGGGCCGGCCGTGGGTGCCGCGGATAAGCTGCGCGACACGCTGACCGGCCGCGGTGACAACTAGCGCGGCCAGGCAGAAGGAGCCGGGCAGATGACCGAGCAAGCCAGGCCCTCCAGCGCCGGCGACCCGGCGACGAGCGAGCTCATACACCGGCTCGCGGAGCAGATGTCCCGCCTGGTGCGCGACGAGCTGAAACTGGCGCAGGCGGAAATGACCCGCAAGGGCACGCGCGTGGCGCGTGGCGCGGGCTTGTTCGGCGGCAGCGGCGTCATCGCGCTGTACGCGGTCGCGTGCCTGCTGGCGGCCGCGGTGGCGGGCCTGGCTACCGTTCTGCCCACCTGGCTGGCCGCGGTCATCGTCGGCGCGGCCCTGCTGGCCTGCGCCGGCATCGCAGCGCTGTCCGGCAGGAGCCAGCTCAGCCGCGGGATGCCGCCAGTCCCGCAGGAGGCAGCCGACAGCATCAAGCTCGATGCCGAGACGATCACCGAAAGGGCACGGCAGTGAGGTCAGCACACCCAGGCCAGCAGGACGCAGTCGGCAGTGGCGCCGGCCATGACGAGCCGCCAGCGGCCGAGCAGGCGATGGCCGCGGACATCGAGCGCACCCGGGCCGCGCTCGGAGATACGGTCGAGCAGCTCGCTCAGCGGGCCCGGGTTGGCACGCGCGTCAGGCTGGCCGCCGCGGATGTCGCGGACCGGGCGAAGCGCGCGGTCAGCGACCAGGTCCGCGCGGCGCCGGCTGCGGCGCAGCGGTACCGGGCCCAGCTGGGCGCTGCGACTGTCGTGCTGGCGCTGGCCGTGGTGGCGCTCAGAAAGCTCCGGCGGTAGCGCTGTCGGCCGACTGTATCCAGCATCAAGGGAAGAGGCGCGAAATGGAAAGGCGCGGGGATACGGCTGTCCCGCCGCCCGACGACCAGCCGGGCGGTCCTGACACGCCGCTGGAGCTGGGCCGGAGCGGCTGGGGGCAGACGCTGAAGCGAACCGGCCGAAGACTGGTGCTGGACCGGTGCAGCATGACCGCAGGCAGCCTGGCCTACCACTGGTTTCTGGCACTGTTCCCGGCGCTGATCGCGCTGCTCGGCCTGTCGGGGCTGGTGCACGTCGGCGCCGGAACTGTGCACCGGCTCGTCAGCGGCCTGACGAAGGCGCTCCCGCCGGGCGCAGCCCAGGTGTTCACGTCGGCGGTCGATAGCGCGGCCAGCAGGTCGTCTAAAGCGTCGCTGGCCACTCTGGTTATTGGCATCGTGGTGGCGCTGTGGAGCGCATCCGGCGGGATGGCCGCAATGGAGATGGGGCTGGATGTCGCCTACGAGGTCCCGGTCGACCGCAAGTTCGTTCCGCGTCGGCTCCGGGCCTTCCCGCTCATGGCCGCCACTGTGATCCTCGGCGCCCCGGCGGCCGCGCTGATCGTCTTCGCGCAGCCGATCGGCACCAGCATCGAGAGCCACGTCGGAATCTCCGGCACCGCCTTCGTCGTCGCCTGGACGGTCGCCCGATGGGTGGTCACGGTCGTGCTGGTCGGCCTGCTCTTCGCGTTCTACTACTATTACGGCCCGAACCGGCAGACCCCGCGGTGGCGGTGGCTGAGCCCGGGCGGACTGGTCGGCACGGTCATCTTCCTCGCCGCATCCCTCGGCTTCTCGTTCTACGTGGCGCGGTTCGGGTCGTACGGCAAGACTTACGGCGCGTTCGCCGGCGTCGTGATCCTGATCTTCTGGCTGTACCTGACTGGCCTGGCGGTGCTGATCGGCGCGGAGCTGAATGCCGAAGTCGAACGCGAGGCTGCCGTGCAAGCCGGTCACCCCCAAGCGCTGGCCCGCGTGGCCGAGCTGGGCACGCATCGGACGTGATCGTCACCGGGTCGTCGCGACGTTTTCCGTGGTTGCCGGGCTTTATAGAGTGGCAACCGTGACTCAGCGCACCGAGGAGGCGACCATTCGCTTCGACGCCACGCTCTTCATGATCGACACATCGACCGTGTTGCGGTTGCCTGAGACGGCGAGCAAGAGCCTGCCTTCGCGCGGGCAGGTGGCGGTCCACGGAACGATCAACGACGTCGAGTTCCACACGGTGCTCGAACCAGACGGAAACGCTGGTCACTGGATGAGGACCGATGACACGCTGCAGCGCGCTGCCCGCATCAACGCCGGTGACACTGCGACGCTCGATATCAGGGTGACCAAGGACTGGCCCGAGCCCCGCGTGCCTCAGGATCTTGCGACGGCCCTCGCCGCTGCGCCGCAGAAGATCCAGAACCTCTGGAACGAGATCACCCCGATGGCGCGCTGGGAATGGGTGCGCTGGGTCAACGCCACGAGGAACCCTGACACCCGCTCGCGACGGGTCGAGGTGTGTATCTCGAAGATGAAGAGCGGGAAGCGACGGCCCTGCTGTTTCAACCTTTCCGCATGCACCGACCCGGACCTCTCGAAGAACGGCAGGCTCATCGAGCGAGGCTAGGACCGGCCCGGTCACGCAGCCGCGTCCTCACGTTCGGCGCTGTGCCTGCCGCCGACGACCCGCCACGTGCCAGCAGACCACTGCCACCACAACGGCGCACGCCGCGGCCACTAGCGTTCCCGTGATCCGCGTCCGGGCCTGGACGTCAGTGTCGGCGGCGGCCGCCTCGATGACTTCGGCGCGCTGGCCGCCGGCTCCGTGGCCCTTCTCGGCCAGAGTCTCCTCAGTGGCCGCCAGGTCTTCTTGCGACCCTGCGTCGACAGAGTCTGGAACGGGCTCGCGCTGGGCTGACCTGCGATGACGGGCAGCCTCAGAGGGGGTGAGGGTAGGGCCAGCACGCTGTTGCGCCAGCAGTTCGCTCATCCCCTGACGCTGATTGTCCTTCGTCACGGCATGTTCCTCAGTAGCTCGGTCATGACTGCGGCCAGGTCGTCCCTGGCGTCGCGCGCGTGGTGGCCGGCGTAGCGAGTGATCGGCACCCCGGCCGCAAGGCTCGTGCTCCACACACGATAACGGCGTATCGCGGTGCGAAAGTGGGGGACGCCGAGGTCGTCCAGCCTTGCCCACGCGTCGAGTAGGTGCGCGGCGCCGAGGCGCGGGTCGACGTTGTTGACGACGACGGCGCAGGGTACGCCGCGGGCCGCGGCAAAGTGCGCGGTCTTGACGGTCGGCGGTAGCGAGGTCACCTCGTGGTCATACGGAATCAGCGCGAAGTCGGTGCAGGCCAGCACCGCGGCCAGCACGTCGTGTCCCTCCAGGGATCCTGGGCAGTCCACCACAATGAGGTCGTATCCGCGGAGTCGTCTGATCTTGTCGAGCTGGGATGCATCTAATTCGTGCATGACCTCGTAGCCAGGATCGGCCAGGAGCCCGGTGATCTCGTAGGAGGTGCCCTGAGGGTCGCAGTCGACCAGGAGGCCGGTGCCGTGAGTGTGCGCTGTGTAGGCGCAAAGTCCCAGCGCCAGGGTCGACTTCCCTACCCCGCCCTTGCCGTTCATGACGGCAACTACCGGCGAGTCAGACGGCTGTGCCGCCCCTTCCGGGTCCTGACCCATGTCACCACCCCTCTAGCAGCAGAGTCGCAGGCCTTGACGCTGGCGCCACGCTGCGGTGTTGTACCTGCCCGCACCGCGGCAGCCAAACCGGCTCGGGGTGCCTCGAGGAACCCGCTCACTAGATCCGGCGGTCGCCTAGCGGGTCGGTTCGGCTTCTTGCTCAGCCGCCTTCTCTGTGGCATTCGACAGCGCGGCCTGCAGGCTGGGATAGACGGCAAGCAGCCTGTCGATGCCGAGCAGGCGGAAGGCTCTGAGCACCGCGGGAGCCTGGACGACCAACCGGAACTCGGCGTTCATTTCTGCCGCCCGGTCATTGGCCAGCAGAAGGTAGCGGATGCCGGATGAGTCGCAAAACTGCGTTCGGGTCATGTCGGCAATAACTGCCAGCACGCCCTGGCCGAAGGCTGCGCGTAGCTCATCGCCGACGGACTGGGCGTTAGTGATATCGATCTCGTCGGGCAGGGTGACGATTTCCGGGACGACAAGCGGGCTTGCCGTCACGCTGCGAGCATTCACATCCATCTCGGGCCTCCTGTGGCGCTCCCAAGCGCACGGTCGAGGTCTGGAGCCGTGATGCGGCTAACAGCCGGCGGCACGATGTGTGCCTTTCCCTGACGTGCTCATTATCGCGCGGTGACCCTCGAGTGCAACGGCTCACGCAGGTCAATGACGGGCCGGCCGACCCCAGTTGGTCAGCTGTCCAGTCGCATGTGGAGCCGGATACGGGTGTCGCCCAGGGCAGTCCGGATCTCGACCAGGTCGCAGAGCTGGTGTACCGCCCACAGCCCCAGGCCTCCGGCGCCGCCGGGCGCGGGTGGATGACGGCCTGCCAGCGGGTCGGCGATGTGGCCGGAGTCGCGGACCTGGTAGATCAGATCCCCGCCGGCAACCCAGACCGAGAGCACGCCGCCGCCGCCGGTATGGCGGTAGGTGTTGGCGACAAGCTCGCCGACGGCGATGATCAGGTCGGTGCTGCGCTCCACGGCCAGTCCGGCGGAGCGGGCACACTCGGACGCAAACGCGCGGACCGCCGCGAGGTTCGCGCCGTAGGCTAGCGCAGCAGCATCGGGCGGCACCGGCTCGAACGGCTCGTCGTATCCTTTCGGGAACAGCCTTCCGGGGTCATAGCCAGTGCTGGAGTACCTGGCCCCGTCCCGGATCAGCACCGGATGGGTCAGGTGGGCGATCGCCGCAACGCTGGCCATGGCCGCGTTATAGGCGCAGAGGACAACCACCGGCAGACCAGAGAACGCCCGGTTGACCAAAGCCTCGTGCCGCACGGTTTCCCGTCGCTGCTCAGCGCTGCGGCCCTCCCAGAGCGACTCGATGACGCAGCGGACCGCCCGGCCACGATGAGAGTCCGCGAAAGCACGGATGGCGGGAATGATCCGCGCCGGGTTGGCGCCGATGGTGGTCATGTCGGTCCACCGCAATCGCCCGTCTTTGCTGCCCAGACGGTCCCGGAGAAGAGCCAGGGACGGCCCCGGCGCAGCGATCAGCACCGGCCCCCCGCCATCGTTCCCGACAAATGACCGCACGCAGCTCGAGAAGCTGTCGGCACCGTCGTAGAAGGCGGCAGAATGACGAGCCCACCCCGCCCGGTCCGGCAACTGCTCACCCATCGTGACCTCCGAAGCGGCTGGTCAGGCCGCCGTTTGCAGCACGCTACCCCGGCGGTTCGGTCTGACTCATCGCGGCCACGGGGTCGACGGTGGCGCGAACCAAAGCCGAATCAGTCAAAGAAGGCGAGCGCCGCTGAATTGGTTAGCGCACCTGATCGGGGGTAACCGCGCGTACGGCTGTCGGCGACCGCTGGCCGGCGACCCAGGACGGACGGGTGCGGATGTCGCTATCGGCGCGCGCTCGCCTGCCAGACGTTGCGGACGTTAGGCGGAGGTGGCGAACATGCCCGACTCCAGGTACGTCGTTGAGACCATCGGGGGTATGCCGGTGGTGGTGGCGCCGCGCGAAATCGACATCGGCAATGCGGCCGAGTTGCGAGCAGCGCTGCTGCGGGCGGTCGCGATGGGGCAGCCGATAATCGCGGTCGACCTCAGCACCACCGAGTTCTGCGACTCGGCGGGTCTGGCCGTACTGGTGCGAGCACGCCGGCTTGCCATCGCCGAGGGCAAGGAACTCCGCCTCGTGGTCTCCACCCCGCAGGTGATGCGGATTCTGTCGGTGACCGGGTTGGACCGCTGGTTCCTGTGGTTCCGGACTCGGGCAGAGGCTACAAGCGACTCACCTGCAGCAGCGGACC
>DAIOWC010000283.1:3303-7020 GCA_036758685.1 Streptosporangiaceae bacterium | reverse complement strand
CCGCTGCCGGCTGGCTGTTGCCGGCTGACAGGGGGCGCCCTGCTAACGCATGGAGGATCGGGATGGGCATGCTGGACGGCCGGGTGGCCATCGTGACCGGGGCAAGCCGCGGCATCGGCGCGGAGATCGCCCGCCGCTTCGGGGCCGAGGGCGCGGCCGTCGCCGTCGCCGCCCGCACCACCGACCCGGGGGTCTCCCCGCTCGCCGGGACGATCGGGGAGACGGTCGCCGACATCGAGAAGGCCGGCGGCGTCGCCGTGGCGATCCCGGCCAACCTGTCCAGGCCCGAGGATCGCGAGCGCCTGGTCGAGGAGACCATCACCCAGCTTGGCCCGCCGGACATCCTGGTCAACAACGCGGCTGTGACCTACTTCACGCGCGTCGAGGACTTCACCCCGAAGCGGTACGCGCTGATGTTCGACGTCCAGGTCGTCGCGGCGTTTCACCTGTCGACGCTGGTCCTGCCCAGCATGCGCGAGCACGGGCGCGGCTGGATCCTGAACATCTCCTCGATCGCCGCGCGGCACCCGGCCATTCCGCCGAGCGCGTTCGCCGGCCGGGGCGGCACCGTCTACGGGATGTGCAAGGCCGCGATCGAGCGCTTCTCGACTGGCCTGGCCGCCGAGCTGTACCCGGACAACATCGCGGTGAACGCGCTCTCCCCGACGAAGGTCGTGCCGACGCCAGGCACCGTCTTCCACCATCTGACGAGCGGCGACGACGACCCGAACGCGGAGCCGGCGACGGTGATGGCGGAGGCCGCGCTGGAGCTCTGCTCCCGGGATCCGCAGAGTCTGACCGGCCGGGTCACCTACTCCCAGGAGCTGCTGACCGAGCTCGGGGTCGCGATCCCCGGGGTTCGGTGAGCACGGCATGACCCGCCCTGGCTGGGTCCGGGTCGACTGCCATCTGCACACGGTCGCCTCCGGCGACGCGAACACCAGCCTCGACGAGCTCGCCGAGCAGGTCGCGCGCAACCAGCTCGACGTCGTCTGCGTGACCGACCACAACGTCACCAGCGCGGCGCTGGAGGCGGCCGAGCGCGGCATCGGGGCCAGGGTGATCGTGGGCGAGGAGATCCGGACGCCGAACGGCGACCTCATCGGGCTGTTCCTGACCGAGCGGATCCCGTACGTGCTGCCGCTGACCGAGGTCGTGGGGCTGATCCGGGGCCAGGGCGGCCTGGTCTACGTGCCGCACCCGTTCGACCCCGGCCGCTCCAGCCTGGGCGGCTCGGCCGACCTGCTGTGCGCGCAGGGGCTCGCCGATGTCATCGAGGTGTTCAACGCCAAGATCGAGGACCAGTCCCGGAACGACCAGGCGGCCCGGCTCGCGGTCAGGTACGGACTGCCGGGCGGGGCCGGATCGGACGCGCACGACGCGGACGGCATCGGCGCGGCCTACCTCGAGATGCCCGACTTCGACGGGCCCGCGAGCTTCCTGGCCGCGCTGCCCGAGGCCGTGGTCACCGGCGAGTACCGGCCGCACGCGATCCGGTACGCCCGTCCGGTCCGGGGCTAGTCAGGAGGCTCTGTCTCTTCCGCCGCCTTCAGCCGACGGTACTCAGCGATGATCGCAGTCACCTCGCGAGCGCTGAGCTCGAACATCTCGATCTCGCCGCTAGGCCCGCGCAGCGGCGTGACTACTGAGGACCAGTAGCGCTCCTCAAAGACACCCGGCTGCCCGGGGACCTCAACGTCATACCTGGTCAGCTCGTGGACCTGGCGCTCCCCCGAGGTCAGCGCGGCCTCCAGCGGGGTCCACATGGGATTCCCGCCCGGGTCGGCCGGCATTTTGGGGAACTGCTCGAAAATGTTGTGCCCGACGATTTCCTCCAGGGGACGCCCGCAGCCTTCGATAAATGCGTCGTTGGCGTCGACAAGGACGAAATCGGCCGTGATCAGGGCCATGGCCGTCGGACTGACCTTGAATATCTGGTGAAAATCGACCTCTTGTGACAACATGTGCCCCTCCGGTGCCTCCGGTGCCTGGTGCCACCTCGGCGGTCACTCGCACTTGTGCCCCCTGGCGGGTGAGCCGCAACGCTCCGAGGGGTTTAGGCCGCTAATCGGGGCTACTCTTGTCAGCCGTCAGCAGGGCGTGGGCGCCGAGCAAGAGTGCAGGGAGGCCGGAGCGGCCTTACAGCAAACCTCCAGATCCGGACCCTACCCTGGGGGGACATGACGAGCATGAGGGGTCGCAATCGTGCGTGAGAACGTGATCATCGCCTACCGCGGTGCGAACTACGAGATCGGGCAGTGGCCGCACGGCTACGGGATCTGGGCAGGCAGCTCGCCGCAGCCGCATCCGATGGAATGGTGGCCGCCGACTCCCGAAGGCTGGTCCGCGGCCTGGTACCGGTTCGTGGCCATCGAGACTCCCGGCACGATCGTTGCTGCCACCCCGCCCGCGGGCCCGGCAGGCCCGGCAGGCCCTGCGCCTGCGAGCCCGTCCGGCAGCCAGCCCATGGCGATGTCGAGCAGCCAGCCCACAGCGGTCCTGACCGACCAGGCCACCGCAGCCGCGGCCGGGCAGGCGAGCGCGGCCGGGCAGGCGGGCTGGGTCGCGGCCGACGGCGGCCGCAGCGGCCGGACGGCGGCCATCCTGCTGGCGATCGGCATCGTCGTCGGCCTCATCGGCCTGTTCCCGAACTACCAGGGCTCCGGGAGCCTGGCGTCGGAGGCGTTCAACCTCGTCCCGCACCTGTTCTACCTCGCGGCCTGGGCGGTCGGCGCGGTCCTGATCGTCCGCGGCGGGACAGGACAGCGGACCGGGGTACTGCTGGCGACCGGCGTGAGCGTGGTCACCTTCGGGCTGATGTTCTCCGACGCAGGGTTCGCCATGGCTGATGGCGCGCACCTGATCAAGGCCGGGCTCGTGCTGACCCTGGTCAGCTGGGTGCTGTGCGCGGCCGGATCGCTGCTGGCCTTCGCCCGTATGCCCAAGGCGTGG
Organism: Streptosporangiaceae bacterium; assembly: GCA_036758685.1. Lineage (GTDB taxonomy): Bacteria > Actinomycetota > Actinomycetes > Streptosporangiales > Streptosporangiaceae > JAJYUU01. The sequence goes on along the minus strand of DAIOWC010000283.1, from coordinate 4,068 downwards.
CCGCGCAGGCCGCTCGGCCGCGAGGCAGCCGTGGCCCTCACGCTCATTGGTGCGGCGATCGGCGCCGCGATCACATTCGCCCCCTCCTGGGACAGCTACCTTCTGACCAACTCATCCGGCCAGTCGGAGACCATCACGCTGGGGAACGCGTTCTCCAACCCCGGCTGGGTCATCGCCGGCAACGTCGCGGTCATGGCGGCGCTTGTGGCCGTGGTGGCCGTGGCGGCCTTCTGGCGCCCGGCCCGGCTTGGCTGGGCGCTCGCCGCCGGCGCGATCATTCCGCTGGTCGGGCAGGCGCTGTCGGGAATCATCGAGATCAACAGCCAGACCGCGGCGGCGCAACTCGGGATCAGCGCCTCGCAGGCCTCGCAGGCCGGGCTGACGGTCGACTCCAGCCTGACCGCGGCGTACTGGTTCTTCTGCGTGTTCCTGATCGTGCTGGCCCTCGGCTGCGCCTGGCTGGGCACCTCGGGCGACCTCGCCTGGAGCAGGCCGGCCGGCCCCGCGTCGCCGTGGGCGACACCACCGTCGGCCTACGCGGCTGCCGCCGGGCCCGTCGCTCCGGCATCTGGCTCGCCCACGTTCGGCTCACCGAGCTTGGGCACGCCGACGTTCGGCACCCCTTCGTACGGGACACCGTCGTACGGCACGCCGGCGCCGGACTCGCCGGCCGCGGCTGGCCCGGCACCGACGGCCGGTCCGCAAGACGTCTCTGACGCCGGCGCCGGTCTCAACGGCACTGGTATCAACGGCACCGATCTCAAC
>DAIOWC010000283.1:0-3203 GCA_036758685.1 Streptosporangiaceae bacterium | reverse complement strand
TCAACGGCACCGATCTCAACAGCACCGCCAGCACCGACGAGGCCTGACCGGGTTGCATCTACAGCCCGAACAGGCGCACTCCGTTGTGCCACAGCACGCCGCGCAGCCAGTCGTCGCCGAGCCCCAGTGAGGCAAGGCCGCTGATCTGCGCGGCGAGCTGATGGGGGATCGTCGGGAAATCCGAGCCGAAGACGACGCGGTCGCCCAGGGCATCAAGCCGGTCCAAGAGGTGGTGCGGCGACGGCCCCAGGTAGGGCGGGTCGGTGAAGATCATCGCCGTATCCAGCCAGACGCCGGGATGGGCCTCCGCGATCTCGACGAACGCGTCCTGGTCCGGCGCGCCCATATGCGCGATCACGAGCCGGAGCGACGGGAACCGTGCCAGCAGCCGCCGCACGGGCTCAGGGCCGCACCACTCGTCGTTGCCGGAGCCATCGGCGACCGCGCCCGCGTGCAGCACGATCGGCGTCCCGGCGTCTGCCAGCTGCGCCCACGCGTCATCGAGCTGCGGGTCGACGGCGTCGAACCCGCCGACCTGCAGATGCACCTTCACGCACCGTCCCCCGGCCGCCAGGCATCGGGCGGTCTCGGCCGCGACTCCGGGCTCGGGATAGATCGTGAACGTCGGGATCACCGCGGGCACCGCGGCCGCGAGCCCGAGCGTGTGGTCGTTAAGGAACGGCAGCATCCCCGGACGATGCGCATACGCCAGGGCCGTGTGATGCCGGACGCCGACATTAGCCAGGAACGACAGGCGTTCCGCTGCTGATGTTCTGTACGTGACTGGCCACGGCGGCGAAAGCCGGTCGAACCACCGCCAGACCGCCTGCTGGAGGTTGTCCGGAAGGAAGTGCACGTGGGCGTCGACTATGCCGGGAATGCCGAGGGCGGCGAGGAAGCCGGGGATCTCCTCGTCGTTCATCAGGCCGCCTGACTGGCCGCCTGGCGGTAGCCGCCGGGCGTGATGCCGTAGTAGCGCGTGAACCACCGGGTCAGGTGGCTCTGATCGGCGAATCCGGCCTGGCCGGCGGCTTCGGCCAGCGGCGTGCCGGCCACGATCAGCCGGCGGGCCGTGCGCAGCCGGAGCTGGCGCTGATAGTCGCCGGGGCTCATCCCGTAGGCCGAGGTGAACGCGCGGTGCAGCGCGAACCGGCTGCAGCCCGAAGCCGCCGCGAGCTGCTGCGCCGAGATGTCCGCGGCCGGGTCGGCGCGGATGAGGTCGCGGGCCCGGGCGGCGGCACCGATTCCGGCGGGCGGTGCGGTCGCGCTTCCGGGCAGGGAACCGGCGGCGCCCCGCCTGACCATCGAGCCGATCGCCACGGTGAGCAGTTCGTCGCGGCGGAGCGCGGATGCCCCGCCGAGCAGGGCGCGGTGCAGCGCGGTCAGGTTCCGCGCGAGCACCAGGTCGATGTGCACGGGCTTGGTGAACAACGGGAGGCCGGCCGGCCGTCCGGTGATATCCGCGAGGACACTGGCGACCAGGTCCGGGCCGATGTGGATGATGCGGTAGGTGAAGCCGAGTGCATCGGCCGCCTGGCCGTCGTGCGGATCGTCGGGATTGAAGGCCATCACCATGCCGGTCACGCTCGTATGGCCGGCCCCGCGGCAGCTGAACGCCTGCGCGCCGTCCTCGGTGACCCCGAACGAGTACGCATCGTGACTGTGCCGGTGGTAGACGTGCCGCTCGAAGTGGGCGTACATCGCCTCCAGCGGCGCATCGGGCGCCCGCCAGTATCGGCTCCAGTCGTCGGCCACGGTCCCATCCTCGCTCAGCCGCAGCCGTGCTGCTCACAGCGCACCAGCGTTCAAGACGCCGCCGGATCGCCGCGGCACACTGGCGCTATGCGCTTCGACACCAAGATCGCCATCGTTGTCCGCGCTGACCTCGCGGTATGGCAGAAGCTGAACGTGACCGCGTTTCTGGCCAGCGCGGTAGCGGGAGCTCATCCGGAGGTGATCGGGGAGCGCTACGAGGACGGGTCGGGCAACGACTATCTGCCGATGTTCCGCCAGCCGGTGCTGTGTTACGGCGCTACCACCGCGGAACTGACCGAGGTGCACGCCCGCGCCCTCGCCCGCGGAGTCGACACCGCCGTCTACATCGAGGAGATGTTCAAGACCGGGAACGACGATGACAACCGGGCGGCGGTCCGCGCCGTGGACGCGGCCGACCTGGCGTTCGTCGGGCTCGCCCTGTACGGCCCGCGCAATGCGCTGGACAAGGTGCTCAAGGGCCTGCAGCTGCATCCTTGACGGCGGGTGTTGCCACCGCGTGACCTGCTTATAGGTGTGAGCGCGCCGATACTGGTGTTATGACTGAGACCGAGGCCCTGCTCGCCGAGATTCGCCTATTGCGCGCTGACGTCGCCCGCCTGCACGTTGCGATGCAAAGCCGGCACAGCTGGATGCGCCTGCTCTTCAAAGATCTGTCCACCAACCCGCACACGCAGTACAAGGTCCACCTGTGGGGCGCGATCTACTGGCTGATCAACTTCCCGCTGGTCTGCTGCCTGTTCTTCTTCACGCCCACGCTGTGGGTCAAGCTCGGCATCTTCATCACGCTGATCTACTCGATCTACGCCAACCTTGCGACCGACTACGGCGCCATGTCAGCGGCCGAGGCGGCGTTCGGGGAGCAGCCGCCGCCGCCGATCCCACTTGAGCCGCCGCCGCCGCTGGCGCCGGCATAAGCCCGCGCGAGCCTCCTGGCCCGCCCTGATCGGCGTGGCGGGTCCCAGCTCGTTAGATGGGATAGGGCTCGGGGGTGGTGGTGTAGCTGCGGCCGTGGGGCAGGGTCCAGGTGATGGTGCCAGGTGCGGTCATCTCGGCGTGCCAGCCGGCGCTGCCCTTGAGCCGGTGGTGCCGCCGGCACGGGGTGTGCAGGTTGCACTCACACGTGCGGCCGCCCTGGTCGTAGGGGGTGATGTGGTCCAGGTCGGAGCGGATCGCCGGACGCCGGCAGCCCGGCGCGGTGCAGGTCGGGTTGCGGATCTTGACCAGGTGCTCCAGCCGCCGGCCGGGCCGGTAACCCGGCGTCTCGTGCCGGTGATCGCAAGGCGCGCCGCCCAGTGATTCGATCTTCAGGCCGGCCAGCCACGCCGCGATGTCACCGGGCGGCCCGGTCCCCGGCGGCCGCGTCGGCAACCCGCCGCCGGACTCGCGCTGCCCCGGCCGGCCGGGCGCGGACCCGCCGCCACCGGATC
>DAIOWC010000282.1:0-7041 GCA_036758685.1 Streptosporangiaceae bacterium | reverse complement strand
TCCCACCCGCAGCGCAACCTGATCCTCCGGGCGCTCGTGGCCGACGGCGGCTGCGAGCCCGACCTGAGCCTGCGGGAGGCGGTGCCCGGCGACCGGTACCTGCTGTGCTCCGACGGCCTGCACGAGGTGGTGAACGCGGCGGCGATCGCCAGGGTTCTGCTGACCGTGGCCGATCCCGACGAGGCCGCCAGCGGCCTCGTTGAGCTGGCACTCGCGGGGGGCGGGCCGGACAACGTCACGTGCATCGTGGCCGACGTCGTGGCGGCCGCCGTCCCCGTCGCGTAACCCGGCGGTAGCAGGCGAACGGGCCGCGAGAGATGCTGGGGGGATGGACGGCACGCTCGCGGCCCGGCTGGCCGAGATCTGCGGCACGAACGGCGTCATCACCGACCCGCAGGAGCTGCGGACCTATGAGTGCGACGGGCTGACCGCGCACCGGTGCAGTCCGGGCCTGGTGGTGCTTCCGCAGTCGGCCGAGCAGGTGGCGGCCATCGTCGGTGAATGCGCGGCGGCCAGGATCCCGTTCGTGGCCCGCGGGAGCGGCACCGGCCTGTCCGGCGGCGCCCTCCCCCGGTCCGACGGCGTGCTGATCGTCACCGCCAAGATGCGGGCGATTGTCGCGATCGACCCGGTCAGCCGGCGCGCCATCGTGGAGCCGGGCGTCACGAACCTGTCGGTGAGCAAGGCGGCCGAGCCCTACGGGCTGTTCTACGCACCGGACCCGTCCAGCCAGGTGATCTGCTCGATCGGCGGCAACGTGGCCGAGAACTCCGGCGGCGCGCACTGCCTCAAGCACGGGTTCACGGTCCATCACGTGACCGCCCTGCAGATCGTCACTCCGGCCGGCGAGCTCACCTGGCTCGGCGACGGCACCGGCGCCGCGCCCGGCTACGACCTGGTCGGCGCGTTCACCGGCTCGGAGGGCACGCTTGGCATCGCCACCAAGATCGTGGTGAAGCTGACCCCGATCCCCGAGACGGTGACCACCCTGCTCGCGGCGTTCACGACGATGGGGGCGGGCGGGGCCGCGGTCTCGGCCATCATCGGCTCGGGCATCCTGCCCGGCGCGATCGAGATGATGGACGCGCTGGCCATCGAGGCCGCCGAGGCCGCGGTCAACTGCCAGTATCCGGAGGGCGCCGGAGCCGTCCTGATCGTCGAGCTCGACGGCCCGCAGGGCGACGTGACGCGGGACGAGGTCGCGGTCAGGGAGATCTGCACGCAGGCCGGCGCTTACGAGATCAGGGCAGCCCGCGATGCGGCCGAGCGCGCGGCGATCTGGACCGGCCGCAAGTCCGCGTTCGCCGCGGTCGGGCGGATCAGCCCGGCGTACATCGTTCAGGACGGCGTCGTGCCGCGAACCGCCCTGCCGCAGGTGCTTGACCGCATCAGCGAGCTATCCGCCGCGACCGGGATCCGGGTCGCGAACGTGTTCCACGCCGGCGACGGCAACCTGCATCCGCTCGTACTGTTCGACGACGCGGCCGAGGGCGAGCAGGAAGCCGCCGAGCAGGTCTCCGGCGCGATCCTCGATCTGTGCATCGAGCACGGCGGCTCGATAACCGGCGAGCACGGCGTCGGCGTCGACAAGTCGCGCTATATGCCGAAGATGTTCAGCGCCGACGACCTGGACACGATGCAGCTCGTGCGGTGCGCGTTTGACCCGGCCGGGCTCTGCAACCCGGGCAAGGTGTTCCCGACGCCGCGGCTGTGCGGCGAGGTGCCGGGCGTCCGCCGTGCCCCCCATCCCCTCGTGGCCTCCGGCCAGCTGGAGCAGTTCTGAGCATGACGATGCCGCCCGAACTCGCGAGGGCCTGCGCGCACGTGCGCCCGGCGGGCGCCGATGACGTCGTTGCCGGCGTGGCCGCCCGGCTGGTCGCCGAACCCGCCAGCACGCAGGAGGCCGGGGCGCTGATGAAGGCCGCCGCCGGGCTGGGCCTGTCTGTCGTCCCGCGCGGCACCGGCACCCGGCTCACGTGGGGCCTGCCGCCGGCCAGCTGCGACCTCATCGTGGATACCGCCCGGCTCGACGCGGTTCTCGAGCACGCGGCCGGCGACCTGGTGGTGCGCGTGCAGGCCGGCGTCCGCCTCGATGACCTGCAGGCCAAACTGGCGGCGGAAGGCCAGCGCCTGGCCGTCGACCCGCCGGGCGGCGCCACCATCGGCGGCCTGGTCGCCACGAACCTCACTGGTCCCCTGCGCTTCCGCTTCGGCGCGCCGCGCGATCTGCTGATCGGCATCACCGTGATCCGCGCGGACGGCACCATCGCCAAGGCCGGCGGCAAGGTCGTCAAGAACGTGGCCGGCTACGACCTCGGCAAGCTGTTCGCCGGTTCCTACGCCACCCTCGGCCTGATCGCCGAGGTCACCTTCCGCCTCCACCCCCTCCCCGCCGCCGCCACCTGGGTGACAGTGAACTGTGCCGACCCCGCCGCCGCCGCGACGGCAGTCCACGCGATGGCGGGTTCGCCCCTAGCCCCATCAGCGGTCGAGCTCGACTGGCCGGAGGGTGCTCATTCTCCTTGTGTGGTGGGCGCCCTCATCGAAGGGGACGAGGCGAGCGTCAGCGAACGAGTGGACCGGCTGACAGACCTTCTCGCCAAGCGCGGGATGACCGAGGTCGCGGCCGGCCCGTTTCTCTTGGGCCGGCCGCGACCCGGCCATACCGCGCTCATCCGAATAGCCTTCTGGCCGGGCCGGCTTGAGGCAGTGCTAGATCTCATCCGCACATCGACAGCTGACGCTGCCGTCAGCGGGCAGGCAGGGTCGGGCGTGCTCAACGTGACCGTCCCTGCCGACGAAGGGCTCGGGCAGTTCGTGACCGATATCCGCGGGGCGCTGACCAAACCGGCGGGGTCTATGCCTGATGCGAGTGTGGTGGTGCTGGACGCCCCGCCGCCGGTGCGGGATGCGATCGATATGTGGGGGCCAGTGCCATCGCCGGAGCTGATGCGCGCGGTCAAGGATCAGTTCGACCCGGAGCACCGGATGGCGCCGGGCCGGTTCGCGGGCGGTATCTGATGGCCGCGCTGGATCCCGACGGCGAGCTGCGCGCGCTCGCCAGCGACTGCGTGCACTGCGGATTCTGCCTGCCCGCGTGCCCGACCTACCAGCTGTGGGGCGAGGAGATGGACTCGCCGCGCGGCCGGATCCACCTGATCACGCAGGTCCTGGACAGCGGCGAGGGAAGCGCGGCGACCGCCACGCACCTGGACCGCTGCCTGGGCTGCATGGCGTGCGTGCCCGCATGCCCGTCGGGAGTGCGCTACGACCGGCTTATCGAGGCCGCCCGCGGCTGGGCCGAGGATGAGCCGGCCGGCGCAACCGTCCTGCCGCCCCGGTCCCGGCGCGACCGGGCGGTCCGCGCGGCGATCTTCGCGACGTTCCCGTATCCGCGGCGGCTGCGGCTGCTGCTAGCCCCGCTCCGGGCGGCGCAGCGAACCGGGCTGGACCGGCTGGCGGCGCGCAGTTCGCTGCTGGAGCGCCTGGCGCCGGAAGCAGTAGCGGCGCTGGCAGTCGCGCCGGGCAAGTCGAACCGGGCGGCCGCGGGCCGCCATCGTCCGCTCCCTGGCCGGGTCCCTGCCCGCGGTCCGCGCCGGGCCGTGGTCGGCATGCTGACTGGCTGCGTGCAGCAGGTCCTCTTCCCGGCGGTCAACGAAGCGACGGCGCGCGTGCTCGCCGCCGAGGGCTGCGACGTGGTGATCCCCGAGAGTCAGGGCTGCTGCGGCGCGCTGTCGCTGCATAGCGGGCGGCGGGCCGAGGCGGCGGCGTTCGCACGGCGAACGATCGAGACGTTCGAGCGAGCCGGCGTCGACGCCGTCATCGTGAACGCGGCCGGCTGCGGCTCGGCGATGAAGGAGTACGCGGACCTGCTCGCGGGCGACCCGGAGTGGGCGGACCGGGCGGCCGGGCTGAGCGGCCGCGTGCGCGACTTCAGCGAGTTCCTCGCCGAGCTCGGGCCGGCCGCGCCGCGCGCCGAGCTTGCGCTGAACATCGCCTATCACGACGCCTGTCACCTCGGGTACGCCCAGCGGATCACCGCGCAGCCGCGCAGCCTGCTGCGGTCCATTCCCGGCGTGACGCTGACCGAGCTGGGGGACGGAGGGACCTGCTGCGGCTCGGCGGGCATCTACAACCTCGTCCAGCCCGAGGCCGCCGCCGAACTCGGCGCGCGCAAGGCTCGCGCCGTCCGCGCCGCCGGCGCCGACCTGCTGGTGTCGGCCAACCCCGGTTGCGCCCTCCAGATCGCGCAAGCGCTAGCCGCCGACGGTGCTCCGGCCCTGCCGATGGCCCACGTCGCCGAGGTACTGGACGCGTCGATCCGGGGCCGCACGGCTGCCTCCCTGCTGCATGGCTGACGAGACGGCCTGATGTCAACGCACAGTGCCCTGATCGGGACCTTGTCACCGCTCGGGATCGCGCAGTGAGGTCGGGGCTAGGAACGGCTGGAGTAGGACGTCATTGCCGGCGTGAGGCCACCTCCGGGCGATCCCGGCCAGCAGGTCAGCGACCTGGACGCGCGGATCGTCGCGGGAGTCGACTGTCACCAGCCCGGCCAGCGGTGACACCCTGGCCCGCGGCATCGCGGCCTCCTGCCCGCCCGCGGCCGACGAGTCGGTGCCGTCGGCCAGAACCTGCTGGAGGCGCCTCAGCCGACCAGGTGTGAGAGCGCTCTGCTCGTCGTGAATGACCAGTACCTGGCGCTGTCCTTCGCTCCAGAAAAGCACGGTCTCGGCGAGGGCCGGCAGCATCGGCTCAAGCGGTGGCGGGATCGACCGGTCGTCGCTCGCCAGTCGGGCCAGGACAGCCCATACCCGCGTCTGGGTAAGCCCATCGAGGACACCTTCGGCCTCCGCGCCGAGCCCGGTTCCGGCCAGCGCATCGCGTGCGCGGAAGAAGCGTTCCATCAGGCTGCGATCGGGCTCACGCCGCCGCTTGGTGCGGACCAAGTCGACGAAGGCGGCCAGGAAGACATTCCAGCCGCGGCCGCCCGCCCGCCCGGCCCGGTACAGGGTGAGGGCAGCCAGCCGCTGGTCCTGAGTCAGGCGGGTACCGGCCGCGTAGGAGGGCTCGGCCAGGAAGAGGTCGACGATCCGGGTGGCGAGGAAGTACTCCTTGTCGACCACGTAGACGTGCGCTCGGCCGGTGAGCGCTGTCAGTAGCCACTCCAGCGCCTCACCGGCGTGCGGGCCGCGGAGAAAAGGCCCGGATTTGAACTCGGTCAGCGACCATCCGAACCGGGACCGAAGCGTCTGCATGAGCTCAGCCGCCTCGCGCATGCTCAGGTCGACGCTCGCGTGCGTGAACAGCGGGGTGGCAGCATCCAGCATGTTGGTGCCGGAGAACCCGGATTCGTCACAGGCAATCTCCAGCATCGCGCCGCCAAGCGCGTCCAACGGCGGCAGCCCGCCCTGTGGGGGCAACCTCCGTTCGCTCGACACGCAAACCATGCTCGCCCGCCCTGGCGGAACGCACCATCTAATTACGCCCCGACCCGGGATGGCGGGAGATCCTCGCGGGATCCGAGACTCACCAAGCGGGCCCTATGCTTCGGCGCATGGGAGTGCAGGTGCTGCCCGCGACGGGGCGATGGGATGACTTCGCGTCGTTCATGGTGGCACGCGGATGCGTCTGCATGAGCTACCGAAATTCCAGCCTCGACACATCTGGCCGTGTCGCGCACATGCGCGCGCTGTGCGACAGCGAACCGGGCCCGGGGGTCCTGGCGTACGTCGACGGCCAGACAGCCGGCTGGTGCTCGGTCGCGCCGAAGTCCACCTACCGCGCGCTGGTGAACTCCCGGACGATCCCGCACGTCCAGGACGAGGATGCCTGGTCGGTGGTGTGCTTCGTCGTGCGGCCGGGTTTCCGGCGCCGGGGCCTGATGCACGAGCTGCTGGACGGCGCGGTCGAGCATGCGCAGATGATGGGCGCGACCGCGCTCGAAGGCTACCCGGTCGATCCTGGCGGCGACCGTGTCGACCAGACCGCCGGTTACGTGGGCAGCGTCAGGCTCTTCGAAGCACACGGATTCAGCCGCGTCTGCCCGACCACCGGGCGCTCAGGCGGCAAGCCCCGGTGGCTGGTCCGCCGAGCGCTCCCCTGACCTCGCCCGGTACCTTGGCCTGCGTGGGCGACTGCGACGTGATCGGCAGGCGTGCGGGTCGGGTTCTGCTCGTGGACGCCGACAACCGGGTGCTGTTGCTGCGCGGATTCAATCCCGCCGCGCCCGCTGAGCTGTTCTGGTTCACGATCGGCGGGGGTATCGATCCCGGTGAGAGCGCGGCCGAGGCCGCCGCGCGGGAACTGCTGGAGGAAGCGGGCCTGGCGGTCGATCCCGCCGACCTCGGCGAGCCCGTGTGGCACCGGATCGCCGAGTTCAGCTTCGACGGAAGACGTTACCGGCAGGAAGAGGACTACTTCCTGCTGCGCACGGAGGCTTTCGAGGTCAGCCTCGCGGGCCTGGACGCAGTCGAGCAGGAAATAGTGGTCGGCTACCGCTGGTGGGGAGCCGCCGACCTGGAGGCTGGCGAGGCGTTCTTCCCAGCGGAGTTGCCCCGGCTGCTGCGCGAACTGACAAGCTGACCCGGCATGCCCGCCGAGGTTCCCTTCGACGCCGCCCAGTACGACCGCCGGTCCCAGCAAGGGCCGTGCTTTGTCTGCTCGATGCTGGCCGGGCACCCGGACTACACCCACCACCAGATCTACCAGGACGCGGACACCGTTGCCTTCCTGGTCCGCTGGCCCACCCTGCTTGGCCACTGCCTGGTCGCGCCCAAGCGGCACGTCGAGAACTGGGTCCATGACTTGCAGCGCTTAGCAACGCACCCAGAATTCCGATGCGTGGTCGCCCGGGCCGAACCCGGCGGACCGCGCCATGGCTGCGGCGCTGGCGAACTCCCGGCCGATGCTGACGGGATCGTGTGCATCACTGCCAAAACTCACTGTCGTGCCGCCCTCGGCGTGCCACCAGTCGAGCAGGCTGGCATCGAGGGGCAGCCAGCCGCTGGTGTTGATCTCCAGTGCGCGGCCGCTGCGGGC
>DAIOWC010000281.1:0-7048 GCA_036758685.1 Streptosporangiaceae bacterium | reverse complement strand
TTCGGGGCGTGCCTGTTCGTGTCGTATCACGGCTCGGTCGGGGCGCCGGCCGGGCTGTCGCACACCTACAACCCGCGTGCGGTCGTCGAGGCGCGGATCGACGGCCGGGTGACCGGCGAGGCGGGCATCAACGCCCTGGTCGCCGCGCACTACGGCGTGCCGGTCGTGCTGGTCACCGGCGATGACTGCGCGTGCGCCGAGACGGCCGAGCTGATCCCCGGCATCCACGCCGCCGTCGTGAAGCATCACGTCAGCCGCGCGGCCGCGGACAGCATGCACCCGGTGCTCGCGCGGAAGCTGATCCGCGACCAGGCGCGGGCCGCTGTCGCCGCGGCCGCCGGCGCTGCGCCGCCGCCGCTCGAGCCGGGAGTGCTCGAGGTCAGCGTGCGGCACACCGACATCGCCGAGGCAGCGAGCTGGGTCCGCGGAGTGGACCGCGTCGGCGCGCGTGAGCTGCGGATTCAGGGTCCGGATCGGCTCGCTACCTACCGGTCGTTCTGCGCTGCGATCCTGCTGACCCGGTCCGTGGCCGAGATTGTGTGAGCGCGGCGGCTCCCCGTCGCCTGACGAACTCTCGCGGGCCGGCCCGGGCCGGCCAATTCGCTGCCTATGGTGGCCTGCGTCACCATAATCTTGTAGCTTCTGATCCGATCCGGATTCTGAGGCGGTTTTCTGGTGCATCCACGCGTGACTGTCGAGTAGCGGGTGGCGGACAGCAACAGTTCGCCCGCGGCGCCAGGACCGCTTGAGGCGACCTCCTCAGGGCCCGTCCGGTCCGGACTGCTCCCGCCGCTTGCGGATCGCTTCAGCACGAGGCCGGAGACCGCGCCGGATCTTCTGCTGGCCCTGGAGCGGAGCGCCTCGGTCGCCCTCATCCCGCGCCAGGCTGACGACAGCGAGCCGGCCGACTGGGTGAACGTTACCGGCAAGACCCAGCTGGCCGCGTACTTCGCCGAGTCACAGTGGCGTGGGCGCGCACTCGACCTGCTGATCTGGATCGATGCCAGCAGCCAGGCGGCGGTCCTGTCCGGCTATGTCGAGGCCGCGAGCAAGCTGACCGGAGCCAGGCCGCCGGGCTCGGCCGCATCCATCGCCACGCGGCTGCTGCGCTGGCTGCGGCGGACCGACCGGCGCTGGCTCGTCGTCTTCGATGACCTGCCGGACCGCGACGTGGTGCACGGCCTCTGGCCGTCTGGCCCGAGTGGGAAGGTACTGATCACCGCGGCGAACCGGCAAGCGGTCGCCGGCATGAATCATGTCCTTGCGCTGGAGATCGGGCCGTTCAGCCGGCGCGAGGCGATGAGTTACCTGGTCGGCCGGCTGTCCTCCGACCCCGACCAGCGCCGCGGGGCCATCGGTCTCATCGAGGACCTGCGCTGCGAGCCGGTGGCCCTGATGCAGGCCACCGCCGTGATCGTGAACTCGTGGATCACCTGCGACGAATACCGGGAACGGTTCGCCCGCCGGGTACCGCAGCTCGCCCGGCCCGGCCACCCGCTGCAGGCCGCCGGCGCCGTCACCTGGACGCTGGCGATCGACCGGGCCGCGCACACGCTGCCGGGCGGGGCCGCGCAGCTCGCTCTGGCGGTGGCATCGGTTCTGGACGGGCAGGCAATCCCGGGTACCGTCTTCGCCACCAAAGCCGTGACCGGTTACGCCCTGGCCGGGAACGCGGCCGCGCCGGGCCGGTCCACTCCCGCGGAGCGGGCCGGGGAGGCGCTGGCCAGCCTTGAGCAGGTCGGCCTGATCAGCATCGACCAGAGCGCGTCACCGCCGGTCGTGCGGATCAGCCACGTGCTGCAGCGCGAAGTCCGGTCCGCGATGTCCACCGAGATGCTGGAGCGGGCGATCCTGGCTGCGGCTGACGCGCTGGTCGAGCTCTGGCCGGCCGGGGAGCCGGGCTGGCTGACCTGCAGTCTGCGCGCCGGTGCCCATTACCTGCACCAGATAGGCGGCGGGCTGCTCTGGGCCGAGGGCTGCCATCCGGTGCTGCTGCGTGCCGGGCAGAGCCTGGACGAGGAGCAGCTGACCGGACCCGCCGTCGATTACTGGGCGAGTCTCAGCGCCACCGCCGACCGAGTGCTCGGACCGAGCCACCCTGACTCCCAGGTGCTGGTGGAGCGGCTTGCGCGCGCGTACATGGCCGACGGCCGGCCCGCCGAGGCCGTCGCCTGGTATCAGCGGATCATGGCCGAGTGGGACCGGGACTTCGGTCCAGATCATCCGCGCACCCTGACGGCCCGGGTGACTCTGGGCCGCGCGCTCGTGATCGCCGGGCTCGCCACGGAAGCCGTCACCGTGCTGACCGCTGTCCTCGCCGACTACGAGCGGACCATGGGCGCCGGGAACCTGCAGAGCCTCGGCGTACGGGACGAGCTGGCCGCCGCTTACCTAGCTTCCGGTCAGCTCGACGAAGCGATCCGGCTGTACCGGCGCAGTCTTGCCGACCGCGAGCGGCTGGCGGGACCGCAGGACCCGAATACGATCGCGGTCCGCCAGAAGCTGGCCGAGGCCTATCTGGCCGCTGGTCACGTGAAGGAAGCGATTTCACACTTCAAGAAGTCGGTCGCCGATCGTCAGCGCGCCCTCGGTGCCGACCACCCGGATACGCTCGGCGCCCGGGCCGCGCTTGCGTCGGCGCATCAGCTTTCCGGCCGGATGGCGACGGCGGTGCAGCTGCACGAACAGGTGCGTGCCGACAGCCTGCGTGTTCTCGGGCCCGAGGACCCCCAGACGCTCGCGGCGGCCGTGGCTCTCGCGGGCGCCTACTACTCGGTCGGGCGCATCACGGACGCCTCCTCGCTCTATGAAGAGGTGATCGAGCGGGGCGAGCAGTCGCTGCCGCACGGGCACCCGCTTGTCCAGAGCGCGCGAGAGAGCCTGAGCGCGATCACCGGCGAGTGAGCCGCCATTGTGGCCAGTTTTCTGTGACGGATTCGGACAGTTACCTTTTCATGGCATAGCTGCCCTACTGGCCGCTATCATCGCCGTGAGTCGTAGTTATTGCCGGACCGAAAAGCTTTTCGCCCTTGCAGCTTCCGCTTCTGCAGGGCTGCGGACGAAAGGAGACACCGCATGACGGACTCAGCCGCCAGCGCGGCGGTGGGAACTGCGTCACGAGTACAGCATCGACTGGAACCCGATGCTATTGGCGTCGCGCAGGACACCGTCATCGGCATGGCCAACGCTGCCCCGACCGTCTCGATCGGGATCACGATGGCTGCGCTGGCACTCGACGCTGCCTACGGCGGCGGGATCATCATCCTGCTGACCGCGATCCCGATGATTATCATCGCCAACTCCTACCGGCGGCTGAATCTCTGGAACGCGAACTGCGGGGCGTCATTCGAGTGGGTCGGGCGGGCGATCAACCCGTACCTCGGTTTCATGACCGGATGGCTGATGCTCGTGGGCAGCATCGTGGGAACGCTGAGCGCGGTGATCGTGCTCGGGCCCTCGGTGGTCACAGTCTTTGGCTCGAACTCGACAAGCAAGTGGCAGTACGTGGGCATCGCCAGCGTAGTCGTGCTGGTGATGCTCGTCGTCGCCATCGTGGGCATCAAGATCACCGCGCGCACGCAGGTCAGCATCGCCGTGATTGAATACGTGATCCTCGTCGGCTTTGCCGTCGCGGGCATCGTGTTCGTGCTCGGTCACCATCACGGCACGTACCCGATCACGAAGAGCTGGTTCAGCCTCAAGGGCATCGGCGGGCAGGGCGCCCTGGCCACCAGCTTCCTGGCCGCAGTGTTCATGTTCACCGGCTGGGAAGGCACGGTCTACGTCAACGAGGAAGTCAAGCACCGGCGGAAGAACCCCGGCCGCGCTGCCATGATCGCAGTAGCCGTCATCGCCATCCTGCTCGCGGTCTCGCAGTTCGGCCTGCAGGGCACGGTTTCCCCGAAGAACCTCCAGGCGAACGGCGCCTCGGCGCTGGTCTACACGGCCTCGGCGATCGGCGGCAGCGGCTGGGCCAAGGTAATGGCCCTGGCCCTGGCGCTGTCTGTCGTTGCCTGCACCGGCACGGGCATCGTGATCGAAGCTCGGATGATCTACGGGATGGCGAGTCACCGGGTGCTGCCGCCGTTCCTCGGCAACGTGTCCCGGCGTTTTTCCACCCCCGTCGCCGCCAGCATCGTAGTCGGCCTGGTCCTGCTCGTGATGGCCTGGGTGTATCTGCTGTCAACCTCGGTGGCGAATGTCTTCGGCGACATCATCGCGATCGTCGGCCTGCTGTACATCGCGTTCTACGTTCTCACGGCGTTCGCTGCGATCGCCTACTACCGCCGCCGGATCTTCAGCAACGTGCGCGACTTCCTCTTCGTGTTGCTGCTGCCGGTGGCTGCGTGCGCGTTCCTGGTCTGGGTCGTGGTCAAGGTCCTGCAGACCGCACCCGCGCAGCAGGTCTGGTCGATCATCGGCGTCGTCGGCCTCGGCGTGATCCTGATGCTCTCGGCCCGCTTCATCCAGCGGTCGCCGTTCTTCCAGATCCCGCTGGAGAGCGACACCAATGAGGTCCGCGAGGCGCGGCACGCGTCCGCCTAACGCGGGCTCCGACGACGTCATGGCCGAGCCTCAGATCGTCCGGCGAAACCCGACGGAACTGCATTCGCCGGTCGACAACCTGTACAGCCATGCTGTCAGCGCGACGGGAGCCTGGATCCACCGCATCGGTGGCCAGGTTCCCGTCGACAGCGCTGGCCGCAACCTGCACGCCGGTGACATGGCGGCCCAGATCCGCGAGGTCTATGGGCAGGTGACGACGGCACTGGCCGCAGTCGGCTGCGACTGGACGAACGTGGTGCACATCTATACGTTCACCACTGACATGGATTCGTACCTGGCCGCCGAGCGCGAGATCGCGCCGGAGTTTCTTGGTCCTGAGCCCCCGGCGTCGACGCTGGTCGAAGTTAGCCGCCTGGTGGATCGGGACTGGCTGGTCGAGGTGCAGGTGGACGCAGTGAGTGGGTAAGGACCTCCCATGAGTGATCCGCGGGTCGTGGCATTCCGGCCGGAGGCCGGGCAGTACGCCTGGACGTTCGGCGGAGCCGCGCCGGTCGCGCGGATCGAGCCGGGAACGATCCTGGAACTGTGGACGGAGGACTGCTTTGCGGGCCGCGTCCGCAGCCGCGACGACCTGGTCTCGCAGGTCTGCGAGTTCCCGTTCCTGAACCCGCAGACCGGGCCGTTTTACGTCGAGGGAGCCGAGCCTGGCGACACGATCGCCGTGCACTTCGTGTCCATCGAGCCCGCTCGCGACTGGGCCGCTTCCACGACCGTGCCGCTGTTCGGGGCGCTCACCTCGACGCACCTGACCGCCACGCTGCAGGATCCGCTCCCGGAGGTGGTGTGGATCTGGGAGCTCGACCGGACCGGGCGGCTGTGCCGGTTCGCCGCGCGGGATAGCGACCTCACCGCTGACCTGCCGATGAGCCCGATGCACGGCACCGTGGGCGTGGCCCCAGCGAACCTGGAGGTGCGCTCCGCGCTCGTGCCGGATGCGTTCGGCGGCAACATGGATACACCGGAGATGCGCGCGGGCGTTACCTGCTACCTCGGTGTGAACGTGCCGGGCGGGCTGCTGTCGATCGGTGACGGGCACGCCCGCCAGGGCGAGGGCGAGACCTGCGGCGTCGCGGTCGAGTGCGCGATGGACACCGTGCTCGCGGTCGAACTGCTCAAGGGTGTCGTGACGCCGTGGCCACGGCTGGAGTCAGACACACACATCATGTCGACGGGGTCGGCGCGGCCGCTGGAGGACGCGTTCCGGATTGCCCAGGCCGACCTGGTGCAGTGGGTGAGCGAGCTGACCGGGCTCTCGGCGCTGGATTCGTATCAGTTCCTCAGCCAGTCGGTGGAAGCGCCGCTGGCCAACGTCGTGGACACGAACTACACCTCGCTCGCCAAGGTGCGCAAGGACTGGCTGCCTGGCCGCGGTGAGGTCATGCGCGGCGTGCACGATCATCTGCGCGAGACCGCGCGCGCGTACCGCGGCGGCTAGCGCTTATCCGATCCTGGAGTAGAGAAGCGTCCTTTATGCGCGCCCCCAACTGTGTTCCGGTTCGGTGGGCATAAAACGGCACAAAAGATCTCCCGAACTGACTCAAACCGGAACGGAGTTGCGGCCGGCCCTCACTTACCCCAGGTTTCGCTCGCGCAAACTGGGGCAAGTCCGGCGGATAGCCGAACGGAAGTGGTGGTAAGTGAGCCGATGTACCGGCTGGCGGACTACTGAAACCGCCGAAAATCGGGCATCGCGGGCACCCGGCCCGGGAACCCGGCGCCGCAGTGGGGCAGAGGAGGGCCGCCCTGCCGCCTCAGGCCAGGTGGACGTACTCGTAGTCGAACGGCTGGCCGTTGATGCCGTGGCGGGGCGGCGCGATCCAGGCCGCGATCTTCCCCCGCTCGTGCACCGGCTGCATGAGCGAGCGGACGTGGGTCTTGTCGACCTCGGTCGGCAGCCACTGGCCTGACCGCTGCCCCCAATCCGCCGGGGACAGCATCTCGCCATCCGGAGTGGTCTCGATCCCGGCGAACGCGCCGACCTTGCGGTTGAACGCGATGTGCGGGAGCTTGAGCCGCTGGGGCAGGCCCGCGTCGGCGAGGATCTTGTTCCACCGGTTCACGCCGCTCTGGCAGTCGGTGATGTACTCGCGGCGCAGGTCGGTGTTGAGGCCCGTCAGAGCGGCCACCTCGGTCTGGCCGATCTCGCCGTCGATCAGCGCGTCCACCAGCATCCCGTCGTCAGTCAGCTTGTGGTCGTCGCGGCGGCGCGGCTCCATCCAGCGGCCCTTGAGGCCGGCGGTGTAGTAGTTGGCGACGTTCGTCGAGGTCTCCCCGCCGAACAGGTCCAGGGACACGCTGTAGTGGAAGTTCAGGTACTTCTGGATGACGCTGAGCGGGACCGCGCCGTGCGGGCCGGCGTCGTCGGTGTCGTTCTCCACCATGAGCTGTGCGGTCCGCTCCACCACCCGGTCAACGCCGGTGGTGCCGACGAACATGTGGTGCGCCTCCTCCTTGAGCATGAACTCGCAGGTGCGCGACAGCG
>DAIOWC010000280.1:0-7098 GCA_036758685.1 Streptosporangiaceae bacterium | reverse complement strand
CAGCCGACGCACGAGCCGAATATGACTCGCCCGGTATGCCAGGTTCGCTGCTCGCGCTTAAACGGGGCATTACGGAAGGGTGACGTCCAGGTCTTGTCATGGGCCGGACGGTGGTGCAGTCTCGTCTGCAAGGACTCCCTCACCCTGGAGGTGCCACTTGTCCCTGACCCACTCCCCGGAGATGCACAAGAACCTGATCGCCCGCATCCCGTCCGTAACCGGACTCCAGCTCCGTGAGTGGTTCAGCCGACTTGAATCGGGTCCCGCCTTCCTTCGCTGCACCGAACGCGCCCACTGGCTTTCCGACGAGCACGCTATTTCGCATGGCTACGCCAGCGCGATCGTGCACGAGTACGAGCTCCAGCGCCGCAGCAGACTCAACAGCGCCTGACCGAGCGCGGTGGACATAAGTAGCGCCACCAGCTTCATCTCCGGCCATCCGCGGGCTGTGCTCGCCACCACGAGGTCTGATGGCCGGCCGCAGCTCTCCCCGGTCGTCGTTGCGGTCGATGACGAGGGCCGCCTCCTCGTCAGCACCAGGGAACCCGCGATGAAGGCCCGCAACCTGGCCCGAGATCCGTACGCCTCGCTATGCGTCATGAACGACGGCTTCTTCGGCGAGTGGGTCCAGGCCGAGGGGACCGCCGAACTCATCCACCTGCCCGACGCGATGCCACTCCTGGAGGAGTACTACCGCCGCCTGTCGGGCGAACATCCTGACTGGGCCGAGTACCGCGCCGCCATGCAGCGCGACCGGCGCCTGATCGTCAGGATCACCATCGAGCGGGCAGGCCCGAATGTTAGCGGCTAGGCCCCAGCGCGCCCGATCCCGCGCGCAGGGGCATGTTCCCGGTACGGCGGCCACAGCCGGCAGCTGCACTGGAATGTTGTTGTGCGCGAATTACCAATTTTGAATCGCGGCGAAAAGGACGTTCGGGCGTTCATGCCGACGTTATGCCGCAGCGATCACCGACCGAAACCGCACACGATTGCAAGCAGGTTAACTATGACTGAACGTGGCCGAGTTCGGCGAAATCCTGAATGACCGATCAAGCGTGAACCCTCACCAGAATCACGTTCGGGCACTTCAGGCTGCGCTTTGGTACCCCCGGTCGGGGTCGAACCGACACTGGGGACCCTTTTAGGGGGCCGGCCTCTTCCTTTGGGCTACGGGGGCATTGCGATGATACCCCCCGACCATCTATTCACTCGCTGATAAGCCAATTAATGCTGGCCGATTCAAGACCAATGTCGTGTTTCTAATCCATGCGAAGTTCTGGGCTGACACTCATAGTAACCATTGCGCCATTCTTATTACCGTCAGTAGCGACGGCTAACTATGCGGCATGGCGTCCGGTCTGGCGCGGATGCGCGCGTGCGCGCGCGTGCGCGCGCGCGTCCGCCTGCGCCTCAGCCGGCCGACGACGCGCCGGCGGCCAGGTCACGCGCCCGGCGGAACACCTCATCGAGCATTGCCTCGGTCACCCGGCCGGTGAACGTGTTCTGCTGGCTGGGGTGGTAGCAGCCCAGCACCGTCAGCGGCCTGGCCGCCGGGCCCGTCAGCGTGACCTCCGCTCCGTGGCCGAACGCAGGCCGCGGCCTGGGGGCCTCGATGCCCTCGGCCGCCAGGCGCGGCCAGAGCGCCTGCCAGGCGAAGTGGCCGAGGCAGACGACCACCCTCAGCTCCGGCAGCAGCACGGCTAGCTCGGCGGCCAGCCACGGCGCGCACGTGTCCCGCTCGGTCACGGTCGGCTTGTTGGCCGGCGGAGCGCAATGGACAGCCGCCGTCATCCTCGCCCCGATCAGTCGCTGGCCGTCGCCAGCCGCCACGGAGGTCGGCTGGGCGGCAAGGCCGCACCGCCAGAGCGAGGCGAAAAGGAAGTCGCCGCTGCGATCGCCGGTGAAGATGCGCCCGGTGCGATTGCCGCCGTGAGCCGCCGGCGCGAGGCCGAGGATCAGGATCCCCGGCCGCTCATCGCCCCAGGTCGGCACCGGGCGGCCCCAGTACACCTGGTCAGCGAACGAGCGCCGCCGTTCCGCGGCGACCTGCTCCCGCCACTCGACCAGGCGCGGGCAGGCGCGGCAGACCGACTGCCTGGCGCCAAGCTCGGCGATGGAGTCCGCGCCGGCCGCGAGCGCCACCACCGCTGCGGCATCGCGCGCCACCGGGGTGGCGGCCGCCGCCGGATCCTCCGGCCAGCCACTGCCAGGTTCAATCAGCGCCGGGCCGGCCATCTCAGTCTCGGCCGGCGATGGACCAGGCGATGCCGTCCAGGATGTCGTGCTCGCTGGTCACCACCTCGGCGAAGCCGAACCGCTGCATCACCCGGTCGAGTATCAGCGCTCCCGCGCCGATGACGTCGACGCGGCCAGGGTGCAGCGCCGGGATCGCAGCGCGCTCGGCCCGGTTCTGGGCGAGCAGCTGGCTGGTGACCTGATGCACGGTCGGCGCAGGGATCCGGGCGTGATGGGTCCGCCGGGGGTCATACACCGTCAGGCCGAGGGCGATCGCCGTCACCGTGGTGACCGAGCCGGCCAGCCCCACCAGCGTGTTCGCGGCGGCCGCAGGCACCGCCGCCGCGACGTCATCGAGCGCCTTCTCGATGTCGTCGGTGGCCGCCTGGACCTCGGCCGCTGCGGGCGGATCGCCGTGCAGGTGCCGCTCGGTCAGCCGGACGCAGCCGATGTCGACTGAGATCGCAGCGAGCGCGCGGTCCAGGTCCCCGCCCAGCACGAACTCCGTCGATCCGCCGCCGATGTCCACCACCAGGTACGGCGGCGGCGGACCGTCCTCGCCCAGCTCTGCGGTCGCTCCCGTGAACGAGAGCCTGGCCTCCTCGTCGCCCGTGATCACCTCGGGCTCCACGCCCAGAATGTCGTGTACGCCGCGACTGAACTCGGCGGCGTTGCTGGCATCCCGGGTCGCGCTCGTCGCGACCATGCGCACGGCCGCGGCGCCAGCCGCGGCGATCTGGTCCCGGTACTGCGTCAGCATCGCGAACGTGCGCTCAAGCGCCTCCGGCGCGAGCCGTCCGGTCGCGTCCACGCCCTGGCCGAGCCGGACGATCTCCATCCGCCGCTCGACATCGGTCAGATCGTGCCGGGCCGGATCCACGTCCGCGATCAGCAGCCGCAGCGAATTCGTCCCGCAATCGATCGCAGCCACGCGCTGGGTCATCGGCCTGCCTCTCCACTGCCCGTAGGCATCAATTATCTGCTGCCACGCACGGCCCAGCGTGCCACCACGCACCGGCCGCTGCCGCCGCCTCGGCGCCGAGCGGGTTCGATCCCGGCACCGCCAGCTCGTGTGCCACCAGCGCGTGCAGGCACTTGACCCGCTCCGGCATGCCGCCCGCGCTCTGCGTGCCGGCCGGCAGCGGCTCCAGGCCGGCCGCGCGCGCCGCCTCGTCCCGCCGGCGCAGGTAGTCCTCGTGCGCAGCCTGATAGCGCCCCCCGAGGACCGGATCGATCGCGAGGCGCTCGGCCATCTGCCGCATCAGGCCGCCCGCTTCCAGCCGGCTGACGGCCGCGTTCGCGCGCGGGCAGGTGAGGTAGTACAAGGTGGGGAACGGACTGCCGTCAGGCAGGCGTGGCGCCGTCTGCACAACGTCCGGCAGGCCGCAGGGGCACCGGTGGGCGATCGCCGTGACGCCGCGCGGCGGCCGTCCGAGCTGACGCTCGACAACGCGGAGGTCGGTGCTGCTCGGCGGGCCTGCGGTTTCGCTGCCGGAGTTCATCGCCTGCTTGGCTCTTTGTCCGCGGCCTTGACCGACGCCCAGAGCAGCTGGTACCACGGCGTCGCCGCCCGCCCGTGGGTGGCGGCGCCTGGCTCGCGGGACGGGCTGATCACGACGTAGCAGTTCTGCGACGGGAAGCACATATGCAGCTGATCGCGGGCCTGCTGCTCGATGTAGACCGGTGAGGTGAGCGCGCGGGCCTCCGCCCGCAGGCTCTGGAGCCTGCTCGCCAGCTGAGCGCTCTCGGACTCGAGCTGGTCGATCTGACGGCGCTCGGCGAGATACTCGCGCACCGGGTAGGCGAGGCTCAGCGTGACGGCACAGATGACCACGGCCAGCACTGCCGCCCGGCTCGTCAGCTTCGGGCGCGGGGACGGCCCGCCGCGGCCTGCCGCCGCGCCGCTGTCCCCGGCCGTCATCACAGACCGTCGGCCGACGATCGCGGAAACGCCGCCCGGCCCGCGTAGGCGGCGCCGTCGCCCAGCAGCTCCTCGATCCGCAGCAGCTGGTTGTACTTGGCGACGCGCTCGGATCGGCACGGCGCCCCGGTCTTGATCTGACCGCAGCCCAGCGCGACCGCAAGGTCCGCGATCGTGGTGTCCTCGGTCTCGCCCGACCGGTGGCTCATCATCGTGGTGTAGCTGCTCCGGTGGGCCAGATCCACCGCCGTGATCGTCTCGGTCAGCGTGCCGATCTGGTTCACCTTCACCAGCAGCGCGTTCGCCACGTGCTCGGCGATGCCGCGGCGGAGCCGGTCGGAGTTGGTGACGAAGATATCGTCGCCGACAATCTGCACCCTGCCGCCGAGCTCGGCGGTCAGCTCGTGCCAGCCCGCCCAGTCCTCCTCGGCGAGCGGGTCCTCGATCGAGACGATCGGGTAGGCGGTCAGCCAGTCGGCGTAGATCGCCGTCATCTCGGCAGCGTTCTTGCTGCCGCCCTCGAACGCGTAGGACTCGCCGGACAGGAAGTTGCTCGCGGCCGCGTCGAAGGCCAGCGCCACGTCCCGTCCGGGCGTCAGCCCGGCCTTCCCGATCGCCTCGATGATCAGCTCAAACGCCGCCCGGTTGTGCTCAAGGTCGGGCGCGAAGCCACCCTCGTCACCGACGCCGGTGTTGAGTCCCTGCTGCTTGAGCACGGCCTTCAGCGCGTGATAGGTCTCGGCCCCCCACTGCAGGGCCTCGCCGAAGGTGGCGGCGCCGACCGGCGCGATCATGAACTCCTGAATGTCGACGTTGTTGTCGGCGTGGGCACCGCCGTTGAGGATGTTCATCATCGGGACCGGCAGCAGATGCGCGTTCGGGCCGCCGACGTACCGGAAGAGCGGCAGGCTCGCCGAGTCGGCGGCCGCGCGAGCGACGGCGAGGCTGACGCCGACAATCGCGTTGGCGCCCAGCCTGGACTTATCCGGCGTGCCGTCCAGCTGGATCATGTCCTGATCGATCAGCCGCTGATCGTCGGCGTCGTAGCCGAGCAGCTCCCGCTCGATCTCATCGTTGACGGCCTGCACGGCCTTCGTGACCGTCTTACCCCCGTACGCCTCGCCGCCGTCGCGGAGCTCAACGGCCTCGAAGATGCCGGTCGAGGCCCCGCTCGGGACCGCCGCGTGGCCGATGCTGCCATCGCTGAGGGCAACCTCGACCTCTACTGTCGGGTTGCCCCGCGAGTCGAGGATCTGCCGGGCGAAAATGCCTTCGATCGAGGCCACGGTTTGCGCTCCTGCGGTTATCGCGTTGCTGAGGGACCGCTTCGGAGCCTAGTAGAGCCCGCCGCAGCCGGCGCAGCGGGCACGCCGTTCACGTTTCGGGCATCTGCACCGGCGCCCGCATTGCGCCGGGGCTGGCCGCCCGGCCGGCGATCAGCGGCAGGTCCAGGTAGGTCCTGATGCCCGGCTCGGCGCGGCAGACGTACGGGATCGCGTTCACGCAGTGGTTGGCGGTCGCGACCACGCCGGGGTTGCGCAGCAGGCCGTCGGCGACCGACGCCGGGTGCAGGCCGGTGAACGACACCAGGACGCTGGGCTCGCCCGTGATCTCGATCTCGAAGCGGTGCCCGGCCGGGCCGAACGACCACGCCGGGTCGAGGTTCTCCTCGCCCATCAGCCAGTTCACCGCGGCCGTGACCACGGGCCGCTCGCCCGTCGTGGCCTCCCAGCGGAACCGGCGGGCGGCCACCTGCCCGGGCTCGATCGGGCCGATCGGCGACTCGATGGGCGCGGTCGCGACCGCGATCTCCTGGGTCGTGCGGACCTTCGGATCGGCGTCGAAGCCCATCGCGGCGACGATCATCCGCACCGAGGCCTTGAAGCCGCCGCCGAGCAGCGCCGCCATCGGGCTGTCCAGGGCCTCCTGCGGCGTGCCGCCGAACCCCATGACGTGGCGGATGACCTCGGGCGCGTTGTAGGTGCGGATGTCGGAGAACTCCTCGGCCCGTACGTACGTCACCGCCGAGCTCAGAGCCGACACCATGAGGGGGAAGCGCTCGGTGATGCCGCCGGGGTGGATCCCCGTGCCGTGCAGCGTCGCTCCGCCGTCCCGGCACGCGGCCTCGATCTCGGTTACCCGGGCCGGGTCGGGATAGATCCAGCCCACCGGGGTGACGACGTTCTTGCCCGAGCGCAGCAGCGCGGCGACGGTGACCGGGTCCGGGACCAGCGGCGCGTAGACGACGCAGTCGGCCTCAAGCGCGACCAGCGCACCGGGGCTCGTCGTGGCCCGCACGCCGAGCGGCGCCAGGCCGGCGATCTCGCCGGCATCCCGGCCGTCCTTGTCCTGGCTGTGCACCCAGCAGCCGACGAGCTCCAGCTCGGGGTGGGCCGCGATGGCCTCGATCGCACTGCGGCCGACACCGCCGGTCGCCCACTGGATGACCGTGAACGTCATCAGGGCTCGTCCGGCCGGCTGGCTTCCCAGTCGCGTACGAGGGCGTCGTAGGCCCTCGCGGCGGCCCGCAGCTCGAGCTCGGGGTCAAGACCCTCCAGGCGGGCCTGCGCGACCAGGGCGAACAGCTGCGAGCCGAGATCGCTGACCGCCGGGACCCCCTCCAGGCGGGCGAGATCGGCCGGTGCCCCGGCCCGTTCCGCCCGGCGGAGCAGCTGAGCCGCCAGGGACAGCGCGGGCTGGGTCATGGGGACGCCGTCGAGCGCGGACACCGGGCCATCCGAGACCGCGGCCCGCTCGGCGGCCTTGATCGCGTCCCAGTTCTGCTTGACCTCATCCGGACCCGAGACCGCGACGTCGCCGAACACGTGCGGATGCCGCCTGGTCAGCTTCGCGATGATGCCGTCCGCCACGTCGTCGATGGTGTATCCGGTGCCGTCGGTCCGCTCCTGCGCCACCCTGGCGTGGAACACCACCTGCAGCAG
>DAIOWC010000279.1:1915-7117 GCA_036758685.1 Streptosporangiaceae bacterium | reverse complement strand
CGGGCCGACGGGGGCTGGCTGCTGTCCGGCCAGAAGACGTGGAGCTCCCGCGCGGTATTCGCCGACCGTGCGTTCGGCCTGTTCCGTTCCGACCCGGAGGCGCAGCGGCACCGCGGCCTGACCTACGTGATGTTCGACTTGCGCGCGCCGGGCGTCACCGTGCGGCCCATCCCGCAGCTCGATGGCGAGGCCGGCTTCGCGGAGATCTTCCTCGACGAGGTTTTCGTTCCCGACGCCGACGTGATCGGGGAACGGGGCGACGGCTGGCGGATTGCCATGAGCTCGGCCGGTCACGAACGGGGTGTTTCGCTGCGCAGTCCTGGCCGGTTCACTGCGGCCGCGGCACGGCTGGTTGAGCTGCTCCGGCGCTCGGGCGAGCCCGCCGGCAGCCCGCTGGCCGAGCGCGTGGCCGATGCCTGGATCGGCGCGCGCGCCTATCAGCTCTACGGCTACGGCATCGCCAGCCAGGCCGAGGATTCCGGTGCGGGCACCGGTCCGCAGGCGAGCCTCGGCAAGGTGTTCTGGTCCGAGCTCGATCTGGCCCTGCAGGAGACAGCGCTGGACCTGCTCGGCCCGCGCGCCGAGCTGCGCGATGGCGAGGACTCGCGCTGGCTGGACGGGTACCTGTTCGCGCTTGCCGGCCCGATCTACGCCGGCACGAACGAGATCCAGCGCTCGGTGATCGCCGAGCGCGTCCTCGGGATGCCGCGATGAACTTCGCCCTGTCCGCCGAGCAGCAGCAGTTCGCGGCCAGCCTGCACGACATGCTGGCCGCGGCCGACTGCCCGGCGGCCGTCCGGAGCTGGGCGGCGGGTGACCGCAAGCCGGGCCTGGAGATCTGGCGGTCGCTCGCCGATGCGGGCGTCACCGGGCTCATGGTTGCGGCCGGCCACGGCGGCCTCGGCGCCGATCCGGTCGACCTCGTCATCGCCTGCGAGGAGATCGGTCACCACGCGGTGCCCGGCCCGGTGGCCGAGTCCATCGCCGCGGTGCCGGTGCTGCTGGCCGCCGCCGGCGGCGAGACCTGGCTGCCGCAGCTCGCCAACGGTGACCTGATCGCCACGCTGGCGGCGCCGCCGTGGCTGCCGTTCGCCGCTGACGCCGATGTCGCCGGGCTCGTGCTGCTGGGTCTCGAAGCCGCGGGGGGTCCAGGCGGGTCGTCCCCCCGGGCCGATACCGCCACACTGGCCCGGGGCGTGACCGGCCGGACGTACCACAGCGTCGATGCGGCCCGCACGCTGACCGAGGTCACCGCGGGCGAGCCGATCGCGTCCGGCCCGCACGTCGCCGCCGCGCTTGCGACCGCGCTGGACTTCGGTGCGCTGGCGTGCGCGGCCGAGGTGCTGGGCGCGGGCCGGGCCCTGCTGGAGCAGACGGCCGGTCACGCGCGCCAGCGAGTGCAGTTCGGCCAGCCGGTCGGCTCGTTCCAGGCGGTCAAGCACCACCTGGCCGATGCCCTGATCGGGCTGGAGTTCGCCCGGCCGCTGCTGTTCGGTGCCGCGGTCGCGCTCGCCGGAGGCTCGGCCGATGCCCGGCGGGACGTTTCCGCCGCCAAGGTGGCCTGCGCGGACGCCGCCAGTCGCGCGGCCAGGACCGCGCTGCAGGTCCACGGCGCCATCGGCTACACCGCCGAGCACGACGTCAGCCTCTACCTGACCAGGGTCCGCGCGCTGGTCCCGGCCTGGGGCAGCCAGTCCGAGCACCGGGCCAGGGTGCTGGCGGCTCTCACTGCGGGGGACTGACCGTGCCGGAGACCACCGAGCACCGGGATTTGCGGGCCGCAGTCCGCGGCCTGATCGCGCAGGAGCATGCACACGACGCGCCGTATCTGCCCGGCGGGACGACCCCCCGGACATCTCGGCTGTGGCAGCGGCTGTGTGCCGAGATCGGCGTGGCGGGCCTGGCGATTCCGGAGCGCTTCGGCGGGGCGGGAGCCGGCCCGGCGGAGATCGGAGTCGTCCAGGAAGAACTCGGCCGCGAGCTCGCGGGCACGCCGATGCTCGGCTCGGCCGTCCTGGCGACGCAGGCGCTGCTCGGCTCCGGCGACGAGACCGCCTGCGCCCGGCTGCTTCCGGCCCTGGCCGACGGATCCGTCACGGCGGCGCTCGCGTGGACGACCGCGTCGGGCCGCTGGGACCCGGCCGAGGTCGCCTGCCGGGCTGCTGCGGCTCCGGGCGAGGACTGGATCATCGACGGCGAAGCTCATTACGTGCTGGACGGCGCCGGCGCCGAGGTACTCCTCGTTCCCGCCCAAGCGGAAACTGAAATCGGCCTGTTCGAGGTGGAGCCAGCTCAGCCGGCGGTGACCCGCAGCCCGGCGACCAGCATGGACCAGTCGCGGCGCCTCGCGACGGTTCGCCTGGACGGGGCGCGCGGCCGGAAGATCGGCGGTCCGGCGGCGCTGGCCCGCGCGCGGGATCTCGGCTGTATCGCGCTGGCCGCCGAGCAGGCGGGGGCCGCGGCCCGGGCGCTGGAGATCACCGTCGAGTACACCAAGACGAGGGTGCAGTTCGGGCGGCCGATCGGCAGCTTCCAGGCCCTGCAGCACCGGATGGCCGACCTGTTTGTACTGGCGGAATCGGCCCGGTCGCTGTCCAGGGCCGCGGCGGACGCGGCGGAGCGGGACGCACCTGACGTTGCGGTGCGGGCGGCCGCGGCCAAGGCGTACTGCTCGGAG
This sequence comes from Streptosporangiaceae bacterium, assembly GCA_036758685.1. Lineage (GTDB taxonomy): Bacteria > Actinomycetota > Actinomycetes > Streptosporangiales > Streptosporangiaceae > JAJYUU01. The sequence goes on along the minus strand of DAIOWC010000279.1, from coordinate 4,440 downwards.
GCGCTGCTCGAGGTTTCCGCCGAGATGCTCCAGCTGCACGGCGCGATCGCGATGACCTGGGAGCACGTCGCGCACCGCTACTTCAAGCGGGCCCACGGCGGCGCCCGGCTGCTCGGTTCTCCGTCCGAGCATGTCGCCCGGGTCGCCGCGGAGGTCATCGACGGAGTGTGACGCAGGTCACATCCGGGCCAGTAACGCATGCGGAACGGCCGTCGCTGTAGTCGGTGTTGTCACGGCCTCACCCCGATCGAGGCCCAACCTCAAGGAGAAACAATGCTCGTTTCCAAGGCTCTGGCGGCTAAGGTCGGCGTGCTTGTCGCAGCGGGCGGGATCGCCCTGTCCGGCGTGGCTGCGGCTAGTGCCTCGACCGCGGCCCCGGCCGTGCACCGCATCCCGACGGCGCTGTCGATCAGCAACTCCAAGCGCGTCGAGCACGCGCACCAGACCACCGCGGTCATCAACGGCCACCTGACCGCCGGCACCTACAACCTGCGGCACCTGCCGGTCGTCCTCCAGCGCCTGGGTATCAAGGGTCACTGGAACCGCGTTCAGCTCAAGTGGACCCGCATTCACGGCCACGTCTTCTTCCTTGTGCACGTGTTCAAGAAGCCGGCCACCTTCCGCCTCGTCTTCCGCGGCACGGGGAACTTCGCTCCGTCCACCAGCAAGATCGACACGATCGTTCCGGTCAAGTAGCACGGATGTATCACCGGCGGGCTTGCCTGGGAATTTCCGGACCTGTCCTGGGCACGCCCGCCGGTGTGCCACCCTTACAGGCGCGATGGTGAGTGCGATTGGCGTGCTGGACGAAGCCCTGGCCAGGGCCAGCGCGGGCGACGAGGCCGGATTCTTGCAGCTCTGGCGCAGCCTGCAGCCACCGCTGCTCCGGTTCCTCCGGGTCCTGGGCTGCGATGACGCTGACGATGTCGCGAGCGAGACGTGGCTGCAGGTCGTCCGCGACATGCACCGGTTCTCGGGCGGCGAGGAAGACTTCCGCCGGTGGCTGTTCACCATCGGGCGGCACCGGGCCATCGACGCCGCCCGGGCCCGGGCGAGGCGCCCGGCCAGCCCGGTCAGCGCTGGCCTGGAGATTCTGCCCGACCGCCAGCTCGTCGAAGAGCAGGTACTTGACGGCATGTCCGTGCAGCGAGCGGTCGCCCTGCTCGCCGGACTTTCCCGTGACCAGGCCGAGGCCGTAGCGCTGCGAGTCATCGCCGGCCTCGAGACCCCCGACGTTGCCAAGATCCTCGGTAAGTCGCCGGGGGCGGTGCGGATCGCTCTGCACCGCGGCCTCAAGGCCCTCGCCGGTGACCCGTCGGTCCGCGCCCTGGCCGGCGGACCACCACCCCCGCCCGGCCGGCGGGGCGGATCAAGCTTCCAGACGCTGGAGGAGGTGGACTAATGACCTCGGATCTTCCAGAAGACCTGACCGCAGGCGACCCTGGCCTGGAGCGGCTGTTCCAGACGCTGGCCTCGCCCGGAACGGCGAGTGAGCTCGCCGGCGAGCGGGCGGCGCTGACCATGTTCCAGACCAATGTCCACCCGCCAGTCAACGGCTCTGCTCTGAATACCGCCGCGACCAGGGCGATGCCCACGCTGCCCATTGCCGACCCGGCCCCCGGACGTCCCGGCGGGACGCGGCCAAGCCGGCTGCCGCGCCTGCGCGCCGCTGCCGGCAACCGGATCCGGGTCGTCGCCGTGGCTGCCGCCGCGCTGCTCGGCTTCGCCGCTGCCGCCTACGCACAGGCGCTGCCCGCGCCGATCCAGCACATCGCCCACGACATCCTGCCCGGCGCTCCTGCCCCCAGGCACCAGCCGCCGACGCCCGGGCCGTCCGGCTCAGGCTCGGCGGGGACGACCGGCTATCACCATCGAGGCCACTCACCCGGCGGGTCGCATCCCGCACCGTCCGGCTCGCCAGGCCCGTCCAAGTCCGGCAGTCCCAGGCCGACGCATGGCACCAAGCCGCGCCCGTCGACGAGCCCGACCACGCCCGCCGCCGGCACGCCGGTGCTCACGGCGCAGTCCGGCAGCGGCAACCAGATCCCGGCCGGCACGTCGGCCACCATCTCGGGCCTGCTCACCGTCGGCGGCACGGCCAAGGCCGGCGTGATCGTGAACCTGTTCGAGCACTCCGCGGGCACGCCCGGCTGGCGGAAGGTCGGGACCGCGACCACCAGCGCCCAGGGCACGGTGACGCTCGCGACTCCTGATCTCAGCACGAACTCCAGGTTCCGCCTGGACGACAGTGCCGGCGCCGTGAGCTCGCCCGTGGTGTTCACGGTGGTCCCCGAGATCACCGCGACCATCAAGTACGGCCCGCACGGCGTCAGCGACTATGTCACCGTCGCCACCACGGACGCGCAAACCGACAACGTGGTCCACATCCAGGTCTTGCAGGGCGGCGCCTGGGTCACGCTGCGCTCGGGCCTGCTCCACGCCAACAGCCGGTACACGTTCACGATCAGCGCGACCAACCGGGCGGGCGCCGAGATCCAGATTGTGCTGGCCGCCACCCGCCTGCA
>DAIOWC010000279.1:0-1815 GCA_036758685.1 Streptosporangiaceae bacterium | reverse complement strand
GGCGGGTGTGGCGCCGGGGGCTTGAGTGGCGCCCACCGCGGGAGCTCAGCGACCGGCCTCGTGATCACGCGGGTTTTGCGTGGTCCTGACCACGCAAAACCCGCGTGATCATGGAGTCGCCGCTCGGGGGCCGAGGTCGAGGCCGGCCAGCAGCGCCTCGATCAGCGTGACGGCCCGCCCGATGTCGCGCGGGCTGTCGGCGATCACGTCCGCATACAGGAAGGCCTCGCAGATCCGGACGATCGCATAGGCCAGCGTCGGGGTGTCGAGACCGGTCGCGAACGCGCCCCGATCGCGCTCGAGGTCGATGAGGCTCTCCAGGGCCGCGGTCATGCCGCGCTGCACCGTGCTGCGGGTGCCGGTCAGGATTCTCAGGGCGACTTCGGGGTCGCTTTCCAGGAACGTCCGCAGGGCCTGGTCGCGCTCGACCGCTCGCAGCACCCCGTCGATCACGGCGACGATCCGCGGGATGCCCCTCCGCCCGGACGTCGACCGGACCTGCTCGGTCAGCAGGCCGCGAGAGCGCCACCAGATGACCTCGTCCAGAAGCTCCTCGCGGTTCCCGGCGCGCCGGTACAGAGTGGCGCGGGCGACGCCGAGCTCGCGCGCGAGGGACTGCATGTCCAGGCGCCGGCCCGCGGCGTAGGCAGCGGCCGCGGCGGTGAAGACGGCAGCCGGGACGCGTGCAGGTGCGGCGGTCCCCGCCGGGACCACGAGCGCGCCCTCGTCAACGACCTGCCGCATGGCCGCGCACCCGGCGCCGCGGCCGGCTCAGCTGGCGACGCGCTGGTCGGCCGCCTTGAGCAGCAGCTCCAGCTCGTCGACGAGGTAACTGGCCAGTACCTCGATGTCTGGGATCAGCTCACGGCAGGCGGTCAGGCCGAAGTGCAGCTGACCCAGGTAGCCCACAAGGGTGATGTTCAGGCCCTGCCCGTCGGTGATGACCGAGACCGGGTAGTGCGCGAGCAGCCTGGCCCCGCACAGGAACACCGGCACGTTCGGGCCCGGCACGTTGGAGATGCACAGGTTGAACGGCGGCAGCCGGTGCAGCACTCCCGTCGCGAACACGACCCGCGCCGCGCGCGCGGTGAGCGCGGGCGGAGAGAAGTCGCTGATCTGGTCGACCAGGCCCTGGGGGATCGCCGCCTGCTGCGCCTTGGCCTGCACGGTGGCCGCGTGCACGAGCTTGACCCGCTCGACCGGATCAGCCACGTGCGTGGGCAGCATGGCGAGCATGGCCGACACCTTGTTGCCCATCGCTCCCTTGCTGGCGGGGTCGCGAACCGAGACCGGGATCATCGCGACCAGCGGCGAGTCGGGCAGCGCCTGCCGGTCGGTGAGCCAGCGCCGCAGCGCGCCCGCGCACATGGCCATCACGACATCGTTCACCGACACTCCGAAGGCGGTCTTGACCGTCTTGACCGTGGCCAGATCGACGCTGCGCAGCGCGAGGCGGCGATGGGCGGTGATCGGCTTGTTGAACGGTGTCGCGGGAGCCCGCACCGGTCCCGACGGGATCACGCCGCCGTCACCGCGGCCAAGGCCGAGCACCCCGCCGACCACCGTCCCCATCGCGGGAGCGAGCGTCGGCAGCACCCGGACGAGCTCGTTGGCGACGCGGACCGTTTCCACCGGGCGCCACGCGAGCTTCATCGCGGCCATCATCGCCAGCGCGGCCGGCCCCGGCGGCCGCTCGGGCCGGAACGGCTCCGCCGCGGGCAGCTCCCGCCCGTCCGGGCTGAGGTCGAGCAGCACCGTTAGCAGCTCGGCGCCGGACGCCCCGTCGATCGCGGCATGGTGGATCTTGGTGTAGAC
>DAIOWC010000278.1:0-7134 GCA_036758685.1 Streptosporangiaceae bacterium | reverse complement strand
AGTCCTTCACCGACATCACCGACGGCGAGGGCTTCATGCGCTCGCTGCCGATCTCCCGCTTCGCGAAGTCGGCGGAAGTCTCGCCGCTCGTCGTGTTCCTCGCCTCCGACGAGTCCTCGTACTGCACGGGCAGCGAGTTCGTCGTCGACGGCGGCATGCTGTCCGGTCCCGGTTACTGACGAAGGAGCATCGATGACCGAACCGCTGCTGCTGGACGGCCGCGTTGCGATAGTTACCGGGGCGGGGAACGGGCTCGGCCGTGCCGAATCCCGGTCGCTTGCTTCCGCCGGCGCCAGGGTGATCCTGAACGACCTGCCTGGCGGCGCGGTCGAGGCCGTGGCCGCGGAGATCCGGGCCGACGGCGGCACGGCCGTGGTCAGCGCCGGAGACATCGGCGAGTGGTCGACCGGCGAGGAACTGGTCGCGACGGCGCTGCGGGAGTTCGGCCGGCTGGACATCCTCGTCAACAACGCGGGCGTGCTCCGCGACCGGATGATCTTCTCCATGTCCGAGCAGGAGTGGGACACCGTGCTGCGCGTCCACCTGCGCGGTCACTTCATCACCTCCAGGATGGCGACCGCGTACTGGCGGGAGCAGAGCAAGCAATCGGGCGCCCCGGTCTATGCGAGGGTCATCAACACCTCGTCAGAGGCGTTCCTGCTGGGATCGTCGGGACAGCCGAACTACGCGGCGGCCAAGGCAGGGATCACCGCGCTGACCGTGACCACCGCGCGCAGCTGCGGGCGCTACGGCGTCCGGGCCAATGCGATCTGCCCGCGCGCCCGGACGGCGATGACCGGCGACCTGATGGGCGTCGCGCCCGAGGCCGGGCCCGACCCGCTGGACGCCGCGTACGTTGCCCCGCTGGTCACCTACCTCGCCGGCCCCGGCGCCGCGAACATCAACGGCGAGGTGTTCGTCGTGCACGGCGGAGTCGCGGCGCTGATGGCGCCGCCGTCGATCCGCGAGGTGTTCCGGGCCGGCGAGCATGGCTCAGCCGACGGCATGTGGACGCTGGACTCGGTCGCGAGCGCGCTCGACGGGTTCGCGACCGGACCCGCCGACGCCGGGTTCGCCTGCGAGGAGGCCAACGCGCTGGCCACCGAGACGATCGGCTTCGGCTGACCCGGTCATCGCTGGAGCGATGAGTTCGCGGCGCCGGCGTCGTTACACGGGCAGCACTCGATCTATCTGGAAGGCTGCAACCGTGGACTACAAGCTCGAACTCGTGATCATCCCGGTGTCCGACATGGACCGGGCCAAGGAGTTCTACGTCAGCAACGCCGGGTTCCGGCTCGACGTCGACCACCGCGCCGGCGAGGACTTCCGCGTCATCCAGGTGACGCCGCCGGGGTCGGCGTGCTCGATCACGCTGATGCGCAATCCGGAGGCCGCCGGATCGGTCAGCGGCCTGCACCTGGTCGTCTCCGACATCGACGCGGCCCACGCGGACCTGACCGGCCGCGGGGTCGAGGTCAGCGATCCGTTCCACTTCGGGCCGGAAGGCCAGACGCCTGGCCATCATCCGGAGCGGGAGAGCTACGGCACGTTCATGTCGTTCAGCGACCCGGACGGCAACACCTTCCTGGTGCAGGAGGTCAGGCCGGACGCGGCGTCCTCGTGACGGTCGCGGACGAGGCCACTTTCGCCGAGCTGACCGGACCGCACCGGCGCGAGCTGCACGTTCACTGCTACCGCATGCTCGCGTCGTTCGACGACGCCGAGGACGCGGTGCAGGAAACGTTCCTGCGCGCCTGGCGCCACCGGTCCGGACTCGCCGGCGGCCAGCACCGGGCCTGGCTGTACCGCGTCGCGACGAATGTCTGCCTCGACGTGCTTAGAGCCAGGTCGCGGCAGGCCAGGGCGATGGAGTCATACGCGGACGTGCCCTGGCTGCAGCCCTATCCTGACCCGCTGCTGGACGAGGTCAGCGACCAGCCCGAGCAGGCCGCGGTCGGGCGCGAGACGATCGAGCTCGCGTTCCTGGCCGCGCTGCAGGTCCTGCCCCCGCGGCAGCGTGCCGCGCTGGTGATCCGGGATGTGCTCGGCTGGTCGGCGAACGAGACCGCGGCGCTGCTGGACACGAGCGTGGCCGCGGCGAACAGCGCCGTGCAGCGGGCCCGCGCGATGATGCGCGAGCACCTGCCGCCGGAGCGGGCCGACTGGAAGACACGCCCGCCCTCGGCCGCGGAACGCGAACTCCTCGACCAGTTCATCGCCGCGCACGAGCGGCTGGACAGCGCGGCCGTGGCCCGGATCGTGTCGGCCGGCATCCGGATCACGATGCCGCCGTACCCGTACCTCTACCAGGGCATCGACGCCTTCGCGCCCCTGCTGGAACGGGCCTTCGGTCCCGGCCGCGACGGCGACTGGCGGCTGGTGCGCACGGCCGTGAACCGGATGCCGGCCGCCGCGAGCTACCTGCGGCGGCCGGGCGACGCGGAATTCCGCGCGTTCAAGCTCGACGTTCTGCGCGTCGAGGGCGACCGCATCGCGGAGATCACGACCTTCGGGCCGGCGCCGTTCCCGGCCCTCGGCCTGCCGCCGGTCCTGGCCGGGGCCGCCTAGCGCCGTCGGCGCCAGTTCATAGTCGCGAGAGTGCCACTACGGATGCTCTATCAGCGCTGTTGGCCGTCTCGCGACTTTCGCGAGCGATGCAGGCCGCGCAGGGAGAGCTGAGACTTGTGCTGTGAGCACGCGCGGCGCGGGCGGAGGCCTCGGGTGGGCGCCGGTGTCCTCGGCGCTGCCCCTGCTTGCGCCCAGAACCCGGCGCACGCCACGCATCACCGCACCGCGCCGGAGCCGGAAGAGCCCCAGGTGAGCGGCCCGACCGGCTGACGTCTTCAGAGTGACATCTGCTGGTTTGCTGGCGCTTTATTGATGATTTCGCGCGGGTTTACCCAGTGAGCGCCGAGATATCCAGCTCGTCCGCGCCGTCGGGCAGGTCGGCGGTCTCGTGCAGGCGGGTCCGGATCCGGTCGGCGTCGGGGTGCTGCAGATCGCCGAGCATCTCCAGCGCCTGCTGCCAGGTCTCCCGCGCGCCGAGTACGTCTCCGGCCAGGTCGTGAGTGTCGCCGACGTGGATGAGGCAGTACGCCTGACCCCAGAGGTCGCCGAGCTCGGCCGACAGCATCAGGGCCTGCTGGAAGCACGCTATGCCCTCGACGTACTCGCCGAGCTGCTGATGCACTGTGCCCAGGCTGTGCCACGCGTCGGCCATGCCACCGAGGTCGCCGAGCTCGCCGTAGAGCTCGACGGCCTGCGTGCAGTGATCGCGCCCCTGCTCCGCGCTGCCGGTCCGGGCCAGCTGAAGCCCGACCAGGTGCAGCATGTACGCCTCGCCGATGCGGTCGCCGGCGGACCGGAACAGTCCCAGGGCCTGCTCGCCGTGGAACAGGGCGCTGTCGTGATCGGCTTTCCGGCCGAGGGCGATGCACATGCCGAGGTGCGCCGAGCCCTGCCCCGCAGCGTTCCCGGCAATTTCGAAGTGTGCGAGCGCCAGCGAGTTGTGCGTGATGCCGTCGTCGATGGCACCGGACAGGCTGCAGACCTGGGCCATCCGGTGGTGGGTCCAGCCGAGGCCGGTGTGATCCTGCTGCCGCTCGGCCGCGGCCAGCGCGATCTGGTTCACCGCCGCCCAGTCCTGCCAGAGGCCCTGGCCGTCCAGGAAGCTGCGCAGCGTCCACGGCAGCTGCCAGGCCGGCTTGTCCAGGCCCGCCCGCTCGGCCAGCTTGACGGCGGCCAGCAGGACGTGCAGCTCGGTCCGGAACCAGGCCAGCGCGCCGTCGTGACTGGCGAGCTGCTCGGGGATCACGCCCGGCAGCGCCGGATCCAGGACGATCGGATGGCCGAGCGGCGCGAGCCGCAGCGTGCCGGCGTGCGCCGTGTGCAAGTAGTGATCGACGAGACGCGCCTGCGCCTGGCTGCGCTCCTGCGCGGTCGCGGCATCGGGATCCTGCTCGGCGGCGTAGGCGCGCAGCAGGTCGTGCAGGATGTACCGGGCCGGCGCGTGCTCGATGAGCAGGCTGGCCGACGCCAGCTCGGTCAGTGCCCGGCGCGCCTGCGGCGGCGTCACGCCGGCGAGGCTGGCGGTGGCGGGCACCGAGACGTCCGGCCCCGGATGCGAGCCGAGCAGCCGGAACATCCGGGCGGCTGAGTCGGTGAGCTGACCGTAGGACCAGGAGAACACCGCCCGCAGGCTGGTCGCCTCGTCCCCGGTGTCCAGGGCGTCCAGCCGGTCCTGCTCGCTGGCCAGTTCCGCGGCCAGCGCGGCCAGCGGCATTAACGTCTTGGCGGCCGCCCGCGCGGCGGTGATCGCGAGCGCCAGCGGCAGGCGTGAGCACAGGCTGATGATCTGCGCGACGGCGATCGGCTCGGCCGCGGCGCGCTCGGCCCCGAGCCGGGCGGCGAGCAGCGCCTGGGCGTCGCGCTCATCCAGCAGCCCGAGCTGGACCGGGTACGCGCTGACCGCGGCGACGAGACCGGACAGGGCCGAGCGGCTGGTGACGAGCGCCAGGCACTTCGGTCCGCCGGGCAGCAGCGGGCGGACCTGGTCCGCGTCGCGGGCGTTGTCGAGCACAATCAGCATGCGCCGGTCGGCCATCAGGCTCCGGTACAGGCCCGCCTGAGCCTCCTGCGTGTCCGGGATCTGCTCGCGCGCAACGCCGAGCCCGTTCAGCAGGATGCGGACCGCCTCGGCCGGCGTGAGCGGCGCGCCGGACGGGTCGTACCCCCGCAGGTTGACGTGCAGCTGACCGTCGGGGAACTGGCTGGCCGCCTCGTGCGCCCAGTGCAGTGCCAGCGCCGTCTTGCCGACGCCGGCGGTGCCGGTGATGACCACCACGGTCGCGGCATCGGTCGTGGTCGCCTCGTCGAGGACCCGGTTCAGCTCACGCAGCTCGCTGTCCCGGCCCGCGAAGTGCCTCACCCTGGCCGGGAGCTGACGCGGGGTAACGGAGGAGCCGCGCTCTGGCCGGCGTTCCGCGGGGCTGCGGTCCGCGGGCTGAGCGATAGCCGCCGCCCCGTTTCCCGAGCCGTTCGCCGCGGCGGCGCCGGCGGCCCGCTCGGAGCGGGAGCCGCCAGGGCCGGCGCCGTTCCCGTTCGCCGGCGATACCGGGCGCGGCATCACGGCCACGGGCGAGAAGTCGAGATGCGGGTCCGCGGCGAGGATCTGGTGCTGGAGCGCCTGCAGCTGCGGCCCCGGGTCCAGGCCGAGCTCCTCGCCCAGAAGCTCGCGGGCCTGGCGGTAGGCGGCCAGGGCGTCGCCCTGCCGGCCGCACCGGTAGAGCGCGAGCATGAGCTGCCCGCGCAGCCGTTCCCGGAGCGGGAACTGCGCGATCAGGCCGGGCAGCTGTCCGGCGAGGTCGGCGTGGCGGCCGGCGGCCAGGTCAGCGTCGGCCTGGTCCTCCAGCACCGCCAGCCGCTGTTCTTCCAGGCCGGCCGCCTCCGCTCCCAGCCGCGAGCACGCCTGCGCGCTCTCGCCCAGGGCCGGTCCCCGCCACAGGTGCAGCGCCTGGCGGAGGACATCGGCGCCGTCGGCGGCGTCCCCGCAGTGGACCAGCTGCCGGCCGTTCCGGGCGAGCGCGGCGAACGACTGCGCATCCAGCTCGCCGTCGGCGAGCGCCAGCATGTACCCGGGCGGCGCGGTGACGACTCGCGACGAGGTCCGCTCCGGCTCGAGCTCGGCCAGCCGGCGCCGCAGCAGGTGCACCTGGACGTGCAGGTTTTTCTCCCGCTGCCGGGAGGCGTCCTCCTGCCAGAGCGCGTCGATGAGCGCGCTGACCGGCACGACCTGATTCGCCGAGAGGGCCAGCATGGCCAGCAGGATCCGCAGTCCCGGCTGGGAAATGCCGGCCGCGACCCCATTCACGTAGACGTCGACGGGCCCGAGCAGGCTCACGACCAGCCTGCATCGGCCCGCCGATTCACCGTCCATGAGCAGAAGCGTACTTTTAGAAGGCTAAGCTCGGCCAGGTCACGCTATGACTGGGGCTCACATCATTTCGTCGGTGAATGGCAGCATCACTGTCTTCACTTCGGTGTACGCCTCGATTGCGGTGCGGCCGCCCTCACGCCCGATGCCGGACTGCCGGTAACCGCCGAACGCTGCGTGCGGCTCCAGCTGGTAGCCGTTGATGCCGACGGTGCCGGCGCGGAGCGCCTTGGTCATCCGCATCGCGCGCTTGAGGTCGGCGGTCCACACCGTCGCCGCGAGACCGTACTCGGTCGCGTTGGCGATCTTGATGGCCTCTTCCTCGCTGGTGAACGGGATGACCGACAGCACCGGGCCGAATACTTCCTCGCGGGCGATCGTCATGTCGTTGTTCACATCGGTGAACACGGTCGGCGCGACAAAGTTGCCTGCCGCCAGGTCGCCCTCGCCGCGGGTGCCGCCGCAGACAAGCGTCGCGCCTTCCTCCTGGCCCTTGCTGATGAGGCCCATGACCCGGTCGAGCTGGCGCGGGTTGATCAGCGGCGAGGAACTCACGGCCGGGTCGAACGGGTTCCCGTAGCTCACCATCCCCGCGATCATCTGGGAGGCGCCGAGGAACTCATCGACGGCGTCCTGGTGCACCAGCGCCCTGGTCTGCGCCAGGCAGACCTGGCCGGACAGGCCGAGGGTGACGGTGCCCATGGTCATCATCGCGGAGGTGGCGACGTCGGCGTCCGCGAACACCAGGGCCGGGCTCTTGCCGCCGAGCTCCAGGCTCACGCGCTTGAACGTGCTCGCCGATGCCTCGATGATCTTCCGGCCGACCGCGCGGCTGCCGGTGAACGAGATCTTGTCGACCATCGGATGGTTGATGAGGGCGTCGCCGGTCGGGTCGCCGGGGCCGGTCACGACGTTCAGCACGCCTGCCGGGAGACCCGCCTCCTCGATCAGGCGGACGAGCCGCAGCACCGAGAACGTCGCGTACTCCGACGGCTTCAGCACGATCGTGCAGCCGGCGGCCAGCGCCGGGGCGAGCTTCTGCGCGGTGAGCAGCAGCGGGGCGTTCCACGGCACGATCGCGCCGACGACGCCGACCGGCTCCCGCAGGGTCATGACCAGGTGGTCGCCGCCCTGGTAGGCAGGCAGGGTCTCGCCGCCCAGCTTGTCCACCCAGCCTGCGTGGTGCTCGAACACGTCCGCGA
>DAIOWC010000277.1:4584-7176 GCA_036758685.1 Streptosporangiaceae bacterium | reverse complement strand
CAGTTCATGCTGATCATCTGGCTGCAGGGCATCTGGCTGCCGCAGCACGGCAAGAGCTTCAGCGAGACCCCCCTGTGGGCAGGCATCGCCCTGGTTCCGCTGACCATCGGCTTCCTCATCGTCGGCCCGCTGGCTGGCTGGCTTTCTGACCGGACCGGGGCACGGTCTCTGGCCACCGCCGGCCTGGTGGTGTCCATGGGCAGCTTCCTGCTGCTTGAGCTGCTGCCGATCAACTTCAGCTACGTCTGGTTCGCGCTGCTGATCTTCCTGTTCGCCGTGGGGATGGGGCTGTTCTTCTCGCCGAACCAGGCGGCGGTCATGAACAGCCTGCCGCCGGATCAGCGCGGCGCGGGCGCGGGCATGCTCAACACGTTCCAGAACTCGGCGACCGTCCTGTCGATGGGCCTGTTCTTCACCATCGTCACCCTCGGGCTCGCGTCCCGGCTGCCCTCACACCTGTACCGCGGGCTGATCGCTTCGGGAGTGTCGCCGGGCGCAGCGCGGCTGGTTGCCAACGAGCCGCCGATCGGCAGCCTGTTCTCGGCCTTCCTGGGCTACAACCCCATCAAGGAGCTGCTGGGTCCGACCGGAGCTCTGACACACTTGTCGGCCAGCCAGGCCAGCTACATCACCGGCCGGTCGTTCTTCCCGAATCTGATTGAGCAGCCATTCGCGGCCGGCCTGCACCTGGCGTTCTACTTCGCCGCCGGCGCTACCCTCATCGCCGTCATCGCATCCGCGCTGCGCGGCCGCCGCTACCTGCACACATCGCAGCCGCTGCTGGAGGAGCTGGCCGAAGGCGCCGCGGAGTCAGCCGCGGTGGTCGGCCTCGACGAGGCCGTTGGGCTGCCGGGCGTCGGCACCGCGCGTCCAGCCGAGCCAGCTGTCAATGGCGGCCTAGCCACGCCAGCAGGCACCGGCCTGGCCGCTAAGGCTTCCATGCTGGCCAAACGGCAGCGCCGATGAACCGGGCGATCCCGGCGGATCTCTCAGCACAGCCTGCCGACACCGATAGTCAGAACGGACCCGGTGAGCTTCTCGGCATCGGCGCCGCAGCAAGCCGCTGCGGAGTGTCCGAGCGAGCGCTGCGCTACTACCAGCAGATCGGGCTCATTACCCCCTGCGGTTGCACGCCCGGCGGGATGCGCCGCTACTCCCGTCAGGATGTGGACAGGGTCACCCGGATCAAGCAGCTTCAGACTGTTCTGGGCTTCAACCTCGACGAGGTCGCGATTGTGCTGCGCAACGAGGACCGGATGGCGGAGATACGCGACACCTACTACCGCGAGCACACCAGCGACGGGCACCGGCAAGAACTGGCTGCCGAAAGCCTCGAACTTCAGCAGCAGCTCCGCGCGACGGTGGAGGCAAAGCGCGCGGCCATCGAGGAATTCGTCGCCGACCTCGACAACCGCATCGGCCGCACACTCGACGTGCTCCGGCAGATGACATCCACTGCCAGCCGCCAAGGGCCGACGCCCTAAAGGTGAGGCGGGCTCAGCGAACTTCGGTGTACTCGCTGCTGCCCAGCTGCACGACGTCGGGGTAGTCGCTGCCGTCCGGCTCTGCCGCGTCGCCGTACTGGCTGCCGTCAAGCTGCACGACACGGAAGCTGGCCTTTGAAACCAGCTTGCGCAGCTGCCGCACCCCGCTCAGGCCAGCGAGCGCGACCGCCACGACCGCGACGAGGACCGCGCCGCCGAACAGCGCGAGACCGCCGACCACGTGTCCTAGCACCATCATGATCACTGCGGCCAGCAGCGCCACCGGCACGGCCGCTACCAGCAGCAGCGCCAGCAGCGCCACGGCGACGACGGCCTTCGCCGACCTCTCCGCCGTCCGCTGCGCGTACCAACCGGTCATCACGCTCACCTCGCAAGGCCCGCAGCCGGGCCCAGGCTCACCGAAAAGCGACACGATATGTCGCATTGCCTGGACAACGCGCCGCCCGGTCAGGATGTTCCCGCAAGCGGCCGCCGCGGCGTCTCCGCGGAGACGCGGGATGCCAGTGCGGTCCGCTACCGTCTGCGGATGACCCGGCCGCCATCTGAGGGAGATTTCGTGCCAGTACCGCTACCGGAGGAGCTGCTTGACCTGCTCCGCCGCCCGAGCCTGTGCTTCGTGGCAACTGTCATGCCTGACGGCTCGCCGCAGCTCACCCAGACCTGGGTCAGCACCGATGGCCAGAACATCCTCATCAATACCCCGGACTGGTCGCAGAAGGCACGCAACGTCGCCCGTGAGCCGCGCGTCGCGGTCAACATCGTGGACACCGCCCACACCAGGCGCTACTTCGCGGTGCGGGGCCGCGTCGTCGCCGCCAGCACCGAAGGCGGCGCGCAGAACATCGACGAGATCTCCGTCAAGTACCTCGGCCAGCCTTATCCGAACTTCAGCGGGCGTCCCGAGACAAGGATGATCCTCACGATCGAAGCCGACTCCGTCCGCGGCATGGGCACGCGCTAGCCCCGTCGGCACGCGCCCGGCGGCCGCGGGCCCCGTGATCAATGTGTAACGGGGCGGAGGGGAACGGCGGGCGGGTGCGCGCCGTCAGACCAGCGTGGAAGCTCGCCCGAGCGTGGCAGGTCAGCC
>DAIOWC010000277.1:0-4484 GCA_036758685.1 Streptosporangiaceae bacterium | reverse complement strand
CCGGCGGCTTGTCGCGCTGGCGGTAGTGCTCAGCCTGGCGGTCTGCGTTACCGGCGCCGTGCAGGCCGCGACGGCGAGCTGCACCGAGTGGGCGCAGGAGGTGTCGCTCACCGGGCAGGTCAACTGGCAGGTACTGCTGGAGTCGGCACCCGAGAGTGAACTCGGCCCTGACGTCGCGCCTGTCGCCGTGGGCGGCGTCGCGGTATTCGCCCAGACTGCCGTGGTGCACGGCTTGCGGCTGGCCAGCGGGCACGCGCTGTGGACCTACACCGACGGGCAGGGGGTCTACGGGATGTGGCGCTGGCAGGGCCTGGTGATCGTCCTCTGCGGCTGGTCTGGAGGAGGCCCCGCAGTCAAGGGCGAGACCTGGCCCGGCAGGCTGACCGGACTGGACGCTGCCACTGGTGTGGTCCGCTGGACGCTCCCGATATCGGGAATAGGTCCGCAGGTCTATGCGGCGACGACGGCGGACGGGGGCCTTGCCGTAGCCGGGATGCTCGGGCGGCTCACTGTCGTGGACATGGCCGACGGTGCCGTCCGCTGGAGCCGCGCGGCCGCGGACTCGACGGGCCTGGCGGCCGCGACAGGCCTGGTCCTGTACGGCTCGACCGGCAGGCTGACTGCCTATAACGACCGGACCGGCGCACCGCGATGGACAGCCTCGAGCATGGACATGAACCTGCCGCAGATGCAGATGGCGGCCGGATTGCTGGTGGTGAGCTCCGAGTTCGGCGGAACCCCGGTGACCGCGTACGCCCCGGCCACCGGCCGCGTCGCCTGGAGTTTCGAGACGCCCGCCGCCCAGGCGGGAGCCACTGCATCCTGGGCAGCCGTCGCGGCCGGGACCGACGGGGTGGCCGTGGGAGTTGCGAACCCGCCGGCTCCGGGCCGGCTGTACCTACTCGATCCGGCGACCGGCCGGGTGCGCTGGCAGGCCGCCACTATCGTGGGCACTGGCCCGCTGCTCACGCCAGCCGGCGTGGTCGACATTGAGGGCACCGCGGCGCCGGGCCCGGTGAAGATCGTCGACCGCGACGCGGCCGACGGCCGCATTCGCTGGCAGGACACGCGACAGCAGCCGGTCAGCGACGCCGGGCAGGGCCTGGAGCAGCTCGAGCAGGCGGGTCAGGTTGCGCTGGTGCAGAGCAACGCCGCCGCCGGCCAGTCAGTCACGCTGTCCGCGTACTCGCTGGACGACGGCAGCCCTGCCTGGCAAGTCATCCTGCCGGAGAACGTGGAAGTCTCCCCGGTCCTCGTGCCCGGCCAGGGCGTCCTGGTCCAGCCCGACGGGCCTTTCTCCGGCTGCGGTCCGGTGCCCGTCTAAGCAGTGGCGTGCTGATTCAGCTGCAGGGTGTCAATGAGGCCGAGAAGCGCGAATAATGCTCATGAATATGGGAACGCGAAGGATGTCGCCGCAACTCGGGGGGCACCAGACCAGGGGCAGGTTGTGACCGCGCGTCTGCGCGCGGCCGTAGTCGGCGGCGCCGGCGCCCGCCTGACGCTCGCGTTCTGCGGGATTGCCGCGCTCAGCGCGTTCCTGGCCACCGCTGGCCCGCGCGAGCTGGCGTCAGCCCGCGACACTGCCGCGCACGAGGCCGCCGCTGAGCTGCCCTGGTACGAGTCCTCGATCAGCGTCAGCGCAAACTGGCTGCCGCTGCCGCAGACCCCCACGTCGGTGCTGACTCCGGCGGGCAGCAGCTCCATCGGGCAGGCCCTCGACCGCCAGTTCGCCGCGCCGATCACGGTACCGCGCTCGGGGGTGCGGTTCTGGTTCGACGCGGCACCCCAGAAGCTGTCGACGGCGGCCCCGTCGGCAATCACGTCCGCCGGCCTGCCATCGATACAGGTCGGCTACGACTCCGGGCTGGCGGCGGACGCGCAGCTGATCAGCGGGCACATGCCCGGTGCTGCGAGCGGCGGCCCCGCTGGCGGCAGCCCGCTCGTCCTGCAAGTCGCGGTCACCCAGCCGACCGCGGCCAGGTATGAGCTGCACCCGGGCTCCGTCATGACGCTCGTCCTCGCCCGCAGCCGACGACAAGCCCGGCTGCAGGTCACCGGCATCGTCGCCCCGCGTCCCGGCGCGGCTTTCTGGCAGTCAACCGCTGCGGTCGCAGATCCGGTCGGGCTCCCCGCTGGAATCGCCGGCGTCCAAGACGGTTCTCGCGGGCCCGCGACGACACCGGCGACGACCTGGGACAGCGGAGCGTTCGTCGGGCCGGCGGAGATGCAGGCCGCGCAATGGCTGCTGGCGAGCAAGGCCATCGGAGGCGACTGGTACTTCCCCGTAAGCCTGGCCCATGTCAGTCCGGCGGCCGCGCCAGCGCTGGCAGCGAAGGTATCCGCGCTTGCTGCCAGCAACGTGGCGCCCTCGGCTATGGGCAGCTTCAGCTTCTCCTCGGTAACGCTGAGCTCGGAGCTGCCGGGAGCACTGACCTCGATCGAGAGTCAGCTGTCGGAGACCACGAGCATCGACGAACTGGTGGTCGGCGGCATCTTCGCCGGCAGTCTGCTGCTGATGTTGCTATGCGGCGGTATAGCGGCCGACCGCTACGCTCCGGAGTTCGCGCTCAAGCGGGCCAGGGGTGCCAGCCTGGGGCAGATAGTGGCTCAGGGCCTGCTGCGCTCGCTCGGCGCGGCCGGTCCCGGCGTGGTCGCCGGGTTCGCCCTCGCACTCCTGGCGGTCAGCAACGGCGCCGCCCCGACCACCGGATGGCTGCTGCTCCTGCTGACCGCAGTGATCGCGGTTGCAAGTGTGCCGGCCCGGCTGACGTGGCGGCTACGCCGCCCGGTGACCCCGCGCGACGCCGACCGGGACGAGATCGTGGCACCACGCCGGTCGCTGCGGCGGCTCGCCGCCGAGATCACAGTGGTGCTCGCCGCAGTGGCCGCCGTCATCACGCTGCGTATCAGCGGGACCGGCCCGGGCAACGCTCTCACCCTGGCCAGTCCGGTCCTGATCGCCGCGGCGGCGAGCATCGCGGTGGCGCGGCTGTACCCGATTCCGGTACGAGCCCTGCTGCCGCTGGCCACCAGGCGGCGCGGCCCGGTCGGCTTCCTCGGCCTGGCCAGCGCGGGCAGGTCCGGGCTGTCGGCGATCTTGCCGGCGCTTGTGCTCGTCCTGACGATGACGCTAGCGGCGTTCGGCTGGATGCTGGCCGCGACCGTGACTTCGGGCCAGATCGCCAGTTCCTGGATGAGCCTGGGCGCAGACGCCGTCATCACGGTCTCTCACAACCACGCGATCAGCGTCGCCGCCCAGCGCGCGGTCGGCGCGGTGCCCGGCGTGCGGCACTCCGCGCTCGTCTACGTCACGGGCGGCACGACGGAGTTCGCGCCGAGCCTGTACGCGGCGCATCAAAGCGGCTTCCCGGTCGGCCTGGCCGTCGTCAGCCCGGGCCAGTACGCGGCGCTGGCGAGCAGTACCCCGTGGGCCGCGTTCCCGGCGTCCTCGCTTGCGCGCCGGCCCGGCGCGGTACCGATCCTGGTCTCCGACGGCGCTGCCGCCGCCGAGCCCGGCCAGAGCGCCACCAATACCAGGCAGGTGCTGGAACTGGGCGGGATCCGGCTGCCGGTCGTGGTGGCCGGCACGATCTCCGTCACCCCGGCGTTCCCCGGCGGCGGCAGTTACGTCGTCATGCCCCAGTGGGCCGAGGCCGACTTCCCGAGCATCTCGGGCCCGGCGACGCTGCTGGTCACCGGCTCGTCCATCGCCACCGCCGCGCTTACCCGAGCCGCGGACGAGACCATGCCGTCACCCACCATCGTGCTGCGGTCGCAATTGCTGCGGGCACTGCAGAGCGCAGTCGCGAACTATGCAGTCCGGTTGTTCCTGCTGAGCGTCTGGGCCTCGGCGGCACTGAGCGCGTTCGCCTTGATGTTCGGTCTCGCCGCCACGTCACAGGCGAGGCGCCAGCTCCGTCGCAGGTTGTCGGCGTTCGGCATGTCCGGCCGCCAGATCCGCGCGCTCAGCCTGACCGACCCGCTCGCGCTGCTCCTCGTCGCAGTGCTCGGCATGGTGCTCGCCGCACTGACACTGATCCTGATTTCCGGCAAGGCCATCAACCTGGCGGCGCTCACCGGCGCCACGTCAGCCACCGGGGTCAGCCTGAGCCTGCCCGCCATCCTGATCGCCGCCGCGGCCGCGATCATCCTGGCGCTCGCGGCCATGGCGACCGAGAACACGCTGGCAGCGAGAGCAGAGACCACGGCCTCGCCACGGACGGAAGAGGCCACGTAGGCGCGCGCGTGGGGCGACCGCAGCCGTGTGGGCTACGAACCCTGCGCCTGCTCGCCTTCATCCCCGCGACTCAGCTTTCCGTTGCGCGGCCACCGGCGTCCGCGGCGGCTGTCCGCCCAGCCCAGCAGCCAGCCGTCGTGTACCCAGCGACCGAAGATCTGTCCGCCATATACGACCCAGCCGACGCCAATGAGCCACGACTGCACGATCAAGACGGTGCCGAGCGCGCCGTAGGTGACCGCGTTCG
>DAIOWC010000276.1:4115-7195 GCA_036758685.1 Streptosporangiaceae bacterium | reverse complement strand
GGCATGTTCTTCACCGCCAGCCCGCGGCACGCCGACATCCTCCTGGTCACCGGCGCTGGCAGCCGCGGGATGACCGGACCGCTGCGGACGACCTACGAGGCGATGCCGCATCCCAAGGTGGTCATGGCCGTCGGCACCGACGCGGTGAGCGGTGGCATCGTCAGTCCCTCGTACGCGACGACCGGCGGCATCGGCGGCACCGTGCCCGTCGACGTCTGGCTGCCGGGCTCCCCGCCGAGCCCGTTTGCCATCATGGCTGGCCTGCTGCTGGCGCTGGACCGGCTGGCCTCCGGCGGTGATCACCAGTGACGGGCTATGGCGCGGTGCTCGCCGCCGGACTCCTGCTGCTGGCGGCCGCCGCAGCGGCTGACCTGGTTGCCGGACCGCGGCGCCCGGCCTGGCGGCGGGCACCTTACTTCGCGGGTGCCGCCGGCTCGGCGTGCCTGACGGTCGCCGGCGCGGCTGCCGCGGTGGGACAGCACGTGACGCTGCGGACCAGCGGGCTGCTCGGAGTAGTGGCCGCCGGTGCCCGGACGCTGTTCACCCAGATCCCCGGGCTGGCCGCCGACCGGCTGTCCGGGCTGTTCCTGCTGATCGCGTTTGCTGCCGCCACCCCGATATCCCTGGCATTCGCGTCCTGGGCGGCCGGACCCGACGGACCGGACCGCCGCGGCCTGGGGACCGGCTATGCACTGGCCCTGGGCAGCGTCGCGGTCGTGCTGACCGCGCAGGACGTCTTTACGTTCCTCTTCGGATGGGAGTCCCTGACCCTCGCCTTCTGGATGCTGGCCGGCTTCCGTCGCCGCGAGCCCGGCAATCAGGCGTCGGCGCTGGTCACGCTCGCATTCGGCCGGGTCAGCGGCGCGTTCCTGCTGACCGGACTGCTGCTCCTGGTCACCAGATCCGGCTCGCTGACGCTCGCGGGCCTCGCCAGCCTGCCGGCCGGACCGGCCCGCAGCACCGCGATCGTCCTGCTGCTGGCCGGTTTCGCGGTCAAGGTCGGGCTGGTGCCATCTCAGGTCTGGCTGCCGCGCGGCTACGCCGCTGCGCCCGGTCCGGCCCGCGCGATCATGGCGGGCGTGGCCGTGAACGTCGGCTTCTACGGCATGTGGCGCACGCTCGCACTGCTCGGCCCGCCGCCGGCCGCGGTCATCGACATCCTGCTGCTGCTCGCCAGCGCGACCGCCGTCCTCGGCATCGCTCACGCCGCCGTTCAGGGCAGTCTGCAGCGCGTCATCGCCTACTCGAGCGTGGAGAACACCGGCCTGATCCTGGCCGGGTTCGGGGTCGCGCTGGTCGGCGCCGCGAACGGCAGCCGGGCGCTGATCGCGGCCGGTCTCGTGGCGGCGACACTCCAGGTAATCGCGCATACCGCGGCTAAGTCACTGCTGTTCGTGTCGAGCGCGGGCCTTCAGGCGGGGGACCAGACCGACGACCTGGACTGCCTGCAGGGCTCGGCGCGCGCGGCCCCGTGGAGCAGCACCGGGCTCGCGGTCGGGAGCCTGACCCTCGCGGGTCTGCCGCCCACCGCCGGATTCGTCTCCGAGTGGTTTCTGCTCGAGGCGCTGATGCAGCAGTTCCGGGTGCCGGGCCTCGCGGACCGGCTGGTGCTTGCGGTTACGGGCGCGGCGATCGCGCTGACGGCTGGCTTCGCCGGCGTGACCTTCGTCCGGCTGGTGGGCCTGGTAGTGCTCGGACAGCCGGCACGCGATCGGGGCCCCGGCCGAGATCCCGGCGTCGCCGGGCGGGTCGGGATCGTCCTGCTCGCCGGGTCGTGCCTCGCGCTGGCCGCCGTGGCACCGCTGGAGATCCGGCTGATCGCCGACGGGCTCTCGCCGGTCGTGCCCGCATCGGCGGTGCTCGCGGCGCTGAAGTCTCCGTGGATCCTGCAGCCGGTCTTCGCCGGCTTCTCGATCTTGTCTCCGTCGTGGCTGTGGCTGGTCATGCCCGCGCTGTTCGCGCTGGTGGCGGCGTTCGCGTGGCTGGCGTCGGGGAGGCGGCTGCTGCGCGTCCGCCGGGTCCCGCCGTGGCGGTCCGCGACGGCCGGGGTGTCCGGCCGCGACAGCTACACCGCCTTCGGCTTCGCCAACCCGACGCGCCGGGTGCTCGCAGCGGTCCTGCACACCAGGGCGGAAGTGACTCGCATGGATGCTCGCCCGGAGGCTGACGAGCAGGAGCAGCTAGCGCACGTCGAGTACAGCTCAGATGTCATCGAGGTGACCGAGCAGTACCTGTACCGGCCCCTGCGCCGGCCGTTCGCCCTGCTCGTGCAGCAGGCGCAGCGGCTGCAGTCCGGCCGGCTGGATGCCTACCTCGCGTACATGCTCATCGCGCTGATCGCTGGGCTGGCGCTCGTCACCGGAATGCACTAGCTGCGGCCCGGGGAGCGCCGCCGCGCGGCACTTGTGGCGCGTCCGCGCGTTCATGAGAATTACCACCATGGAAAGCCTTCTGTTAACAGCCAGATCGGCTGGGCGGAGGTTGTGAGAACCGTCGGGCCCTTCCGGCGGGTCCTGGCCGGATACGACGGCTCACCCGATGCGGCCGACGCGGTGCGGGCGGCAGCTGCCATTGCCGCCCGGGATGGCGGTCACGTTGTCGCGCTCTCGGTTGTCCGCCGGGCTGAGCATCCCGACGGAGACGAAGACGGCGATGACAATAGCCGCAACGTCCGTGATCTTGCCGAGTCACTGCTGAGCGACCTGCAGCGCGAGATGCCCGTCGCCGCCAGTGTGCGGATGAGCGTTCAGGTCGTGTACACCGACCTCGACAGCCCTGCGCAGGTCGTGACCGATTACGCGAAGGACCACGGCTTCGACGTGCTCGTGCTCGGCCGCCACGGCAATGGCCGCCGCCGGAAGACCCGGCTTGGTCAGGTCGCGGACCGGGCCGTCCAGACGTGCGCGGTGCCGGTGCTGTTGCTGAGCACGCCGTGAAGCAGCTGCACCGCCACCGGCCCGCCAGTCCGCGTGGCGCGCCACACCCGCGACCTACGGGGCTTTTGCCGGTTTAGAGTCAGTCGTCTGCCGATGCATCGCGCGACTTCGTAGCGACTTGCGTCACACAAACCAGGCCAAAAA
>DAIOWC010000276.1:0-4015 GCA_036758685.1 Streptosporangiaceae bacterium | reverse complement strand
CGGCGCCGGCCGGTCAGCCCCCGTTCATCCGGTAGCTCCCGTACCGGAAGTCGTCGGCAAGCGGCGGATGGGACGGCTGCCAGCCGAGCTCATCCCGGATCCTGGCCGCGTCGGTCGCCTGGTCGAGCAGAAGGACCTCGGCGAAAGGCTCGCCCAGGCGGGCCATGGCCTCATCGTCGGAGCCAGCGACCGCGCCGGTCGCGCCCGCTGCGTCGGCGGCCGCATCCGTCAGCTCGGCCACGGTCGGGTTCGATCCGTCGCCGATGATGAAGCGGCCAATGGCTGCCTCGTCTTCCAGGGCACGCCGGAAGGCGTCGGCGAGGTCGGCCGCGTGGACAGTGGACCAGTGCTGTTGCCCGGTACCGAGCATGATCAGATTGCCGTCGTCGTCCCTGGGAGAGCCGAGAATGATCCCCGGAACCCCGCCGTCGCCGTCACCGTAGGCGACGCTGGATACCATCACGACGCCGCGCATGCCCGGGGCGTCGAGCACCCGCCGCTCGATCGGCTCCTTCCACGCCACCATGGGCGGTGCGTTGATCGGAGACTCCTCGGTGATGCCGAGATTGTCGCCGTAGATCCAGTCGCCACTGATGTGCAGATAGGGCTTGCCTGTGCCCGCGAACGCCTCCGTTGCCGCATCGACCACCGCGGCGTCGAGGTTCGCGCTGGTGGCGTCGCCGGGACTGGCCGTATGGATGCCGGCGTCAGAGCTGCCGAACACGCTCTCGACCGCCGGCCGGTCGTAGAGGTCGATCACCATTGGCGTGGCGCCGGCGGCCGCGGCGCGGTCCGCCTGGGCGTCATCGCGGACGAGCGCAGTCACTTCGTGGCCGTTCTGGATCAGATCGGTCAGTATGTGCGATCCGATGAAGCCGGTGGCGCCCGTGAGTGTCACGTTCATGTCGGACTTCCCCCTGTCCTGATCGATGCCGTGTCCCCATAGCCATGATCGGTGCCGGGCTGGTGAACCCGCATCACCAGGACCAGGTGAGCCCTGTCCCCTCCGGGAGGACTAGCGTCGGGAACCGGAGGTCCGGGCGCGCTCGTAAATCCCAACGCCGACGGGGGGTTCGATGGCCGTTCCCACGCTGAACGACAAAGGTCGCATGGCCGACATTCCCGTTTCCTCCGAGGCTAAGATCACCGTCGAGCGGCGTGGCGAGATTGTCCTGATCGGGATCAATCGGCCGCAGGCCCACAACCGGTTCGACCCGGACGCCTTCTTCGGCCTGGCCACGGCGTACTACGACTTCGACAATGACCAGGGCCTGCGGGCGGCGGTGCTATTCGGCCACGGCGATAACTTCTCCCGCGGCATCGACGTGGACGCCTTCGCGCCCCTGGCCAGGACCGGCAGGCCGTTCGCGGTGAAGGACGGCATGCTCGATCCCTTCGCCAGGACGCAGCAGCTCAGCAAGCCTCTGGTCGTGGTCGTTCACGGCGATACCTGGAACATGGGCCACGAACTGCATCTGGTGGCCGACATCCGGGTGGCCAGCGCCGACGTGCGCTTTGGCCAGGACGAGAACACGCACGGACGGTTCCCCGGCGGCGGCTCGACCGTCCGGTTCCCGCGGGAAGCCGGATGGGGGAACGCCATGCGCTACATGCTGACTGGCGACCACTGGGGCGCGGAGGAGGCCTATCGGATGGGCGTGATCCAGGAGACCGCGCCCGGCCCGGCCGAGGCCCTGGAAGCCGGGATCGGGCTGGCCCGCAAGGTCGCCGCGTGCGGGCCGCTCGGCATCAAGACCACGCTGGAGTCCGCTCACCTCTCGATCGACGAGTCCGAAGCGGCGGCGTTCGCCAAGCTCGATGAACAATTTGGCGGTCTCTTCCACACCGAGGACTTCCTCGAGGGACGCAAGGCCGAGGCGGACGGACGTCCCCCCGTCTACCAGGGCAAGTAAGCCTGGCCCGCATACCTAGGAGCTGACATGCAGAGCAGCCGGCCTGCCCTCTCATACGACGTATTCGTCGCACCGTCGAAGTTGGCCAAGGCTCCGCCGCCGCGCCTCGGTGACCCGGCAGCCTGGGATCCCAGCACGTCCACGCTGATATTCGGCGCCCGCGACGCCGTCCTGGTGGACGCGCTCATGACCGTACGCGAGGCCACGGCGCTCGCCGACTGGATTGAGCTGCACGACCGGCGGCTCACGACGATCTACATCACCCACGGCCACGGCGACCACTACTCCGGGCTGCCCGTGCTGCTGGACCGGTTCCCGGGAGCGCGAGCGGTGGCCACGGCGGGAACGGTGGAGCAGATGCGCATCGGCAGCGCCACAGCGCACCCCTACCGCTCATGGTTCCCTGGTGAGATCGCTGAGACGATCCCGCTGCCCGAACCCCTCGACGCCGGCCGTTTCGAGCTTGAAGGGTTCCCGCTTGAGGCGATCGAAGCCGGCCAGACCGATGCCGCGGACAGCACCTCGCTCTACGTGCCGGACCTGGGCCTGATCGTCAGCGGCGACGTGGCTTACAACCACTGCCACATGTACGTCGGCGGGACTACCGCCGAAAGGCGGGCCGAATGGATCGCTGCCCTCGACAAGCTGGCCGCGCTCAATCCCGCGGCCGTCGTCACCGGCCACAAGGACCCGACCCAGGGCAACCCGCCATCGGTTCTGGCTGAGTCCCGTGGCTACATCGAGTACTACGGAGAGCTACGCGAGGCAGACCTCGCCGACGAGGACCTGTTCGACGCCATGGTGAACCGCTATCCCGACTGGGTCAGCCGCCAGCAGTTCCTGATACTCGGCTAAGGGCGCCGGCGGATGGCCCGTTACGGGTGAGGTGGCCGCCGGAATTCTGGAGATACCCGCTGCAGATCCTCTCGTGGAAGGAAGAGGCCGCGCATGATCAGCTCACGGCGACGGCGAAACGAGCTGGCCAAGGTCAGCAAGCCGAGCCCGGTCAGGTCGGGACGGGCGTTCAGCCTCAAGAGCGGGCGGCCTCCTCTTGGCGCCGAGAACCCCACCAGCTGGGTCGTCAGTCGGCTGCGCCGGAGCCCGCTCCTGCGTTCCTTCCGGGCACGCTGAGACAGGCCGGTCGGCCAGGCTCCGCGCCGTCCGCGGTCCACGATCAGTCGCGAAGCTTCCGGAGGATGCGCGCGAGCTGGTCACGCTCGGTGTCGGTGAGCCGGTCGAAGGTCCGCTCCGCTTCCATCCCGCGCGCCGCGCGGACCGCCTCCAGCACGCTCACGCCGTGCTCGGTCAGCTCCACCAGGGTGGCCCGCCGATCGCCGGGATCGGGCCGCCGCCGGACCAGGTCACGGGATTCCAGCGCATCCACGACCTCCGTGACCGAGCGAGCCGCAATGCGCAGATGGTCGGAGAGTTCCGACATGCGCTGCGGGCCGTGGCCGACTACGCGCAGGGCTCGCACGTGCGACGGCGTGATGTCCCAGGGCGCCAGCACTTCCTGGGAGGTATGGCGCAGCTGACGTGCGACGGCGCTGAAGGCCTCCGCGAGCGACTCCTCGCCGCTATCTTCGCTGCGGCCCGCCGGATCACGGTCCCTCGTCATCGGAATAGCTTACCAGTCCTTCTTGTTGTAGCCTCATATTGAGGTTACCTCAAGATATGGTAACGTCAGTTTCCCGGGGCCCGCGCGCCGCAGCGCGAGCCCGTTCCGGCAGAATCGAGCATCGACTTGGCAGCACCTATACCTAACCGAGATACCAGCAGCGGCAGGATGCGCGGCGCGAGGACGGTCACGGCCGCCGAGCGGGCCCAGGCGCATGAGGTCTCGCTGGGCCGCATCGGGCGGCTGTTCGCGCCCTACCGCTGGCAGCTGATCTTCGTCACCGCGATCATTGTCGCCTCGTCCATCGTGACGGTCGCCTCCCCGTTCCTGCTCCGGGCGGTCATCGACCAGGCGCTGCCGGAACGCAACGTCCGGCTGCTGGCGTGGCTCGTCGCCGGCATGATCGGCGTCGCGGTCATCAGCTCCGCGTTCGGCGTGATCCAGACCTGGATCAGCACCAAGGTCGGCCAGCAGGTCATGCACG
>DAIOWC010000275.1:0-7250 GCA_036758685.1 Streptosporangiaceae bacterium | reverse complement strand
CCCGACCTGACCGACCCGGCCGACCTGGCCGAGGAGGTCATCCGGCTGGAGGGCTATCAGAACATCCCCGTGCGCCCGGCCAGGGCAACCGCGGGCCGTGGCCTGACCTCCTCGCAGCGGCTGCGCCGCTCGACCGGGCGCGCGCTGGCCGACTTCGGCTACGTCGAGGTGCTGAGCACGCCGTTCGCCTCGGCGGCGGACTTTGACCGGCTGCAGCTTCCGGCGCAGGACCCGCGACGCACGACCGTGCGCATCGCCAACCCGCTCAGCGACGACGAGCCCCTGATGCGGACCACGCTGCTGCCCGGCCTGCTGCGCGTCCTCGGGCGCAACCTGGGCCGCGGCTTCACCGATGTCGCCCTGTTCGAGATGGGGCTGGTGTTTCGCCCGCGGCCGGACCAGGCCCCGTTCGCGCCGATCCTGCCGGTCGACCGCGCCCCGACCGTGGCCGAGGTGGCCGACCTCGAGGCGGCGCTGCCTGACCAGCCCCTGCGGGTGGCGGCGGTCCTGGCCGGGGACCGCGAGCCGGCCGGCTGGTGGGGCGCGGGCACGCCTGCCGGGTGGCAGGACGCGATCGAGGCGGCCAGGGTGGTGCTGCGCACCAGCCGGGTGCCGTTCGAGATCCGGGCCGACCAGCACGAGCCGTGGCACCCGGGCCGGTGCGCGGCGATCTTCGTGCAGGCCGAGAACGGGCACCAGTGGCTAGCCGGACACGCGGGCGAGCTGCATCCGCGGGTCATCGCCGCGCTCGGCCTCCCGGCGCGGACGGCGGCGATGGAGCTGGACATGACGGTCATCGAGACCGCCGCGGACTCGCTCGCGCCGGAGCAGGCCCCGACCCTGTCGGCGTATCCGGTCGCGGTGCAGGATGTCGCGCTGATCGTGGACGCGTCGATCCCGGCCGCGGACGTGGAGCGGGCGCTGGTGGCGGGCGCCGCGGGCGCGGGCGACCTCGCGCTCGAGGACCTGAACCTGTTCGACGTCTACACCGGGGACCAGGCGGGGGAGGGACGCAAGTCGCTCGCCTACACGCTGCGGTTCCGGGCACCAGACCGGACGCTCACGGCCGAGGAAGCGAGTGCCGCCAGGGATGCGGCGGTCGCCGAGGCGGGCCGGCAGGTCGGTGCCGTCCTGCGCGGCGCCTCCTAGACCCGCGAGCAACCACCGGCGACGTTTGCATGCCCCGTACGAACATTTCGTACTGGGCATGCAAACGTCGGACCGGCGCGGCTTCCGCGTGCAGAGCAAACCCGAATAAGACAGTCAAACGTGGTGCTGCGGGTGCGCGCATGGGTCGGACTTGGTGCGGCGCGGTTCCCTGCTCATGTTGACTTATCAAAATAAACCTGATTTTGTCGCTCTGCCTACGTCCATGAGCGAAACGGGGAATCCATGATCAAGTCGTTGTCGCGCAGCGCTGCGCTCGTCGCGACAGGCAGCGCCATCGCGCTGGCTGTCAGCGCGCTGCCCGCCCAGGCCTCGCCTCCGCCGGGCTGGCGAGTAAACACCACCGTCGCCACGCGCGGCTGGGAGACCCTCATGACCGGCGTCGCCGCCGTGAGCGCCAAGGACGCGTGGTCCATGGGCGTCGCCTTGAAGAAGGCCACCCTCACGTCGGTGATCCGGCACTGGAACGGCAAGTCCTGGGGCAAGGTAACGCTGCCGGCCAAGGTCGCGAAGGCCTGGAACAAGCAGAGTCCGGTCGACTCGCTGATTACTGCCTCGGCCGGTACCAACGTCTGGGCCTTCGACGAGCTCTTCTCCCGGACGTATCTGCGTGACACCGCCAAGGGCTGGCGCATTGGCACCCTGCCCGGCTCCAGCGCCAACATGGTCGGCATCACCAGCGCGGATGCACTGAGCGCCAACGATGTCTGGGCCTTCGGAGTGCAGGAGAACCTGAACACCGGCGTGGTCTCGCCGTACATCGTGCGGTTCAACGGCACGAAGTGGGTAGGCGTGTCGGCCCCGAACGACGGCGGCATCGTGGCCGCGGGCGCTTCGTCCGCCGGAAGCCTCTGGGCTCTCGCGGAGACCGAGCCAGGTGGCGCACCCCCGCCGTCGGCGGGCGCCGCGCGCAGGTCGGCCGAGGTCGCGGTCGCTCGCGTGGACTTCGCCCGGCGTCCCTTCGGCACTGCCGCGACATCCTCAGGTACCTTCACCGTGCTGCACTGGGGCCCGCTGGGCGGCTGGAAAGCTGCGGCGGTGCAGCCGGTCCTGCCTGCTGGCGGCACGTTCACCAGCCTGCTGGCCGGCACCAACAACACCGTGTGGCTCGGCGGCGCCGTCCGCAACAGCAAGAAGGGCACCACCGAAGAGGTCGCCGACTGGAATGGCAAGGCCAAGGTCTGGTCGACCGCGACCCTGCCGGCCGCGTCGTCGAGCTACCAGTTCAGCGTCGTCGAGCTCGCATCTGATGGCCGCGGCGGCATGTGGGCCGAGGGCGGCAACGAGGGCAGTGCCGGCCCGGCGGCGCGGCTGTGGCACCTGTCGGGCCACAAGTGGTCCTCCGTGAAGCCGAGCTTCGGCAAGGGCCAGTGGGAGCTGTTCCAGATGGCCACGAGCCCGCGCAGTGATTCTGTGTGGGGTGCCGGGGCGGTCCAGGTCGGCAAGGCGACCGACGGTCTGATTGCGATCTACGGCGCGACGCCGCGCTGATCTAGCCAAAGACAGCGGAACGGGCTGCGCGCGGGCGACCGTGCGCAGCCCGTCCGTGTTTTCAGCTAGCTGGGGTTCGGCAGGGTGGCCAGGATCTCCGTGGTGCCCTTCACGCACTTCGAGGCGTCGCCGGTCTTGAGCACCTCCGGGGTCGGGAACCCCTCGCACGTCCAGCCGCTGACGCTCACTGGCCCGCCGCCCCCGTTCCCCGGGGCCTTGCCCTGGTCGATCGCCTGCGCATAGGCCTTCTCGATCGTCATCGCGGTCGGGCAGGCGACATATCCCTTGCCGACCTGCACCGTGATCGGAACGTTGGCCGCCGTGCGGCCGGTCCCGCACGTCTTGCCGGCGTCCGAGGCGGCAGCGGAGTTCCCGCACGCGGCGAGGACGAGCGTCGACCCGATCATCGCGGCCGCGAGGCCCAGTGACATGCCCAGCCGATGCCCGCGGGCGCTCTGAGCCGACCTGACCTGCATGGGCGGTCTCCCTTCCGCGCCCATCATGCCGTCTTGGCAGCTATCGGCCCAACCTGGATCGCAGATCTCGCACTCGGCGGTTACTGACCGAATTGCATATTCACTCATGATTGCGCATAATCATTCAGAACAGCCTCTCGCGGACCGAGCCGCGGGCTGAACTGCGGATCTGGCGGGATCCGGTGGAGGATTCGATGGGCGCGCGCGTGGCGGTGGCCGGCGCTAGCGGATATGCGGGGGGTGAGCTGCTCCGGCTGCTTGCCGCTCATCCTGATCTGGAGCTGGCCGCGGTCACCGCGGACAGCAGCGCGGGCAAGACCGTGGGCGAGGTCCACCCGCATCTGGCCGGCGCGCCGGCGCTGGCCGGACTGACTCTCCAGCCGCACGAGCCGGATCTGCTCGGCGCCACCGATCTGGTGTTCCTGGCGCTCCCGGCCGGCCAGTCGGCGGTCACCGCGGCGCAGATCCCCGGCACCACCAAGGTCGTCGACCTCGGCCCCGACTTCCGCCTCGCCGACGGCGCGGCGTGGGCCAGGCACTACAGCGGCCCGCATCCCGGCCGCTGGGTCACGGGCATCCCCGAGCTGGCCGGCGCCAGGACGCAGATCCTGGCGTCGAGCCGGGTGGCCGCTCCCGGCTGCTACGCGACGGCGGCGATCCTCGCGCTGGCGCCGCTCGTCGCTGCCGGGCTCGCCGGCCCGGCCGGCGTCGTGATCGTCGCCGCGTCCGGCACGTCCGGGGCCGGGCGTTCGCTCCGCACTGACCTGCTTGCCAGCGAGGTGATGGGCTCGGTGTCGGCCTACCAGGTGGGCGGCGCGCACCGGCACACGCCCGAGATCGAGCAGGCACTGGGGGAGGCTGCCATCACCGGACCGGTGCCCGTGAGCTTCACGCCAGTGCTCGTTCCCATGCCGCGCGGCATCCTCGCGACCTGCACGGTGCCGCTAACCGAGCCAGGCACGACTACCGGGCAGCTGCGCGACGCCATCGCCGCGGCCTACGACGGCGAGCCGTTCGTCACGCTGCTGCCGGAGGGCCAGTGGCCAGCGACGGCCGCGGTCGCCGGGTCCAACGGCGCGCAGCTGCAGGTCGCGGCCGACCAGCGGGCCGGACGCGCAGTCGCGGTGGCGGCCATCGACAACCTCGGCAAGGGCGCGGCCGGGCAGGCCATCCAGAACGCCAACCTGCTGCTCGGCCTGCCGGAGACGGCCGGCCTGACCGCGATCGGAGTCGCGCCGTGAGCGTCACCGCGCCGCAGGGGTTCCGGGCGGCGGGTGTCGCCGCGGGCATCAAGGAGTCCGGCAACCCGGATGTCGCGGTCGTGATCAACGACGGCCCGTCGGCCGCGGCCGCCGGCGTCTTCACCAGCAACCGGGTCAAGGCCGCGCCGGTCCTGTGGAGCGATCAGGTCCTGCGGGGCGGCAGCGTGCGGTCGGTCGTGCTCAACTCCGGCGGCGCGAACGCCTGCACCGGCCCCGCCGGATTCCAGGACACGCACAAGACCGCCGAGCACCTGGCGGCCCGGCTCGGGCTCTCGGCTGGCGAGGTCGCGGTGTGCTCGACCGGCATGATCGGGGAACGGCTGCCGCTGCCGAAGCTGCTCGCCGGCGTGGATGCGGCGGTCGCCGCCGCCTCGGCCGACGGCGGGCTGGCGGCGGCGGAGGCGATCAGGACGACCGACACCGTCGCCAAGACCTGCGCGGTGCCGGGGACCGGCTACCTCGTCGGCGGGATGGGCAAGGGCGCGGCGATGCTGGCGCCCGCCCTCGCGACCATGCTCGTCGTGCTCACCACCGACGCTGACCTGCCCGCCGCCGACCTGGACGCCGCTCTGCGCACGGCGGTGCACACCACCTTTGACCGCCTGGACACCGATGGCTGCATGTCCACCAACGACACCGTCCTGCTCCTGGCCAGCGGCGCGGCCGGGGTCACACCCGACGCCGCCGAGTTCACCGGACTGGTGACCGCGGCCTGCGCCGACCTGGCGCGCCAGATGCAGCAGGACGCCGAGGGCGCGGGCAAGTCGATCACCATCGAGGTGACGCGCGCCGCCACGGAGGCCGATGCCCTCGCTGTGGGCCGGGCAATCGCGCGCTGCAACCTGCTGAAGTGCGCCATCGGCGGCGAGGACCCGAACTGGGGCCGGGTCCTGTCCTCCATCGGCACGACGAGCGCCGCCTTCGAGCCCGATCAGCTCGCGGTCGCCATGAACGGCGTCTGGGTCTGCCGCGACGGCGCCGCCGCCGCGGACCGCGCCGGGGTCGACCTCAGCCCGCGCGACGTGACGATCACCGTCGACCTCGCCGCGGGCGTCGAGACGGCCACGATCCTCACCACCGACCTCACCGCCCAGTACGTACACGAGAACTCGGCCTACTCGACATGACAACCACGCAGGACAGGAACGACGCGGTCGCGAAGGCCGCGGTCCTTATCGAGGCGCTGCCGTGGCTCGAGCGATTCCACGGCGAGATCGTGGTGCTCAAGTACGGCGGCAACGCGATGACCGACGAGAGCCTGCGGCGGGCGTTCGCCCAGGACGTGGTGTTCCTGCACTACGCGGGCCTGCGGCCGGTGGTGGTGCACGGCGGCGGTCCGCAGATCAACGCGCAGCTGGACCGGCTCGGGATGCGCTCGACGTTCCGGGCCGGGCTGCGGGTCACCACGCCGGAGACCATGGACGTCGTCCGGATGGTACTGACCGGCCAGGTCAACCGGGAGATCGTCGGGCTGATCAACGAGCACGGGCCGTTCGCGGTCGGAATGTCCGGCGAGGACGCGCATCTGCTGACCGCGCGCCGGATCCAGGCCGAGGTCGACGGGGAGATCATCGATCTCGGCGAGGTCGGCGAGGTCGAGTCGGTCAACCCCGGCGCGGTCAGCGCGCTGCTCGCCGATGGCCGGATCCCCGTCATCTCAAGCGTGGCCCGCGGTGAGCGCGGCGGGGTGCTGAACGTGAATGCCGACACCGCGGCCGCCGCGCTCGCCACTGAGCTCGGCGCGGCCAAGCTGGTGCTGCTGACCGATGTCGCGGGCCTGTACCCGCGCTGGTCGGGCGAGGATGCGCTGAGCGCGATCCAGGCCCAGCCGATCAGCCAGCTGACCGTGGACGAGCTGGCCGGCCTTATGCCCGGCCTGTCCGACGGCATGATCCCCAAGATGGGCGCCTGCCTGACCGCGGTGCGCGGCGGCGTGCCCCAGGCGCACGTGCTCGACGGCAGGCTCCCGCACGCGATCTTGCTTGAGATTTTCACCGATGCCGGGATCGGCACCATGGTGGTACCTAGCGCTGGAGAAGCCGATGTCCGCGACTGATGTCGTGCAGGAAAAGTACGCCGCCAGCATCATGCTCACCTACGGCATGCCGCCGGTCGTCCTCGCCCGCGGCAGCGGCTGCACCGTCTGGGACGTCGACGGGAACAGCTACCTCGACCTGATCGCCGGCATCGCGGTCAGCTCCCTCGGGCACGCGCACCCGGCCCTGGTCGCGGCCGTCACCGAGCAGGTGGGCAGGCTCGCGCATACCTCGAACCTGTTCGTGAACGAGCGGCAGGTGGAGCTCGCGGTGCGGCTGATCCGGCTGCTCGGCGTCGACGGCCGGGTGTTCCTGTGCAACTCAGGCGCCGAGGCCAACGAGGCCGCGCTGAAGCTCGTCCGCCGCAGCCAGGGGCCTCGCCGGCCGGTCGTCGTGGCGGCGGTGGGCGGCTTCCACGGCCGGACCATGGGCGCGCTCAGCATCACCGGCAAGGACCAGATCCGCACGCCGTTCGAGCCGTTCGGGGTGCAGGCGAGGTTCGTTCCCTACGGCGATCCGGCGGCGCTGGCGTCGGCGGTCGGCCCGGACTGCGCCGCGGTGTTCCTCGAGCCGTGCCTGGGGGAGGGCGGCGTGGTGCCTGCGCCGCCCGGATACCTGAAGGCGGCGCGCGCGGCGTGCGATGAGGCCGGCGCGCTGCTGGTGATCGACGAGATCCAGAGCGGCATCGGCCGGACCGGCGAGTGGTTCGCGCACCAGCGCGAGGGCATCACGCCGGACGTGCTGACGCTGGCCAAGGGCCTCGGCGGCGGGCTGCCGATCGGAGCGTGCATCGGCATCGGCCGGGCCGGCTCGGCCCT
>DAIOWC010000274.1:0-7256 GCA_036758685.1 Streptosporangiaceae bacterium | reverse complement strand
GGCATCTTCGCCGCCGGCGCGGTCACCGCCGGCACCCTGCTCCGCCCCGGGCCACTGCGGCGGGCGGGCACGCCGCCCCCGGCACACGCCGAAGCGACAACGGCGCAGGCCAAGGCCGATCGCGCTCTGCCCGGGTGATGTTGCGGCGTCTCTGAGGGCCCTTCAGTCGGGGAGCAGGAGACGGCACCACGTTTCGGCGAGCCAGGTCTCGTAGTGGTCGGCTGTCCACTTCCGCTCGGCGGTGAGCAGGACGTAGAGTTCCGGGCTGTTCGTCGCCCAGATGATGTCGGCCGCGTCGGCGACCGACAGGCCGGGCCGGAGCCCGCCGGCCTGGCGGAGGTCGTCGGCTAGCTTGCGCATGTTGGCGGCGCGCCGGTCGCTGATCTGCCGCCAGACCTCGCGCGCGTCGGGCTCGGTGCTGGCCGCATCGCGCAGGGCGACGAACAGCGGCGCCATGCGGGCAAGCACCTCACGGATGGCGTGAGCGTAGAGCCTTAGCTTCTGCGCCGGGTCCGGTTCGGCCTGCATGGCCCGCACGTACTCGCGGTCCTCGGCGACCACGGCATGGTCGGTGCCGGAGATGGACTGCTCGATCAGCTCGCGCAGCAGCACTGGCTTGCGCCCGACTAGCTCGTACACCGAGTCGATGTGCACGCCAGCTTCGCGGGCGATCTCGGCGATGGTGGTCGCCCGGTAGCCCCGCTCCAGGATGAGCGCCCGGGCGGCACTGAGGATGCGCTGCCTGGTCTGCCTGGATTGCGCCTGCCGGGCAGCGTTGTCGTAGGCGCTGCGCTTGACCGGCTCTGGCATGGTAGGCATACTAGCTTAATCCGAAGCTAGTTCGGATCAATATCTGCGAGGTTACCGTGACGTACGCATTCACGCAGGACGTCCCCATCGAGGCCGACTTCTACAAGCGCATCACTGACGGCCTCGGTGACACCCCGCCACAAGGCCTCATCGTCCACATCGCCGTGGAGCGGCCCGAGGGCGGCCTGCGGTACCTGGACGTGTGGGAGTCCGAGCAGGACTGGGACCGGTTCGCCGATGAGCGGCTGCACCCGGTCGTGCACCCGCTGCTCGCGGAGATCTTCGGCAACGACCTCCCGCCCGAGCCCGAGCGGGAGCCGATGCCCGTCATCCACGTCTGGCGTCCCTGAGGCGCCAGCGCCTAGATCACGGGCTGGCGGGACTCTCCGGCGGCAGCGGGAAACGAAGTGCCGCGGCCAGGGTGTGCTCCTTGAGGGGCGTGTCCACGTCGACGTGCTCGATCGAGCCGCCCTCGTCAACCACGGCCTGAACTAGCTCGTCGATCACATCCGGGGTGTGCTGCGCCAACTTGCCGCAGAGCGGACAGGTGTCGCCGGAGAGCGCCAGCCACCTCGAGTCCTCGCATATCACGCCGGGCAGGGTGACGCCCTCCTGCACCAGGAGGGTCTGGATCGCGGCGACGCTTCCTGCCCACAGGCACGCAGAGACGCCGACGGCGGCGAGGCCGCCGGCCGCGGCCCGGTCCAGGACCTCGGCCACGGCCTTCTGCTCCTGATCGCCCTCGTATCGCTGGAGGATGGCCTCGGCACCGGCGCGGACCTCGGCCACAGTCGCCGTCGGGGGATCGATACTGAAGGACCCGGCGAGCCGGTCCCGCAGGTCGCGGGGGAGGAACTCCAGGAATGCCGGGATCTCGGAGTCGTGACCTCCGATGATCAGCAGGTCATACTGCTCGGTCCTGAACAGCTCGTCCAGTACCTCAGCAACTCGTCGGTAATGTCGCTTGCTCTGCTCGTTCCGGATCCGGTCCATGTCGCCGCCGGCGTAGTTGTCGAACTTGCCTAGCCGGTCCTTGAAGCTCGTGAGCTCGCGCATCTCGTCCTGGTAGACCTCGAAGGAGCGCGCCCACTCCTTGTCCACCATCACGACACAGGTGCGGTGGTACTCATCGAGCACGGCCAGCATCGGGCGTGCGAAGGCCGCCTCGTCGACCACAATCCGGCCGTGGACGGCCCTGGGCAGCGGGACCTCCTCATAGAGGCCGTGTCCGCTGCAGGAGAAGACCGCAAGCCCCTGGGGCTGCCAGGCCTCCTCCCTCATCCGCTCCTCGATCCGCTGGATGTCGCCGCGCAGGGATAGCCGCGGATCGTGCTTGAGGTCGCGATCCTTAGCCAGGCCGTCGATCTGGTCCACCAGGCTCGTGACCCGCGTATGAACGTCGCTCTGGCTGATCCCAGGCTCAATCGGGACGTAGAGCGAGACGACCGGCAGGCCGTCTCCCTGGAACTGGATGATGCGATTGACCGTCTCGGCTGTGATCATCGGCTCCCCCTTGCCGCTCCCTCACATTCTCCGGTGCCGGGGAACGGGGCACTGGACCGGGGGTCGCCGCTGCCCAGCGGCCCCAGCCTGCGGTGATGCCGCCCTTTTAACTTCCCTCGCAGGTCACGAACGTCGAAGGGAAACCGGTCGAGGTCTTCCCACCGGCGAACCTCGCCCGCAAAGAATCCGCGGTGCCGGACTCGCAGCCAGGTCCCGTCGCGGTTATTGCCGGTCAGGGAGAGGCGGATGACGTCGACGACCCAGTGGCCGTCGCTCGTCACCCACCGATTCCGGACGTGCTGCATGCAGAAAAAGTACTGTTTCGTCCGCTATCTGCCAACACGCAGCGCAGCGACCTCATGGTCCGGGCTGCCCGGGGCGAACCGGCTCCAGA
Source organism: Streptosporangiaceae bacterium (assembly GCA_036758685.1). Classification (GTDB taxonomy): domain Bacteria; phylum Actinomycetota; class Actinomycetes; order Streptosporangiales; family Streptosporangiaceae; genus JAJYUU01. The sequence continues at coordinate 4,549 of DAIOWC010000274.1, read as the reverse complement.
GCAGAGTCGCGAGGATGCCATCAAGCTCGGTCAGGCTCGGCTGTCGCCGCGCGGCGCTGATGGCGGCGAAGTCCGCCGCCGGCGAGAGATCCGCGTTCGCGTCCAGCCAGCCGCGGCCCGTCAGCCTTGCCGCGATCAGGACCACGTCATCCAGCAGGCCGGCAGGCACCGCCGGCGGGCCTCCGACGGTGAAAAGGCACTCGACTGCGGCCAGCGCCTGAACGAAGTCGATGGCGTGGTTGCGGCCGGCCTCGGGCAACTGGGCGCAGCGGCGAACGTACTCCGCGGCGCTCACCGTCTTCGGCAGCGCGACCCTCACCCGGTCACCACCGATCCGTGTCCCAGCTGGCGCAGCCTCGTTCCCGGTAATAAGAACGGTCCCGGACTGGGTTCGGCTCACGCTCCTGATGAAGCTCAACTGCTCCTCCTCATCGCCTCAGCTATCGCTTGGCGAATCAGTGTCCGGGCCGGTTGTGACTTCACAGGGACGTGGTAGTGACCGGTCAGCTCGCGGGCGGGCGCGTCAGCGAGGTCGCCGGCCCGCGCAGTGCCATTGCCAGGGAGACCAGCCAGCCGACGACGGTCCAGCCGAGCAGCGCGTTCGTGACGACGACCGAAACGATGCCGGGCGTATGCCGGAAGTAGCCCACGATGCTGGGCAGCCAGTACAGGAGCAAGACCACGAGGATGAGTGCCAGGGTCGTGAGTAACGCGATCACGTCCATCCTGATCATGTCCGATCTTGCGGGGGTAAGTCCCGAGGCATGCCACTGTAATGGCTCGATGACGGCCGCGCACGACGCACCGCAACCTTGCGGCAACGCTGAGCAACATTGACCGGATTGTGCCGATCCGGCCGCGCCGCCGGGCCTGCCCGCCGGGTCAGCCAGCGAACGGCGGAATCACCACCACCATGATCATTTCCACCGGTTCGTCGCCGTTGTTGACGTAGCGGTGGGTGAGGTCGCCGGGGAACCGGGCGCACATCTTCGGGCCGACCAGGTAGCGATGGCCCGCCACCGTCAGCGTGATCGTGCCGGACTGAACCCAGATCATCTCCCTGGTCGCGGGCGTGTGCGCGTCGCCGCCGACGGTCTCGCCCGGCTCGAGCCTGAAGGTCCACAGCTCGGCCGCCCAGGGTGCGTCCGTGGCCCCGATGATCACGCCGGTGCCGCCCGCCTGGCCGTGCCAGAGCGCGCGGAACGAGCTCTCATCGCTCACCACCACGCCCGGCTCGGCCTGGGTCTCGACCAGGCGCGTCACCGGCACGCCGAAGGCGTCGCTGATCCGCGCCAGCGTCGCGAGGTTCGGGTTCGATTTGGCCTGCTCTATGGCCACGAGCACGCCCTTGCTGACGCCGGCGCGCCCGGCCAGGTGATCGAGCGACCAGCCGCGCTCGGTCCGCAGCGCCAGGACCGACCTGGCGACGGCCGCCGTGACATCGGGATTGCCGCTCATGCAGGCTGATGCTCCTCCCGATCGGTCGGTATGATGTACCACACGGAGCAGTAGACCGACCGAGGACTGGCATTCATGGTAATGATTCTCGCGCTCGCTGCGGCTCTCCTGTACGGACCGGCTGACTTTCTCGGCGGCCTCGCGACGCGGCGTGCGCGCGTGCTTGCCGTCCTGCCACTGTCGGTCACCGCCGGGTCAGCGGTCCTGGTGACCGGCGCGCTGCTATCCGGGCAGTCCCTGCCGTCCGCGGGTCTGGCCTGGGGCGTTGCGAGCGGCGCGTTCGGCGGCGTCGGGCTGATCATCTTCTATGCCGGGCTCGCGATCGGGCCGATGAGTGTCGTGGCGCCGGTCTCCGCGCTGATGTCCACCGTGGTACCGGTCGGCGTGGCCCTGGCCGAGGGCGAGCGGGCGAGCATGGCCGTCTACGCTGGCGCGCTCCTCTGCCTGATCGCGATCGTGCTGGTCAGCTCCGCCAGCCCGAGCGGAACGGCCGGCACCGGCGACGGCGCGAAGTCGTCTGGCTCGAGATTTCACGGCCGGGCCGTGGCGTTTGGCGCGGGGGCAGGCACCGCCTTCGGGCTGTTCTTCCTGTTTCTTAGGAACGCCGGAGAATCCGGAACACTGTGGCCCGTCTCGGCGGCGAAGCTCGCGGGACTGCTGGTCATCCTGATCGCGGCCAGCGTCACCAGGACCAGGCCGGTCTTCATCGGGGCGAGCAGAGGGCTGCTGCTGGCGACCGTAGCCGCAGGGGTCCTGGATGCCAGCGCGAACATCTGCTACCTGCTGGCCACCAGGGCCGGGCTCTTCGGCCTGGCGGTCGTGCTCACGTCGCTCTATCCCGGCATCACCGTGCTGCTGGCCCGCCTGACCCTCGGTGAGCGGCTCCGCTTGGCCCAGCTTGCGGGACTGGTGATCGCCGGACTCGGTGTGGTGCTGGTGACCGCGTAAGCGAGGTAACTAGGCCCAGACAAGCTCGTGCGGCCGGATGCCGTCCTGACGCCATCCAGCCGCACGAACCCCGGGGAAGGGGCCCCAGCGCGCTGACATCAGGCTTCGTCCGTGAAGTCCCCGGACGGAACATCGCCGTCCTCTTCGTCGCTCGCGCTGGACGGGAAGAGCATCCCACATACCAGCAGGTAAAGCTGCTCGGGATACGGAATATATTCAACATTTCGCAGGGCCTGATCCTGGCCCGCCGACTCGACGATGAACTCGCCGTAGCCGAACACCCGGCCGGGGAAGGACCTCTGGAAGCTCATGTCCGTCACCTTGGTCAGTGGCATCATCGCCACCTTCCTGGTGAGGAAGCCGGTGGTGAGCAGGAGCCGCTCAGTCGTCACGACGAAGTAATCGACCGACCAGTTCAGCACCTTCCAGACCAGCCGGAACAGCAAGATCGCCCAGGCGATCCAGAGGATGCCGTCGACCAGGCCGCCGACGACCGTCGCGGTGAGCACGCCCACTACCAGGAGGCCGCCGAGTGCCTGCGCGCTCGGGACAATCAGGACGGCAGGGTGCTGCCGCACGGCGGCACGCTGCTTCTCGCTGGGCAGCAGGTACTTCTGTATCGCTACCGGGGTGCGGGTCGGGCGGGGCTCGGCCGCCGTTTGCGGGGCCATGGCCTACAGCTTGTTGACGAACTTCGACATCGAGTTACCCGCGTCCTGCAAGCCATGCAGCGCGCTCTTCAGGAAACTGGCCGCACCGCCTGGGTCAGTGGCCAGGTAGTAAATGACGAAAATAACGACTGCCCAAGTGATGACCTTCTTCAGCACGTGATCACCTCCCAGGAGCGCTCGCAACAGGCCGTCACCGTTCGAGAGCACTCTGTTGTGCTCGCTCGCGCGATCAGCATAGCTCAGTGCATTTTGCCGACCAATGACCACTAACCCAAACAACCATACGGGATGGGCCAACGGCAGGCGCGCCGGCGCGCGGAGGGCTCGCAAGCCAGGGCAAGTCCATGCAAGGTGCGTACCCGCTCTGCGCCCAGTTCCATGCGCGAGGCCCCAGAGTCTGACACCATTTCCCTTCTGGAACCCAGGTTGCGGAGTGTCGATGACCGATATGAGCGCCAGCGACTTCGCTGTCGTCGTCTACCGGGAAGACGACGTGTGGGACGTCGACGTCCTGCCCGCAACTCTGACCGAGAACCTGGATGGCCTGATCCTGGCAATGCGGCAGCAGCCGAGCATTGGCGGAGCGATCGGCCTGGCGGCCGTGGGCGATGACTTTTTTGTCGCCCTTCGCGTCATTGGCAGCCAAGTTTCAGTCTTCCTCTCCGACGTAACAGCGTCCGTGGACTGGCCGCTCGCCCGACAGGTGCTCGACTACCTGGATATACCCGTTCCCGACGACGAGGACCTCGATCAGGTGCTGCCGGCCGGCGACATGTCGATCTTCACCGATCTGGGCCTGGACGAGATGGACCTAGGAGCGCTTTCCGGGAATCTGGACCTGTTTCCGGACGAGGTGCTCGCCAGCATCGCCAGGCGCCTTGGCTTCGGGCCCGCCATGGAGCGGGCGCTCGACTCGGCCCTCGGGGTGTGAGGTCAGCGCCGGGCGATGACCGGGTACCGGGCGAGCTTCGAGCCGCCCATGCGCGAGGCGCTGGCGGAGGCCAACGCCGCTGAGCCGGACGTTCCTGTGGGGGCGGTCGTGCTCGATGGTGCTGGGGTGATCATCGGCCGCGGGCGCAATCTGCGGGAGGTTAGCGGCGATCCGACCGCTCACGCCGAGATCGTTGCGATTCGCGCCGCGGGCGAGGCCCGGCGGACGTGGCGGCTTGCTGACTGCACCCTCGTGGTCACCCTCGAGCCGTGCACGATGTGCGCTGGCGCGCTGCTCGCGGCCCGGATGCCCAGGCTCGTGTACGGTGCGCCCGATCCGAAGGCGGGGGCAGCAGGCTCGGTCTGGGACGTCCTGCACGATCCGCGGCTGGGCGAGCCCGTCGAGGTCGTGAGCGGGGTCCTCGCGGACGAGTGCTCGGCCCTGCTGCTCGACTTCTTTGCCCGCCGCCGGCTCAGGTAGGCTCTGCTGCGGTGGAGTCGCCTAGTGGCCGAGGGCGCACGCCTCGAAAGCGTGTGAAGGG
>DAIOWC010000273.1:0-7287 GCA_036758685.1 Streptosporangiaceae bacterium | reverse complement strand
CCCGTGCCTTCGCATCGTCCCTGGCCTGTAGCCAGATCCGTTCACCAAGCTTGTATGAAGGGGCCTGGCCCGGCAAGCCGAGGCAGCGACGTAGCTCGGAGCGCAGTTGCCGGTCATCCCAGCTGGAGTGGGCTTGCAGGAACTCCCAGGCGATCTCGGCGTTCCACCGCTCGCCCTCGCGCCACCCGGTGCCTTCTGGTACATCCAGTTCCAGGTGCACCCCGATGTCCAAGGGCACTTGGGCGGCGAGCAGTTGCTGACTGTCAAGCATCCCGAGATACGCCCCAGGGTCGTCGAGGTATCCGAGCTCGCCCATAAGCCGCTCCGCGTAGAGCGCCCAGCCCTCGCCGTGGCCGGATACCCATGACATCCGCTGCCAGCGGTTCAGGCTCTCCTTCTCCGCCATGGCGTGCGATATCTGCAGGTGATGGCCGGGAACGCCCTCGTGGTAGACGACCGTGACCTCCTTCCAGGTGGGGAAGGTCTCAACGCCGTCCGGCACCGACCAGCACATCCGCCCGGGCCGGGACCAGTCTTCGGAGGGCCCGGTGTAGTAGAGCCCTCCGTCGTTCGTGGGTGCGATCACGGCCTCGATCCGGCGCGCGGGCTTCGGGATGTCGAAGTGCGTCCCGTGCAGCTCCGAAATGGTGCGCTCGGCCTGTTCCTGCATCCAGGTGCGGAAGTTCTCGCGCCCTTCGACGCGCCGGGCTGGGTCTTGGTCCAGGATCGCCACGGCCTCCTCCACGGTGGCCCCGGGACGGACCAGGTCACTGACGCGCGCCATTTCGGCCCGCAGCCGGGCGATCTCCTCCCAGCTCCAGGCATAGGCCTCCCGCAGATCCACAGCGGCGCCGAGGTAATGCCGAGAGGCCCGCTCGTAGACCTCCGGCCCGCAGGCATCCTTTTCCCTGGCCAGCGGCATGAGTTCGCGGTCGAGGAAGGCGCCAAGCTCGGCCGTAGCGGTCGTGGCCGCGCGCGCGGCCACGTCCAGGTCTCCCCGCAGCGTGTCCGGGACTGCGGCCAGCCGCCCGACCAGTCCTGAATAGAAGGAAACGCCAGGCCTGGTCCAGGCCGCGCACTGTCCTGCGACCTCCTCGACCTGCCGCCTGGCCGCGGCGCGGCCACTCCTGGCTGCGTCGAGCAAGGTCGCGGACAACTGGCGATATGCCTGCGGCACCGCCGCCAGCCGCCTGGCGATGTTGGCGGCGGCCTCCTCGCCCTCCGTGGGCATCAGGTCGAAGACCTCGCGCACCCTCTGCACCCAGCTGTTGATGGTGTTGAGTTCGCTGGTGGTGTCCCCGGCGTCGTAGCACTCCACAGCGAGTGCCAGCCGCTCCCGCATCGCGGCCCGCGCGACCTGCTCGCGCGGGTCGGGGGCTTCGGCCGCGTCGAGGGCCGCGAGGGTTGAGCGATCTAGCCCGCCCCGGTCGGCGAACCCGTCAGTACTGAGATCCGGCAGCTCGTGGTCGTGCCCCGCGACGCCGGCGTAAGTGGCCCAGCATGGGTCCAGGGCGGCGGCGCGCTCCACGTACTCCGCGGCGATGTCGTCGATCGAAGGCATAGCTGAAACCTAGCCGGACTCCGTGCCATCGGCAGAGCGGGCCGCGGGCGGAAGCCCGGACCTGGCCATCCGGCGGTTAATGTCCTTCAGTCACACGTGCGTTTCCCCACGCTACCTCGATGTTCGCCGAACTGCCCGCCGAAGTGATACCGGGGGTAAAGCATTCAAGCGTGAGGACGTGGACCCCCGTTACGTTGACGTCGACGGTTTTTGGCTTAAGGACGCTGACATTAAAGCTAGAGAGAGTGCGACCATCGCCAAGCAGCGACACGCCCACTATGTAATCGGAGGGCCACTGGGCTTCGATTCCGACAGTGGCTTCGAACCGGCGAGCGTTATGCTTCAGTCTATATACCGCAGGAAAAGCAGCTAGATCACCATTGTCACAGGAGAACGAGATGCTATTGGGATAGATTGACCCGTATATCTTGACCGGACCTGGGTAGACGAGCTCGCCGAGATTACTGGAAGGGGTCAGATCTGAGATATATGAGAACGACGACGTGCTAGAAGCTCTCGGAATTACCACTGGTGCTGCCTTGCCAGCTTGAGAGCTTGCGCCGGAAGAAATGTGAGGTACGGGCGACGAGCTTGGCACAGGCGAAGAAGCCGCTTTTGGCGGCGTGCCAGGATTGAGTAGGAGGACTGCTATTACTACCGCCGACGCAGCTAGGACGCTTCCGATAATCGTCCAGAAGAGTTTCCGCCCTCGCGGCATCGGTCCTCCGAGGCCATCGTGCCCAGCTACGGGCATCTTAGCGTCATCTCTATCTTAAGAAAACGCGCAAAGGGCGAGGCATTCAGCTTTGGTACTGGCGGGCCGACAGCCTGGGACCGACCGATCTCCGGGGCATCCAGCCGCCTGCCTCGTACCGCGCGCCAGCCAGCTGTGCCCGCTCTGCCGGGAAACACCCCACCGGCCCGTCGGGCCAGCCAGCAGCGCCTAGTCAGGCCCTCCGATTAGCGGTGCGGAAGAGCTGGTTCTCAATGCCGGCAGATTCGCTCGTTGAGGCATATAAGCTACCCCGAAGCAGGAAATACGTCTGAATCGGGAGTGAGTCATGAAGCGTCGCCTGGCACTGGTCGCGCTGGCCGCAACCGCCACCGCCGGACTGGCGGCCTGCAGCAGCGAGGCCCCGAGCACGAGTGGCACGGCCAAGCCCACCGCCTGCACCTACGCCGCGATTCAGCGCGACCTGTATCAGAAGGGCCAGCTCACGGTCGCCACCGACCAGCCTGTCTACCCGCCGTGGTTCGAGAACAACGACCCAGCGAACCGCAAGGGCTACGAGAGCGCTGTGGCCTACGCCATCGCCAAGCTGCTCGGCTTCAAGACCTCGCAGGTTCACTGGGCCTATGAGCCGTTCGACGCGTCCTATGCGCCGGGCCCGAAGAAGTTCGACTTCGACATCAACGAGATCTCCTACACCGCTCAGCGGGCCACCGCCGTGTCGTTCTCCGCCAGCTACTACGCCGACCAGCAGGCGCTGGTCGCGCTCAAGGGCTCGCCTATTGCGACCCGCCACACCCCAGCGGAGCTGAAGACCTATGTCTACGGCGATCAGATCGGGACTACCAGCCTGGCGTTCATCACGAGCAACATCCAGCCTTCGGCCCAGCCCAAGGTGTTCTCGACGCTGAACGATGTCAAGGAAGCCCTGCAGACACACCAGATAGCGGCCTTCGTCACCGACACACCCACTGCCCAGTACATCTCAGCCGACGAGATCCCCGGCACCGTCATGGTCGCGCAGTTCCCGAGCACGGGCGAGCACTACGGCCTGCTGTTCAGCAAGGGCGATCCGCTGGTCGGCTGCGTCAACAAGGCGATTGCGACGCTGACTGCCAACGGCACGCTGACAGCGCTGCAGAAGCAGTACCTGCAGATCTACCTGTCCGTCCCGACCATCGAGCCGTAAGAGCCGGAACGGCTCGCGCGAACGCTGCTGCCCAATGAGCGATAACCAGCACGCCTGGTACGGAAGTGCCAGCCCGGATCAGCCTGAGCCGCTGTCGCCAGGACTGAGCGCCGGCAGCCCCGCGGCGGGATTCGGGACCGCGGGCCGCGGCCCCCGGCTGTTGTCGGGCGGCGGCCGCCGGGCAACGGTCGTCTCGGCCATGAGCACGGTCGTGCTGCTCGGGGTCCTGGTGGCGATCTTCCTTGCCGCGCCGGGCAGCAGCGAAGTCCGGCACACGTTCTTCGACCTGCACGACATGTGGCAGTCCTTCATCGGCGATCCCAGGAAGGGCTACTACTCCGTCGGAGAGGCCATCTGGCTGAACATCCGGATGTTCCTGGCCGCCGAGGCCATGATCCTCGTCTTCGCCCTGGTCATCGCCTTGATCAGGCAGTCCACCGGACCGGTTCTGTTCCCCCTGCGGCTGCTGGCCATGATCTACGTGGACTTCTTCCGCGGCGTTCCGCTGCTGCTCGTGATGTACGCGGTCGGCTTCGGTATCCCGGCGCTGCGGCTCACCTTCGTGTCCAACCAGTCGTTCGCTGTCTACGGAGTGATCGCGCTCACGCTGTCCTACTCTGCCTATGTCTCCGAGGTGTACCGGGCCGGCCTGAATTCCGTGCACCAGAGCCAGGTCGCAGCGGCCCGGTCGCTAGGGCTGTCGCAGGGCACCGCGCTGCGATACGTGATCTTGCCGCAGGCGATCCGCAACATCGTCCCGCCCCTGCTGAACGACTTCATCAGCCTCCAGAAAGACACAGCCCTGGTGGGCGTCCTCGGCGCGATCGAAGCTAACCAGGCAGCACAGATCTATGGCAGCACCGTGTTCAACTACTCCAGCCTGACCGTGGCCGCCATCCTCTTCCTCATCCTGACGATCCCGCTGGCCAGGTTCACCGACCGGCTGATCGACAGGGACCGGCGGCGGCGCCTGGCGGGAGCCGTCACATGACCGGCGCTGACCAGCCGGGCAGGGAGCAGGATGCGTGGGCCGACGGCACGGCATGGGCAGGCCCCGCTATTGCAGTTGAAGGCGTCTCCAAGTCCTTCGGGCCTAACCAGGTGCTGAACGGCATCGACCTCTCGGTCGCCGCGCACGAAGTCATCTGCCTGATCGGCGCCTCCGGCTCAGGCAAATCGACCTTGCTGCGCTGTATCAACCTGCTGGAGCCGATCAACGGTGGCCGCATCCTCCTGCTCGGCCAGGACGTCACAGCGGCTGGCATCGACGCCAACGCTGTCCGGCGCCAGGTCGGCATCGTCTTCCAGTCGTACAACCTCTTCCCGCACATGAACGTGCTGGCGAACGTGACGCTGGCGCCGATGAAGGCCCTGCGGATACCCAGGGCGCAGGCCGAGGAGGCGGCAACCGAGTTGCTCACCCGATTCGGGCTGGCCGACAAGAAGAGGGAGTACCCCGACAGGCTGTCGGGCGGCCAGCAGCAGCGCGTCGCGATCGTCAGGGCGCTGGCGATGCAGCCGCAGATCATGCTCCTTGACGAGGTGACCAGCGCGCTGGATCCCGAACTAGTGGCAGAGGTGCTCGACGTCATCAGGGAGCTGGCCGGAGCAGGGATGACCATGCTCATCGCCACCCATGAGATGGGCTTCGCGCGGGACATCGCGAACAGGGTCTGCTTCCTCGAAGAAGGCAGAATCATCGAGGCTGGCCCGCCGGCCCAGCTCTTCACCGATCCGCAGGACGAGCGCACCCGACGTTTCCTGCGGCGGATCGTCGACGCTGGCCGGATGTAGACCCGGAGCCCACGGCGCCTCGGCCTGCTCACAGCCGCACTTCCCTTGAACGAGCAAGGCCGCGGACTGCCCCAGGCGGACCACAAAGCCGCGTCTGATTCCGCAACCGCAGCGGACTTGCGTCGTCTCAAGGGTTGTGAAGAACCGAACACCGCTTCTGGCGGTCGGCGCGCTTGCGCTGCTGACCGCGTGCGGATCCGCCGCCCCGAGCGGGGGCATGAAGGCGACCGGACCGCTCCTCAATGTCTCGCGGGCCGCGTCTGTCACCGCGCCCGCTGGAGAGGCACGGACATCGGCGACGGGCGCCACCGCGACCTGCGTGCCAGTGCCAGGCCTGGCGGGAAACACCTTCAGCCCGATTGACGCCTCTTTCACCTCGGCATCAGACGGCTGGCTGCTCGGCGTCGTCATGAATGACTGCGCTTCCCGCGGCATCATCGAGGAGCGCACAACCGTCGACGGCGGGCTGCACTGGGCAAAGGCCCTTGCGCCGCCCGCCCCGTGGGGCGGTGTCGCGCCGAACGGGTCGGGGAACGTGCCACTGGACGGCGTGACCAGGATTTTGTTCGCCAACGCCAGGGACGGCTGGGCGTACGGCCCAGGGCTATGGGTCACGCACAATGGCGGCGTTTCCTGGCACGAGGTCAGCACGCATCGGCACGTGGTATACGACATGGCCGTCACCAGCGACTATGTCGTGGCGACGTTCGACAGCTGCGGCTCGATCAGCGGCTCCTACTGCTCTGCCCCGGCCACGTTCACCGTGGAGACGACCCCGGTCCACCATGACGCCTGGCGGCCGACCCCCGGAGCGGCCGGCGAAGGCGCGCCGGCGCTCACCGCCGCGGGCGGTACCGCCTACGCCTATGGCGCTGGCGCGCCCAGCTTCCCCGGCAAGCTGACGCTGCTTGTCGGCCCCGCGAACGGATCCAGTCGCTGGCACTCGCAGGCAACGCCGTGCCCGGAGGGCGCGATCACCGCGTCCGCGGCGTCCGCAAGCCACCTGCTGCTGGCGTGCGCGCTGCTTGGCGCGCACCCGACCACGACGCACCTGTACCGGTCAGCCGATGGCGGTGCGCGCTGGAAGCAGTTCGCGACCCGCCCCATGTTCGACGGCGCGAGAATCATCGAGCAGAGCGGGAACGGGACGCTGCTCGTCGGCGGGATCTACAACGGCATCGAACTGTCCTACGACGGCGGCCGCACCTGGGCCCAGCCAGCCAATATCGACGATTCCAACTCGATCCAAGGCGGCGGTTACCTCGCGGCGGCGCTAGTCACGAACCACGACGGCTACGTGATCGGCGACCTGGGTCCGCTATGGATCACCCGCAACGGGGGGAAGTCCTGGCGGCAGATCTCTGTCCACTAGGCGCCCGCGCTTGCTGCTGTCATTAGCTAGGCGGGCCGATGTAGCTCACGATCTTGTCGGTCGTTTCCAGCGGCGTGCGCGTACCTTTCAGGAACAGGCTCAGCATGCTGAACCACGAGATGGTGACGATGTACTTCCTGGTCAGTACCTCGCCGAACCCCGCACACAGCCGCAGCCGGCCGCCTTGACGCTGACATTGCCGCCGCGTCGGCCCCATCCGCGCGCACCCGGCACGGCCTGCGGGTCAGGGAGTCGCGGGCGAGTTGCCCGGCCCGTCCCGGGTCGCGGCCAGCGCTGCCAGGATCTTCTCGGTCGCCACCCCAGGGCCGCCCGCAGCCGCACACGGGCGCGGCCGAGCAAGATCACGGAGTCCGGTATCACCGCAGGTCAGGGGCATCAGACCAGGGCTTTTCGTACGGTGGGGCGGCTGGGGCTCGAACCCAGGACCGGCGGATTATGAGTCCGAGCCGCCGACAGGCTGCCTTGTCGGGCCTGGCCTGCCCGAAGTCGTGCTCCCGTGATCACGGCGTTGGCCATTTGGGCACGCATTAGGCATGATCATGGGCTGTTGAAAGAGGCTGGCCTCAGACCACGAAGGTGCCGCGTCCTTGGACGCGCACCACTAGGCCTTCCTCTTGCAG
>DAIOWC010000272.1:0-7318 GCA_036758685.1 Streptosporangiaceae bacterium | reverse complement strand
GGCGTCGGTTCCTGAGATCATCCGCGCAATGCGCGAGGTGGCGCCTCCAGGCCGGCGTGAGCTGGGCGACCGGGAGCTTCGTGAGCTCGGGAGTCTCACGGCCGCGCTTCTGGCGGCGAGGCCGGACGCGGCTCGCGAGATCCTTCGGTTCGATGAGATCTCCAGGCGCGGGGTCCGGGTCCCGGCCGACGCGCTCGGGATCTGGCTAGCCGGCAAGACGATCCTCGTGACCGGCGGGACCGGCTGCATCGGCTCCACGCTCCTGGCGAAGATCGCGCAGTTTCAGCCGGCCCGGCTGGTCTCGGTCAGCCGGGGCGACAACTCCCGCTGGCGCCGGCTCGAGGGCGCGGAGTACCGGCACGCGGATGTCGCCGTCCAGGGCGACGTGGCGACAGTCTTCGCCTCGGTCCGCCCGGACCTGGTCTTCCACGTCGCGGCGCAGCGGGATCCGGGGCTGGCCGAGCGCATGGTGCAGCGCACCGTGAGCACGAACGTGATCGGAACCCGCAACGTCGTCAGTGCCTGCGAGGAGTTCGGAGTGGCCGAGCTCGTCAGCGCGAGCACCGGCAAGGCGCTCCGGCCCTACTCGCGCGAGGTCTACACCGCCAGTAAGCGGGCGGCGGAATGGCTGCTGGCCAGTGCGGCGGCGCGCGGCCGGATGACGGTGTCGGCGAGCCGGTTCACCCACGTCGTCGACAACTCCATCGTCGCGGGCCGGCTGCACAGCTGGGCGAGGGACGGCGTCGTGCGCCTGCACGACCCCGACACCCTCTTCTACGCCCAGTCCGCGCGCGAATCGGCTCAGCTCATGCTGTGTGCCGGGCTGCGGGCGCAGCGCGGAGTCCTGCGGGTCAGCGCGATCAGCAACCTGGACTGGCCGGTCAGCCTGCTCGACCTGGCCATCGGGACGCTGCTGGCGGCGGGCTCGGCCAGTCCTATTTACTTCAGCGGTCATGACCCCGGCTACGAGAGCGTGCCGTTCCCAGGCCTCTATGACCCGGCGACCGCGGGCGAAATCAGTCCGTTGCTGAGCGCGTTCGAAGCCGCGAGCGCGACGGCCGAGCCCGAGCTCGGGATCGACTCCTTCGGGTTGCGGTTCGAGCCCGGCCAGGTGTCCGACGCGGGCCTGGCCGAGCTGGAACGGGCCTGCGGGGCGGAAGGCCCTGAGCCGTCGCGCGCCGGGCTGGACGAGCTTTCCTGGCAGCTGTTCGATGCCGCGCTGGCGGCGCTGCCTAGGCCGGTGCTGAGCCGGGCGGCCGCGCTTGCCCAGCCGCACACTGAAGATATGAGCTGCGACCACAGCAGGATGCTGGCCGGGATCCGGCGCCACGCCGGGACCGCCCAGCCAGAGATGGCGGGACCAGGAGTGCAGAACCGATGACGAAGTTTGACGACCTTGCCCAATTCGCTGCGGCCCCGAGGGTCACGGCCTTGCGGCTGGCGCCTGACGGGAGCTGGCTGGCGGCGGCGGTGCAGACCGCCGGCGGCTCACCCGCGAAGTACCTGACCAGCATCTGGCGGATCGGTACTGAGCCCGGCGCCACGCCGGTCCGGCTGACGCGCAGCGCCGAGGGCGAGGGCGGTCCGGAGTTCCTGCCGGACGGCTCGCTGGCGTTCGTGTCCAAGCGACCCGACGGCACCGCCCAGGGCGGCCCGGACAAGCCGGCCAAGGAAGCCAAGACGGCGGTCTGGCTGCTTCCGGCGGCGGGCGGCGAGGCCCGCAGGATCGCCGCTCCGGACGGCGGGGTTGCCGGGGTGACGGCGGCGCGCGGCACCGGCAGGATCGTCTACTCCGCTCCGACGCTCAGCGGCACGGTCGGTGCCGAGGCGGACGCCGCGGTCCGCAAGGCGCGCAAGGACGCCGGCGTGGCCGCGATCTTGCACGAGGCGGGCTCGGTCCGGTACTGGGATCACGACCTCGGGCCGGAGCAGCCCCGGCTGCTGGTGGCCGACGTCCCGGCCGATCCGGCGGCGCCGGTCGACGGCGAGGAGGCCGTCGTGGCCGGCCGCGACCTGACTCCCGAGCCCGGCCGCTCGCTGGACGAGCAGGGCTTCGAGCTGACGCCCGACGGCACGGCCGTCGTAACCGGCTGGAAGGTGCTCGACCCGGGCGGCGACAGCCACACCGAGGTCGTGGTGATCGACGTCGCCACCGGCGCCCGGCGGACGCTGTTGTCCGCCGACGGCTTCGACTACTTCGCCCCGGCCGTCTCGCCCGACGGCCAGCTCGTCGTGGCGGCACGGGAGCGGCACGAGACCTACGACGCGCCCGCCGACGTCACCCTGGTGCTCACCTCCCTTGAGGGCGGACAGGAGCGAGACCTGCTCGCGGGATTCGACCGCTTCCCGGCGAGCGCGGTCTGGGCACCGGACAGCTCGGCCGTGTACATCACCGCCGACGACCAGGGCCGCAAGCCCGTCTTCCGGGTCGACCTGGCCTCGGGCGAGGTCAGGCGACTGACCCCGGATAACGGCGCCTATGACTTCGTGAGCCCGGCCCCGGACGGAACGTTCCTCTATGCGTTGCGCAATGCGGTCGACTCACCCCCGGCTCCCGTGCGCATCGACCTCAGTGACCCGGCTGCCCGGCCTGTCGCCCTGGCCACGCCGGGCGCCAGCTTCGAGCTGCCGGGCCGGCTGGACGAGGTCGCCACGACCGCGGCGGACGGCACGACGATCCGGGCCTGGCTCGCGCTGCCGGCGGGCGCGTCGGCAGAGGCGCCCGCGCCACTCGTGCTCTGGGTTCACGGCGGGCCGATCTCGAGCTGGAATGCCTGGTCCTGGCGCTGGAACCCGTGGCTGCTGGTGGCCCGCGGCTATGCCGTCCTGCTGCCCGACCCGGCCCTCTCGACCGGCTACGGCCTGAACATGATCGAGCGCGGGCACGGTCAGTGGGGCGGCGCGCCGTATACCGACGTCATGGCGATCACCGACGCGACGGTCGCGAGGCCCGACATCGACGCGGACAAGACCGCGATGATGGGCGGGTCGTTCGGCGGCTACATGGCGAACTGGATCGCCGGGCACACCGACCGGTTCCGGGCCATCGTGAGCCACGCGGGCCTGTGGGCACTGGATCAGATGTTCGGCACGACCGACGGCCCGGCGTTCTGGAGCCGGTTCTTCGGCGATTACGCGAGCAAGCCCGAGCGCTACCTCGACAACTCGCCGCACCTGCACGTCGACGACATCGTCACGCCGATCCTGATCATCCACGGCGACAAGGACTACCGGGTGCCGGTGGGCGAGGCGCTGCGCATGTGGTGGGACCTGACGAGCCGGTCCAAGGACGCCAAGTTCCTGTACTTCCCCGACGAGAACCACTGGATCCTCAAGCCCGGCGACGCCGAGGTCTGGTACGAGACCGTGCTCGCGTTCCTGAGTCAGCACGTGCACGGCGAGGACTGGAAGCGGCCCGAGCTGCTCTCCTGACCGCGCGAAGCCCGCGAGCGAACCGGGGTGTGCCTTTCTGCTGTTGCCCTGGCGACAGCAGAAAGGCACACCCGTCACGTTGAGCAGCCGGCCCATCACTGTCTGCGTTATTTCAGCTACTGTCCGCGACCTATTGACCGGTCATTGTTCTCCTGCGCGCATCGGCTCGGACTGAGCGGCATCGCAGCTTTATCCGGGCTTCGGCGATTTCACCCAAATTGGGCAAGTCGATGTTTGAACTAGTTTCAACGGCTTATGGCTCAAAAGCGGAAAACTCGCTTAGCAGATGCTTGCCGTATCAGCGACTCTCGCTCGTGGCTGTCGTAGGCTAGCCGCGTTGAACCGAGAGTAACTGCAATCTCACCGTGTGCTTACGCTCTGTTCTCAGATAACCGTGCTCGTCCCCGTGCGGCAAAAATTGCCCATAGTGGCGGCTAATACCAGTCAACCTGAGGATTTGGCTGAGCGTCTTTTCTATGTCCGATCAGGACGGAACAGACGGCAGTTCGAAGCGCGGCGGGCTCAGGCGTTGGGGAGACACCGAGCAATCAGCCGTTCTCGGAGGGGAGCTGTAGTTTGGCGAGTGACTCGGCTGTCTCCGAGCGCTGGGCACCGGGGACCATCCCGGCCCGGCTGGCCCGGCAGAGCTGCGCGGAGTGGACGACCAGGTACCAGCGCAAGGCCATGGCGCTGGATGGCCTGTGTGCGCTGCTGGCAGGCTTGCTTGCTTACTGCGTGCGGCTGGGCGACCTCAGCTCGCCCCGCATGTACCTGCTGGCGAGCTGCCTGCTGCCCATGGGGTGGCTGGCGCTGCTCGCGATGCTCGACGGTTACGACTCGAAGTTCATCGGAGTCGGCTCGGATGAGTTCCGGCGGGTCCTGAACGCCGGCCTGATCCTGACCGCCGGGATCGCGATCGTCTCGTATGCGGCCAAGGCCGAGCTCGCCCGCGGTTACGTCGTCGTCGCGTTCCCGTCGCTGACCATCCTGGACCTGATCGCCAGGTACGTCCTGCGCAGGCACCTTCACCGGCTCCGGGATCTCGGCGCCTACATGCAGAAGGTCGTGGTGGTCGGCTACGCCGACGTCGTCGTCGACATGGCGATGCAGCTTCACCGGGAGGCCTATCACGGGCTGCAGGTGGTCGCCGCCTGCGTCGTCGGGCGGGACGGCATGGCCTGCCCGCGCGAGATCAACGGCATCCCCGCCGTCCGCGGGCTCGACTTCGTGCCCGAGGTGGCCCAGGAGTTCGGCGCGGACACGGTCGCCGTTCTCTCCTGTCCGGAGCTCAGCGGGATGCGGCTGCGCGAGATGGCCTGGGAGCTGGAGAAGAGCGGCACGAGCCTGTGCGTCGCGCCGGCGGTCCTCGACATCGCCGGCCCGCGGACCACCATCAGGCCCGCCGCCGGGCTGCCGCTGGTCTACATGGACCACCCGGAATTCACCGGCGTTCCCCGCATACTCAAGACCGCGTTCGACCGGACCTTCGCGTTTGTCGCCCTGATGCTGCTCAGCCCCCTGCTGGCGGTCATCGCGATCGCGATCCGGCTCCACGATGGCGGTCCTGTCCTCTTCTCTCAGGTCCGGGTCGGCGTGGACGGCACCAGGTTCCGGATCTACAAGTTCCGGACCATGGTCGCGAACGCCGAGTCCCTCAAGGCCAGGCTGGCCCACCACAACGAGACCGGCGGGGTCCTGTTCAAGATGCGCGAGGACCCGCGGATCACCGCGGTTGGCTCCCTGCTGCGCCGCTGGTCGCTGGATGAGCTGCCGCAGCTGTTCAACGTCCTGCTCGGGGACATGTCCCTCGTCGGCCCGCGCCCGGCGCTGCCCGAGGAAACCGCCCTCTACCAGCACCACGTCCGCCGCCGGCTCGCGGTCAAGCCAGGGATCACCGGCCTGTGGCAGGTCAACGGACGGTCTGACCTGTCCTGGGACGAGGCCGTCCGCCTCGACCTCAACTACGTCGAGAACTGGACTTTCATGCTCGACCTGCAGATCCTGTGGAAGACCTGGTCCGCCATCGGCAGCGGGACCGGCGCCTACTAACCTGGCGCCTGCGGGACCCTCCGCAGGCGCGCGGCTTCCTGGCCACCCGCCGGTGCCGGGCCGTGTAAGCTTGCCGCGTATTTTCCTGGCCGCTTTGTCCTGCATTGTGGGTAGCGGGTAAGCGGACGACCACAGAAATCTAAGGCTGGAGCAATGAAGGCACTGGTCCTTGCCGGCGGTGCTGGCACCAGGCTGCGCCCGATTACCTATACCTCGGCCAAGCAGCTCGTCCCGGTCGCCAACAAGCCCGTGCTGTTCTACGGGCTGGAGGCCATTGCCGATGTCGGGGTTACCGACGTCGGGCTGGTTGTGGGCGACACCGCGGCGGAGATCAAGGCGGCGGTCGGCGACGGCTCGCAGTTCGGCATGAAGGCCAGCTACATCCCGCAGAGCGCGCCGCTCGGGCTGGCGCACGCGGTGCAGGTGGCCCAGGACTTCCTCGGCGACGACGACTTCATCATGTACCTGGGCGACAACTTCATCGTCGGCGGCATCAACGAGATCGTCGACGCCTTCCGGGCCGCCAGGCCCGCCGCCCAGATCCTGCTCACCAGGGTGCCCAACCCGCGCGAGTTCGGCGTGGCCGAGCTCGACGCCGACGGCCGGGTCGTGGGCCTGGAGGAGAAGCCCAAGCAGCCCAAGAGCGACCTGGCCCTGGTCGGCGTGTACCTGTTCACCGCCGCGGTGCACAAGCAGATAGCCCAGCTGGCGCCCTCGTGGCGGGGCGAGCTTGAGATCACCGAGGCCATCCAGCGCCTGATCGATTCGGGCGAGCGGGTGGACTCAAGTGTGATCACCGGCTACTGGAAGGACACCGGCAACGTCACCGACATGCTCGAGGTGAACCGGCGGGTCCTGGAGACCATCGAGCCCGCGAGCCACGGTCAGGTCGACGACGCCAGCGAGCTCATCGGCCGGGTCGTGATCGAGGAGGGCGCGAAGGTCACCGGCTCGCGCATCGTCGGGCCGGTCATCATCGGCGCGGGCAGCGAGGTCACCGAGTCCTACGTCGGCCCGTTCACCTCGGTCGGGCCGGACTGCTGCCTCACCGACAGCGAGATCGAATACTCGATCGTCCTGGCAGGGGCCTCGATCAGGGGCGTGCGCCGAATCGAGGCCTCGCTCATCGGCCGGGGCGTGGAGATCACCCCGGCAGCGAGGGTGCCGAAGGCGCACCGGCTGGTGCTCGGCGATCACAGTAGGGTTCAGATCAGTTCGTGACCACGGCTAGGCAGGACTAGGTGCTAAAAGCATGAGGATCTTGGTAACGGGCGGCGCCGGGTTCATCGGCTCCCATTACGTCCGCACTCTCGTGGCCGATGGCTATCCGGCCTGGGCCGGCGCCAGCGTCACGGTGCTGGACAAGCTCACCTACTCCGGCAACCTCGCGAACCTCGACCCGGTGGCGGACAGCCCGCGCATGACCTTCGTGCAGGGGGACATCTGCGACCCGGTGCTGCTGGCCGACCTCGTGCCCGGCCACGACGTGGTGCTCAACTTCGCGGCCGAGTCGCACGTGGACCGCTCGATCAGCGGCGCCGCCCCGTTCGTGACGTCGAACGTGCTCGGCGTGCAGACCCTGATGCAGGCCTGCCTGGATGCCGGGGTGCCCAGGGTGATCCAGGTGTCGACCGATGAGGTCTACGGATCGATCGAGACCGGGTCCTGGACCGAGTCGTCGCCGCTGGACCCGAACTCGCCATACTCGGCGGCCAAGGCCGGCGGTGACCTGATCGCCCAGGCCTACTACCGCACCCACGGCCTGAACGTGGTCACCACCAGGTGCTGCAACAACTACGGGCCCTACCAGTTCCCCGAGAAGGTCATCCCGCTGTTC
>DAIOWC010000271.1:0-7436 GCA_036758685.1 Streptosporangiaceae bacterium | reverse complement strand
CGGGCCGCGGGCGGACCACGCCGGCGCCGACAGCAACGCCCAGCGCCAGGAAGACCGGGACCGTCAGCGCCGTTGTCAGCCCCCACCCGCTGGCCAGCCCCCCGATCAGTACCGGCCCGCCGAGCATGCCCACGTAGCCAACCCCAGCCACCCTGGAGATGCCGTAGGAGGGCTGCGCCGGGTTGACGTTCCCCGCCGCGGACAACAGGAGCGGGAACGTGCACGACAGCCCGGCCCCGAACACCGTGAACCCCGCGATGGCACCGGCCGGGCTCCCGCTGAGCAGGGCCAGCGAGAGGCCGGCGGCCGCGACCAGACCGCACAGGCGCATCACCGCGACCGGGCCCAGCCGGATCGCCAGGCGGTCACCCGACAGCCGCCCGAACGCCATCGCCACCGAGAAGCCCGCGTAGGCGAGCGCCGCGAGGCCGGCCGAGGCCCCCAGATTGTCCCGCAGGTACACCGCGCTCCAGCCGTCGGCGGCGCCCTCCCCCAGGAGCGAGCAGATCGCCAGGGCCGCCATGAATACCAGCGCGAGGCCGACCCGCGGACGCGGCCAGCGCCCGCCGCGCTCGGCAGCCCCGTCCCCGCCGCGCTCGCCCGACCCGCGGCCGCCGCGCTCGGCAGACCCGTCCCCGCCGCGCTCGTCCGACCCGCGCGCACCGCGCCGGGCAGACCCGCCGACGCCACCACGGCGACCCGCGGGGAGGGCCACGTCAGCCGGTCCGGCGGCGACCAGTACGGCGCCAGCCCCGTTCCCGTCATCGCGGAGGAGCCAGCGACCTGCGAGGACCGCGACGATCGCCAGCGGGATGCCAGCGGAGATAAAGTTCGGTCCCGGACCGATCCCCGCCCACGCGAACGCCCCGCCGACCAGCGCGCCCGCCAGCCCGCCAAAGCTGTAGCAGGAGTGGAACGACGTCATCAGCGGCCGCCCCACCGCCCGCTCGACGATCACGGCCTGGGAGTTCATGGCGACGTCGAGCATCCCGCCCGCCAGCCCGAACGCGAAGAGCGAGGCCATCAGCGCCGCCAGGTTCGGCGAGAGCCCGAGCGCAATCGGCACCAGCGCGGCGCAGGTACCGGCGATCATGGTCGGCCGGCGGCTGCCCGCCCGGCCGATGATCCGGCTGGTGAACGGGACCACGACCACCAGGCCGGCCGGCGCCGCGAGCAGCGCCAGGCCGAGGACGCCATCGCTCAGATGCAGGTTCTGCTTGACCGCGGGGATCCTCGCCAGCCACACGCCGTTGGCGACGCCGAGCACGGCGAAGTAAGCCACCACTGCCACCCGCGCGCGCCGGAGCTGGCCTGAACGTTCGGGGCCGGGCCGCGCGCGAGCCTGATCCTCGGGGCCGCGGGCGGTGGTAGCGCCGGGGGCGTCCCCGGCTACGCGGGAATCGATAGCCCGAGGATACCGGGCCGTGATCTGCGATTTTGCGACCGGACCGGCCGCCCGCGAGGATGCTGGCATGACCCCCGGACACTCTGCCCCTGGATACTCTGCGCTCAGCCACCTTGCCTGCTCCCGCTGCGACACCCGCCACGACGCGAGCCAGCTCCAGGGCACGTGCGCGTGCGGCGCGCCGCTGCTCGCCCGCTACGACCTGGACCGCGCGGCCAGCGCGATCGGCCCCGGCGAGATCGCCGGCCGGCCGCCGACCCTGTGGCGCTATCACGAGCTGCTGCCGGTGACGGGGCCCGACCGTGTCATCAGCCTCGGCGAGGGCATGACGCCGCTGCTCCCGCTGCCCCGCCTCGGGAACGCGCTCGGCGTGCCGCGCCTGCTGATGAAGGACGAGAGCCCCCTGCCGACCGCGAGCTTCAAGGCGCGGGGAGCGGCCGTCGGGGTCTCCCGCGCGGCCGAACTCGGCGCTCGGGGGGTCGCCATGCCTACGAACGGGAACGCCGGCGCTGCCTGGTCGGCGTTCTGCGCCCGCGCGAGTCTTCCGTTCCTGGTGGCCATGCCGGTCTCGGCACCGGAGATCACGCGGTCGGAGTGCGTCGTGACGGGCGCCGAGATCTACCTGGTGGACGGGCTCATCGGCGACGCGGGCCGGGCGCTGGCGCCGGTCGTCCAGGGCCGGGACGGCTGGCTTGACGTCTCGACGCTGAAGGAGCCCTACCGGCTGGAGGGCAAGAAGACCATCGGCCTGGAGATCGCCGAACAGCTCGGCTGGCGGGTCCCGGACGTGATTCTCTGCCCGGTCGGCGGCGGGGTCGGCCTGATCGGGATCTGGAAGGCGCTGCACGAACTGGCCGAGCTCGGCTGGATCGGACCGAAGCTGCCGCGCCTGGTCGCCGTTCAGGCGGCAGGCTGCGCGCCGGTCGTGGCGGCGTTCGAGGCCGGACAGGAGACCACCTCGCCGTGGGCCGACGCGCACACGGTCGCGTTCGGCCTCACGGTGCCCGCGCCCCTCGGCGGCTTCATCGTGCTGCAGGCGATCAGGGAGACCGGCGGCTGCGCGATCGCCGTGACCGACGCCGAGTTGCTCGCCGGGCAGGCTGAGGCCGCCCGCGCCGAGGGAACGTGGGTCTGCCCGGAAGGTGCGGCCTGCTTCGCCGCGGTCGGCAGGCTGCGCGAATCCGGCTGGCTGGCCGAGTCCGAGGAGGTCGTGGTGCTCAACACCGGCGCCGGGCTGAAGTACCCGGAGACCGCCCCCGCCGATCTCCCGGTCCTGGCCGCTGACGCGCTCATGGCGCCCGGACCTTCCTGAAGCCCGCGGGAACCGAAAACCTCAGGTGCGCAAGATTGGCGGCCGTCGGATGAAGCCACTGGTAGTCGATGGTGATGTGCGAGATCACCTCGGCCCGGACGGGCAGGTAGGTGGCCGCGCTCACCCAGAGCGTCTCATCCGGCCCGAAACCCGACCGATACACCAGCTTGATCGCGCGAACCCCGTCGACCACCTGATGGCCGGCGACGACGTAGGCGCCGCAGGCAATCTCATCCCTGATCGCCGTCGGCCAGTCCGGCGCGAACCGGGCGAAGCGGTCGTGGCAGTAGGCAGGCACCCAGGCCGTCCGCCCGCTGAAGGTCCACCACGTGCTGTTGCCGTAGATCACTGCCGTGGCCGTGGACGTCGTGATGAGCGGGTCGGCCCGCCTGGGAGACAGACGCTGCGTGCGGCCTACGGTGTACATGACCGCGAAGTCGGGCTGGCCGGATGCTGTGAAACCTAGCGCCCTTTCGGTGTCCCGGTAGGACCACAACTGAACGCGCGAAACCTTCCGCGTTCCCGGCAGCCAGCCAGACGCAGGCAGGCTCTGGCCGGGGCTGTACAGCACGTCGGAGAACGGCGGGTCATAGGCGTCTGGCGGGCGGTTCCCAGCGGGACCGTCGTAGGTCGGATAGCGCTCCAGCACTGCGCTCGGCGCGAACGCGATCTTCTCGTAGAGCACGAAGTTGGCCGAGTTCACGGAGTTCAGCGCCGTCTTGACGCGGGCAAGAACGTAGGCCACGGTCTGATCGCCCGGGGCGGCCGACGGCCCCGAGGCCGCGCCGAAGGCACCCGTCAGGCCCGCGACGGTGATAGCGGCCGCGGTCACACCGGCGCCGCCAGCCATCGCCGCCCGCCTTATCGTGCGGCGCCTGCGGTTCCGCCGGAGGGCTCGATCGCCAATCCCAGGCGGAACGCGGACGTCTCGCGTTTCGCGCTCCATGTCGGCCCGTAGTTGCTGCACCAGCTTCGTGTCGTTCATCGGGTGGCCTCCCGCCTGGGCGCGCAGTCCGCGCTGCTCCACGTCGCGCCGCCGTTTTCGGCGGGCTGACCGGCCTCGCTGAGTTCTCGGAGCCGCCGCAGGCCCCGGGAGGCGGCCGACTTGACCGTGCCGACCGAGCAGCCAAGCACCGCCGCGGCCTCAGCCTCGGTGAGCTCCTCCCAGTAGCGCGCCACGATGACGGCGCGCTGCCGGGCAGGCAGCCTCATCATCAGCCGCACCAGGGAATCGCGCCGGTCTACGTCGGCCATGGGATCTTCGGCTGCACTCGCCGCCGAGTTGCGCACTAGCCGGAGCCGGGCCCGCAGCTGCTCCTGCTGCCGCCAGCCGTCAATGGCCAGGTGGTAGAGAACCCGCCGGAGGTACCCTTCCGGGTCACCCTCGATGGTCCGCCAGCGCCGGATCAGTCGCTCAAGGCCTGCCTGCAGCAGATCCTCGCCCGCCTCCTTGCCGCCTGCGAGCAGGACGGCCGTGCGCAGCAACTGCTGACCGCGCTCGGCCAGGAAAGACTCAAGATCGTTGACAGCCCGGTCAGGCTCCACTGCCATCAGCTCCCTCCTGTCGACAACCAAGTACGGAGCTAGGCAGCTCTAGGTTGCCCGGAGGGCCTAAACGCTGGCCATGCCGGACATCGCGATCAGCAGATCTTGTGCACCCAGCCGTGGGGGTCGGGGAGCTGGCCGAACTGGATGCCGAGCAGTTGCTCGCGCAACCGCCTGGTGACGGGACCTTCCTGGCCTCCGCCGATCGCCCAGTCGCCCGCGGCGCTCTTGACCTGGCCAACGGGCGTGATGACGGCGGCCGTGCCGCAGGCGAACACCTCGGTGATCTCACCGGACTGGCAGCCTTCCCGCCACTGCGACACCGACACCGGGTGCTCCGCCGCACCGATCCCGAGCTCAGGCGCGAGCGTCAGCAGCGAATCCCTGGTGACGCCCGCAAGCAGGGTGCCGGTCAGCGGCGGGGTCACGATGCGGGCGTCGCTGCCCGAGCCGTAGACGAAGAACAGGTTCATCCCGCCCAGTTCCTCGATCCACTGGCGCTCGGCCGCATCGAGCCAGACCACCTGGTCGCACCCGTGCTCGAGCGCCTGCATCTGGCCCGCGAAGCCCGACGCGTAGTTCCCCCCGGTCTTGGCGGCGCCGGTGCCGCCGCGTGCGGCCCGGATGTAGTCCTCGGCGACCCACACCGACACCGGGCTCACGCCGCCCCGGAAGTAGGAGCCCGCGGGCGAGGCGATGACCGCGAACAGGAACGAGGACGACGGGTGGCTGACGCCGAGGCCCACGTGCGTGGCGATCATGAAGGGGCGCAGGTACAGGCTGTGGCCCTTGGCGGTCGGCACCCAGTCCCGGTCTTGCGATACCAGCAGCTCCAGGGCGTGCGTGAACGTGTCCTCGGGCAGCTCGGGCATTGCCATCCGGCGCGCGGACGCGTTCAGCCGCGCTCCGTTGGCGTGCGGCCGGAACGTCACGATCGGCCCGCCGGCCGAGCGGTAGGCCTTCAGGCCCTCGAAGATCTCCTGGCCATAGTGGAGCACCTGGCAGGCCGGGTCGATGCTCAGCGGGCCATAGGGCCGCAGCTGCGCGTCGTGCCAGCCCAGCTGCTCGGTCCAGGCGATCGTGACCATGTGATCGGTGAAGACGCGGCCGAATCCGGGGTCGGCCAGCAACTCCGCGCGCCGGGCCGCGGAAGCGACCTGGGCAGAGGGGTGGATAGCGAACGAAATCTCCGGTGCACCTGCGGTCATCGAGAACCCTTCCTGGTCAGGTCATGGCGCCGTTGCCATGCCCTACTGCCAAAGTTAGCTCGCTACCCGCTCGGCGATGTCGTCACCGATCTCCGGCGTGGCCCGCGGTGACCAGGCTCCCTGGCGTTCCAGCAGGTCATCCGCCACGGCCTGCTCGATCCGGGCCGCCTCCCCCGACAGGCCCAGATGGCGGCACAGCATCGCGCCGGACAGGATCGCGGCCGTGGGATCGGCCTTCAGCTTGCCCGCGATGTCCGGGGCGCTGCCGTGCACCGGCTCGAAGGTGCTCGGCGCGGTGTGCTCGGGATTGATGCTGGCGCTGGCGGCCAGCCCGATGCCACCGGTGACCGCGGCGCCGATCGAGGTCAGGATGTCGCCGAACAGGTTGTCGGTGACGATCACGTCGAACCGCTCAGGCTGCGTGAGCAGGTAGACCGCCGCCGAGTCCATGTGGCAGTACTCCGCGCTCACGCCCGGATAGGCGGCCGCCTCCTGCGTAACGGTCCGCCGCCACAGATCGCCCGCGTAGGCCAGCACGTTGCTCTTGTGCACGAGCGTGAGCTTGCGGCGTGGCCGCTCCGCGGCGCGCGCCAGCGCGTACCTGGCCACCCGGCTGACGCCGAACGCGGTATTGATGCTCTCCTGGGTGGCCACTTCCTGCGGCGTGCCGCGGCGCATGAAGCCGCCGGCCTCGATGTAGGGACCCTCGGTGCCCTCGCGGACGACCAGGATGTCGACGGACTCGGACCGCATTCCGACCATCGGCGGCTGGACACCGGGGAACAGCCGCAGCGGCCGCAGGTTCACGTACTGATCGAATTCGAATCGGAGGCGCAGCAGCAGGCCGCGCTCGAGTACGCCGCTGGCCACCTCGGGCGAGCCGACCGCGCCGAGCAGGATCGCGTCCTGCTGGGCGAGCTCGGCCAGCACCGAGTCCGGCAGGACCTCGCCCGTCCGGGCGTACCGGTCAGACCCGAGGTCATACGAGGTCGGCGAGATGTCGAGGGTGCCCAGCGCCCGCAGCACCTTGATCGCCTCGAAGACCACCTCCGGGCCGATGCCATCGCCGCCGATGACGGCCAGATTGATGCTGCGCGCTGCCATGGCGGTACCTTACTGGCCGGGGGCGGGGGCGCAGTCAGGCCCAGCAGGTCAGGCCTCGTCCAGGTCCAGCACCCGGGCTAGGCCAGCCCCGATCGCCTCGGCGATCTCGGCCAGCAGGTCGGACGGGACCGCCGAGTCCACCGACAGCACGATCAGGGCCTCACCGCCCTGGGCATGCCGGCATACCTGCATGCCGGCGATGTTGATATGCCTGCCGCCGAGGATCTGCCCCACGGTGCCGACCAC
This sequence comes from Streptosporangiaceae bacterium, assembly GCA_036758685.1. GTDB lineage: Bacteria > Actinomycetota > Actinomycetes > Streptosporangiales > Streptosporangiaceae > JAJYUU01. Next base: position 616 of record DAIOWC010000271.1, on the reverse strand, counting down.
TCCGGGCCGGTCGGAGTACCCGAAGAACATCATGTGGTCGGCCGGCGCGATCTCCGCCTCCAGGCCGTTGACCTCGACGATCCGCTCCGCGTGCCGGAGGCCGGTGAGCGTGCCGCTGACCGAAAGGAGCTGGCCGTCGGCCGACGCGCCGCGCAGCGTCAGCAGGTTGCGCCAGTCCGGCGAGATCTCGTCGGCGGACAGGCTGACCTCGACCCCGCGCTCCTTGGCGACTAGCGGGGCGTTGACGTAGGTAACGGGCTCCTCGGTGATGTCGGTGAACAGCCCTTTCAGCGCGGCGAGCTCAAGCACGCCGGCGTCCAGCGCCGATATCTCGCCGTGCAGCTCGACGGCGAGCGCGGGCGTCGCTCCGCCGGCCAGTGCGCAGAACATCCTGCCCAGCTTCTCGGCCAGCGGGAGCCAGGGCCGCAGCTCCTCGTGCACCGGCCCGCCCTGGACGTTCACCGCGTCCGGGACGAACTCGCCCGCCAGCGCCAGCCGCACCGACCGGGCGACCTGCGTACCCGCCTTCTCCTGTGCCTCGTGGGTGCTGGCGCCAAGGTGCGGCGTGGCCACGACGTTGTCGAAGCCGAACAGCGGGCTGTCGGTGCACGGCTCC
>DAIOWC010000270.1:0-7444 GCA_036758685.1 Streptosporangiaceae bacterium | reverse complement strand
CGATCCACTGGTACCGGCCGGTGACCAGGCCCTTGACCGCCCGCTCCATCTGCTGGGGGGTGCGCGGCGGCTCGACCGCGATCGTCGGGACCTGCTCGGGGACCGCGCCCCGCGCGCGCAGGAGGTCACAGACCTCGTCCGCCTGCTCCTTGGTCCTGGGCACCAGCACCCGCCAGCCAAACAGCGGCTTGGTCTCGAACCAGGACAGGGCCGACTGCACGGACACCACTTCGCCGACCACGGCCACCGCCGGGCCGCTGGCGGTCAGCAGACTCACGCCCGCCGCCTTCAGGTCCGCCGCGACCGTGCCGAGCGTCCCGACGACCGTGTGCTGGTCGGTGGTGGTGCCATTCCACGTGATCGCGAACGGCGCCGTTTCGGGCCAGCCGGCGGCGATCAGCATCTTGCCGAGGTCCACCGGCCCGGACTCGGCGCCGAGGATCACCAGCGTGCCGTCGCTGGCCGAGACGCGGCTCGCCTCGCTGGCCTGGATGATGCGCACGTCGCCGGTCGCATCGCTGGTCAGCGGGATGCCGGCGTACTCGGGCACGGCCGCGGCGCTGGATACGCCGGGAATGACCTCGAACGGCACCCTGGCCTTCGCGCATGCGGCCGCGTCGGCGGCGGCATTGCAAAACATGAACGGGTCGCCGCTGAACAGCCGCACCACGAGCTGGCCGGCCTTTGCGGCCTTGATCAGCATCTTCGGGTCCTGCAGCTGCGCATCCGAGTCAGCCAGCGTGGCGCCGGGCTTGAGCAGGTGAGCAAGCCGCTCGCCCACCCACGGCGCGGCCACCACGAGGTCAGCGCGGCCGATCAGGCTCGCGGCACGCACCGTGAGCAGGCCCTCATCTCCGGGGCCGGCACCAACGAGTGCCACCCAGCCACGGACCGGCGCTGCCGATTCGGGCGCCTTCTCGCCTGCTGCCTTGGTCTGCTTCGCGGTCTTACCGGTTGTGGGGTTCACTTCTCATCGTCCCCGCTGCTGATGTGCCCACCGGGCACTGCCGTATACCGTCCCGCCCCGCGGCTGAGCAACTCGCCGGCTACCTGATTGCCAATGGCCTCGGCCATGGCCGGCGGCCCGCTCGCGCTGCCCCGAAGCGCCATTCCCCCGTCAGCTGCCACGACCACGCCGCGCAGCCGAAGTACATCCGTCCCGGCAGCATACGCGCCAATCGGGGCCGCGCAGCCCGCCTGCAGCGCGCCGAGCATGCTGCGTTCTGCCGTCGTGGCGGCCCGGCTGTTCGGGTCGTCTACGCAGCCAAGCAGCGCCACGAGACCTTCCCTGCCGACACAGCACTCAACCGCCAGCGCGCCCTGGCCGGCCGCCGGGAGCATCTCATCTGGCTCGAAGACCTGCGTCACAGCGTCGAGCCGGCCGATCCGGCCGAGCCCGGCGTACCCAAGCATGACCGCGTCCAGATCGCCCGATTCGATCTTGGCCAGCCGGGTATCCGCGTTGCCGCGCACCGGCATCGGGCACAGGTCGGCGCGCAGCATCAGAAGCTGCGCGGCCCGGCGCGGCGACCCGGTGCCGATCCGCGCGCCGCGCGGCAGATCGGCGAGCTTCGCCCCGTTAGCGGCCACGAGCGCATCCCGCGGGTCGTCGCGGACCGGCACCGCCGCCATGGCAATGCCGTCGGCCGGGCCGACCGGCAGGTCCTTCATCGAGTGCACCGCGAAGTCCACCTCGCCGGTCAGCAGCGCCGAGCGCAGCGCGCTGACGAATACGCCCGTCCCGCCGATCTGGGTCAGCTGGGCACTGCTGACATCACCCGAGGTGGTCACGCCAACCAGCTCGATCGCGCGCCCCGTGAGCTGCGTGATCGCCGCGGCGACCAGGCGCGACTGCGCCATCGCCATCGGGCTGCGCCGGGTACCCAGGCGCAGGGCCGGCTCGCTCATCAGTGTTCCCCTCCCGCCGTCGGCGGCCAGGCCGCCAGCAGCGCATCGGCGTGCGCGACCGACTGGACCGCGGCCGGGTCGAGATCGAACAGCACCCGCAGCGCGTCCTCGTAGCTCTCGGCCCCTGGCGTCCCCGCCAGTTCCTTCACGCGGACGGTCGGCGCGTGCAGCAGCTTGTCAGCGACCCGGTGCATCGACCTGGCCACTTCCTCCAGCGTCACGGCGTCCGCGCCGCTGAGCCGGCCGGCCAGCCTGGCCAGCTCCGATTCCACCACGCTCGCGGCCTTGGCGCGCAGCGCCACGACGGTAGGAGCCACGCGAGCTGCCCGGCCCGCTGACAGGTACGCCTCAAGCTCGGCGGTCACGACCTGCCGGGCGGCTGCGATCGCCGCTGCTCCGGGCTGCGCGCCCTCGGGCTGGGCGTCCGCGAGCGTCTCCAGGTCGGTCACCGTTACGCCGGGCAGGTCGCCGACGCCGGGCTCGATGTCGCGGGGAAGCGCCAGGTCGAGCAGCGCGAGCGGGTTGTCGCGGTCGCGGACGGCCGCGGCCGCCACTACATCCGCGGTGATCACGTGGCCGGGCGCGCCGGTGCAGGTAACGACGAGGTCGGCGGCGGCGAGCAGTTCCGGCAGATCGGCCAGGTCCCGAGCCGTGCCGCCGTGCTGGGCGGCGAGCCGCTCCGCGTGCTGGCGGGTCCGGTTGGCGATCACCAGCTCGGCCACGCCTGCCCTCGCCACACTGGCCGCGGCCAGGCTGCTCATGGCGCCGGCCCCGACCACCAGAACGCGCAGGCCCGCTACCTGCATGTCGGGGCGAAGCTGCTGCACCGCGGCCTCCAGGCCCACGCTGACCAGACTCGCCCCGGCCCTGCCGACGCCGGTCTCTGACTGCGCGCGCTTGCCTGCGCGCAGTGCCAGCGAGCCGAGATCGGCCAGCGGCCGCCCGAGCGTGCCCTGCTCGCGGGCGATCCGCAGCGCGGCCCGGAGCTGACCGAGAATCTGGCTCTCGCCGACCACGATCGAGTCAAGCCCGCAGGCGACCGTGAGCATGTGCTGCACCGCACGATCCGCGTAATGCACGTAGAGGCAGGGGGTCAGCTCCTCGTGCGGCACGCCGGAGTGCCGGGAGAGCAGGTCGCAGATCGCCGCGACGGCGCTGTGGAAGGACCCGACCTCGGCGTAGATCTCCATCCGGTTGCACGTGCTGAGGATCAGCGCGCCGGCGACATCGTCGGCCCGTGCGACGTCGTGCAGCAGCTTGGCCAGCGCGTCGCCGGTCAGCACAGTCCGCTCGAGCGTCGCCATGGGCGCGCCCTTGTGGCTGAGACCGACGACTAGCACGCTCATGTCGCTACCGCCCGCGCATCCGTCGTGAAGTCAAGCTCTGTCACCTCCGCCGCCGGCCTGGAACTGCGGTCAAGGCCGGTGATGCGGTCATTGCCAGGGCCGGCCAGCTTGCCGGCCGGCAGACCGCTCGCGCCCAGGTCCGTGGCCGGCCGACCGCCAGCACCGCGCCGCTGGGCGTGGAAGGCAAGAATCTGCAATTCGATCGACAGGTCGACCTTACGCACATCGACGCCGGAAGGCACGTTGAGCACGACAGGAGCGAAGTTCAGGATGCTTGTGACACCGGCAGCTACCAGCCGATCGCCGACATTCTGGGCGACTGCGGCGGGCGTCGCGATCACCCCGATGGAGACATCGAAGGCCTCAACGACCTGCTCGAGCTCGGCGTCGCTGCGGACCGTGTGGTGCGCGATCACCGTGCCGACGACGGCGGGATCGCTGTCGAGCAGCGCCGCGATCCGGAACCCGCGGGAGGCGAACCCGCCGTAATTGGCCAGCGCGCGGCCGAGATTACCGGCGCCGACGATCAGCACCGGCCAGTCCTGGGTCAGGCCCAGCTCACGCGATACCTGGTAGACGAGGTACTCGACGTCATAGCCGACGCCCCTGGTGCCGTAGGACCCGAGGTGGGAGAGGTCCTTGCGCAGCTTGGCGGAGTTCACGCCGGTCGCGGCGGCCAGTTCCTCGCTCGACACGGTGGCGACGTCGTGGTCAGCCAGCGCGTACAGCGCCCGCAGGTAGACCGGCAGCCTGGCCACCGTCGCATCCGGGATGCCGTGGCCGTTGCCGGCCGAGGCAGGCCGGCTGGCGGGTGCACGTCTGGAAGACGCTGCACCTCCGGCAGACACTGGGCGGCGTGACATGCGCCGGAACTCCTGGGGGACTCGGCTCGGCACGCGTCTGGGCGGACCCGAACGCTACTTCGCCTCCAACGGTACGCCCTTGTGAACGTTTGCACAAAGTCGGGGAAACATGCCCAGACCGTGCAGGCAGCAAGGTCCCGATAAGGACGGGAACGAGCTGGCGCCCAGGTCAGCCTTGCAGCGCCGCGCGCAGCCGGCCCTCGCTGACCCGCCAGTAGTCGTGCTGGACGCCGTCCACCAGCGTGACCGGGATCATCTCGGAATACTCGCGAAGATCATCCGGGCTGTTGCTGATGTCCCGCTCGGCCCATTCCACGCCGAGGTCGGCGGCCACCCTGGCGATGACCTCGCGCGCCGCATCACAGAGGTGACAGCCCGGCCGCGACAGCAGCACGACCCTGGTCACCAGCCCCCGCCGCCCTCCGGGCGCCCGTAGTCGCGCAGGTAGTCCGGCCGCTCGAACCCCGAGGTGTCGTAGCCGGGCTCGCCGAACAGCTCGGTCACCGACGGGAACGGGGACACCTTCGCCCCCTGCAGGCCCAGCTCGATGACGTTCGTGGCCAGCACGTACGGCCTGCGGTCCGCGTCGAACTGCTGCACGTACGGCTGCTGCCGGTGCCATTCGTAGGCGTCACGATCGCGGTACACCTCGTACAGGATGCGCTGCATGGGAGCGGACGGGACCGCGTGCACAATGTAGACCAGCGTGTCCGGTTCCCGGCTGCGGACGTCCTGGACGACCTTCTCCGTCAGCTGGTCGAACTCCGCGATGCGGTCTTCCAGCAGGGTGTAGATCGCGATCTGGCCGAACAGGTCGGCGCGCGCCGGTTCCGGATCCGCCGGGTCGGCGCCTGCGTCCAGCTGGTCATGGCGGCCCCGCTGGTCCGCCCGGCTGCGGCCGCGCTCGCCGGGGTCGGGGCGGACGTCGGCAGGATGGAGGTCGGCGGCCAGGTCAGCAGACGCGAGGCTGGCATCGAACTGGCCCGTCGCGAAGTCGCCGGTGGCGTAGTCGCCGTCGTAGCTGTCGCGGCCGGCCATCGTGTGCGGGGCGGCGTCGAAGTCGTCCGGGCCGCCGGCTCGCGACCAGTCGTCGTCCGGCCGGTAGAGCCCGCCATCAGCGTACGGGCCCTGACCAGTGTCCTCGACGAACCGGTCGAAGTCGCCGGTCTGGTCCATCGCCGGCTCGAGATCGTAACCGCCGCGCGCGCCGGCCTCGTCCCAGCGATCCGGGTCGCCTCGGCGGCCGAAGTCCTCGCGGGGCCCGTAGTCGTCGTTCCGGTCGTGCGTGTCTTTCCGGCCATAGACCTGGCTGCGGCTGTAGGCCTCGTTCCGGCCGTAGTCCTCATCCCGCTCGAAGTCATCGCGCCGGCTGGCGGAGGCCGGCCCGGCGGCGCTGCGGCCGACGGCGCCGCGGCCGGCGGCGGGCGGGCGGGCGGCGCGCGGTCCCTGATCCTTGGCGGCCGCGCCGGTCTCGTGGAGGACCCTGAGGTCGATCCGCCCCACCTTGATGGCCGCGTAGAGCGTGAGGCCGGCCGCCGCCGCGCAGCAGAGGGTGAACTCGTGGCTGATCGGCAGGCCCTGCTTGGTGACGAACTTGACCAGCCCCACGAGGCCCGGGTAGGCGAGCAGCAGTGCGGCCACGCCGGCCGCCATCTGCGCGGGCAGCACCGCGTTCCAGCCGGGCGCGCGCGAGCGCGCCATCACGATCCCGACCGCGATGACCGCGATCAGCGCGGTGACCGGCCCGATGGCGAACTCGAGCGCGTAATTCGGCGGCAGCTGGTAATAGACGGCCGGGTCGGGCCAGGTCTTCTTGAACGCCACATCGGCGAGCTGGTCGAGGATGAGCACGAAACCGGTAATGAAGGCCAGCGCGGGGATGTAGACGCGGGCACAGAACCGGGCCCCGAGACCCCGGCCGGCGACCTCCGACAGGGCCAGGATCAGCGCCATCGGGGCTATCACCTGAGCGCCGAGCTCCATCGCGCGGAACATCTTGCTGTCGAAGCCGACCAGGTAGCCCAGCGTCTGCGCACCCAGGCTAATAAGCAGCCCGACGAGAGCGATGGACCACGACACCAGGTCAGCGCGCGGCGCCCGGAACAGCCGGGCGAGCACGATACCGCTGCCCACTGCGGCCGTCACGGCACCAGCGCCAGCGATGATCAACGAGAAGGAGCTAGACATTGCTGCCTATGGTGCACGACTCCGGGCGATGATGCGACCTGTCGGCGGACTGCGGCCCAGCTCAGCATCGGACGATTAGCTGGCTGGAGACGGGGCCCCGGGCCGCCGGTAGGCTCGATGTTATGACTGGCGTGTCCGGCGGGGCCGGCAAGTCTGCCTCGGTTCTGCGTCTGCGCAAGGCCAGGCCGCAGGAAGAGGACGAGCTAGCCGGGGAAGTGTCGGCGGCGGCCGCCGTTGCTGGCGAGGACCACCCGGCCCTGGTCCCCGACCCCACCGCCGCAGCATTCTTCGACGTCGACAACACGCTCATGCGCGGCGCGTCGATCTATTACTTCGCTCGCGGCCTGGCCGCCCGGAGGCTGTTCGGTCCCGCCGACCTGGTGCGGCTCATGTGGGGACAGCTGTCGTTCCGGCTGCGCGGCACGGAGAACTCCGAGCACATCGATGCGGCCAAGCAGGCGGCGCTGGCGTTTGTCGCCGGTTACCGGGTCGCCGACATCGCCCAGCTCGGCGAGGAAATCTACGACGACACGATGGCCGACCGGATCTGGGAGGGCGCGAGGGAGCTCACGCAGCGCCACCTCCAGGCCGGGCAGCGGGTGTGGCTGGTGACTGCGACGCCGGTCGAGCTGGCGAGCATCCTGGCCCGGCGGCTCGGCCTGACGGGCGCGCTCGGCACGGTGGCCGAGTCCGCCGACGGCGTCTACACCGGCAAGCTGGTCGGTGGCCTGCTGCACGGCGAGGCGAAGGCGGCCGCGGTGGTCGCGCTGGCCAAGCGCGAGGGCCTTGATCTGTCCCGGTCCAGCGCCTATAGCGACTCGTTCAACGACATGCCGATGCTGGAGCTCGTCGGTCACCCGAACGCCGTCAACCCCGACGTCCAGCTGCTCGCCGAGGCCCGGCGGCGGAGTTGGCCGGTCCACGACTTCAGGTCGGGCCGCCGGGCGACCATGATCGCGCTGCCGGTCGCGGCCGGCGCCGGCGCCGTGGCCGGCGGCATGGCCGCGGGCCTCGCCCTGCGCCGCCGCCGCGCCAGCGGCTGACCGCGGGGGTCCGGGGGTCGTCCCCCGGCACAGCACACCGCAGGGGTCCGGGGGTCGTCCCCCGGGACAGCACACCGCGGGGGTCCGGGGGTCGTCC
>DAIOWC010000269.1:0-7495 GCA_036758685.1 Streptosporangiaceae bacterium | reverse complement strand
TTCGGGCACTGGTTCTACGACTCCTGGCTGCAGGCCTGGGCGTCCCGCCGTGGCCGCCGGGAGCCGAGCGCGGGGGAGGAGGGCGAGCAGCGCCCGGGTAGTCAAGGCACGCCGCCTGGGTAGCCGGGAACCATCGGCAGCCCCGAACGTCGAAGAAAACGGACGGCAGTTCCTCCCCGGCCAAGGCAGCAGCAGCCCGGCGTCAATGCGCCTTGGCGCGTCCTTTCGCAAAGGAAGGCTTGCGTACCAGCGGCCGCGGTGCTAGAAGGCGGGATAGTGTTCGTCCGCTCTCGGGGCGGGTCCTGCGTCAGGGGAGGCGACGTGAGCTTTTCGGTTGAGGGGGATTATTTCGAGGTATGCAACTGCGACGTCAGTTGCAACTGCGTGTGGCTGGGAGCCGCAACCAATGACAATTGCGACGTGCTGCTGGCGTGGCATGTCAACAGAGGCGACAGGGACGGGGTGGACCTGGCGGGTCTGAACGCCGTGATGGCGGTTCACACGCCGAAGCGGATGACCGATGGCGGCTGGAAGGTGGCTCTGTACCTGGACGACCGTGCCTCCGCCGAGCAGTCCGAAGCGCTCGGCGCGGTTTTTTCCGGAGGTGCTGGGGGCCACCTGGCCGGACTGGCTCCACTGATCGGCGAGGTCGCCGGGATCCAGTCGGCGGCGATCACGTTCGAGAAGTCGGACGGCTCGCTGCACGCTGAGGTCTCCGGCGCTCTGTCCATGAGCAGCGAGCAGCTGACCGGGATGGATGGCCAGGGGCCGGCCGTGATCTCAAACGCGCCGTTCGGCGCTGTCACCCAGCCAGTCCGGCAGGCGAGCTCGAAAGACGTGAGCTATCACGGCCACTGGCGCGCCGACTTCTCCGGTACCAACAGCTTCGTCACCGACTTCCGCTACGAAGGCTGACCGGGCCTGCGTGATGGCTGACCATGCCGATCCGGCTTCGGTCATGGGTCCGGTGCAGGCCCTGCCGCGGCGACAGCTCGCGGTGCCGTGGATCGCGGTCGCCGCAGTGGCGGCTGCGGCGTGGGCGGTCACTCTCATGCTGGCCCGGACCATGGGCAACGGGCCCGGGACCATGGGCCTGGCGCTGCTGCCCTTCCTCGGGCTGTGGGTGGTGATGATGGCCGCGATGATGCTGCCATCGGTGGCACCGGTAGCTGTGCTGTGGACCCGTTTGATCACCGGTGCCTCGGCCGGCGCCGGCCGGCTGATGCGGATGAGCGCGTTCTTGACCGGTTACCTGCTGGCCTGGGCTGCGGTCGGAGCCGTCGCCTTCGCGTCGCTGGTCGGGACCGGGCGGCTGCTCACGGCTTCCCCGACGGCGGCGAAGTGGCTGGGCGCGGGTATCTTCGTCGCCGCGGGCATCTACCAGCTCACCCCCTGGAAGGACTGGTGCCTGCGTCGATGCCGCTCGCCGATCGGCGCGCTGATGTACTACCTCGGCTTTAAGGGCCGCAGCCGTGACCTCCGCGTCGGCCTCCATCACGGAACGACGTGCGCCGGATGCTGCTGGGGCCTGATGATCGTGCTAATCGCGGTCGGGGTGATGAACGTCTCAGTCATGGCGGCGCTGGCGGTGGTCATCTTCACTGAGAAGCTCTGGCGCTACGGCAAGCCGTTCGGCCAGGCCATCGGCGTGCTGCTGGTGACGGTCGGGGTGCTAGCTATCTGGTTCCCCTGGCTGCTTCCTGGCCTTCATGTCTCCGCCATGCCAACGATGTAGGAGGAAGCCGTGAGGTACGCCCGGCAGATGCTGGACACCTACTCTCGCACGTTTGACGTCGACGCCGACGTTCTGGCCGCTGCCATCGACGCGCTCAGCGACTGCGCCCAGGCCTGCAACGCCGACAACGCGGCTGACCTGGGCGAGCAGAACGTGACCGAGATGGTCAAGTGCATCCGGCTGTGCCTGGACTGCGCAGATATCTGTACCGCGACCGTCGGGGTCATCAGCCGCCAGACGGACTACGACGCCACTGTCACCCGGCCGCTGCTGGAGGCCTGCGTGGCCATCTGCATGAGCTGCGGCGAGGAGTGCGAGCAACATGCCGGGATGCACGAGCACTGCCGCATCTGCGCCGAGGCATGCAGGCGGTGCGAGCAGGCCTGCCGGGTACTCCTGGACGCTCTCGGATAGCAGACGATCAGCCAGGGCAGCTGACCTCAGACCGGGGCCGCTAGGGCATGCTGTCGGCAGTCGGCGCGGTCACTGCCGCGCTTGGCTGCGGGTGGCTGGCGGTCAGGATCCCGCGGACCTCGGCCGCGATCTGTGCCTGCAGGACCGTCAGGTCCTTCAGCGGCGCGGCGGATTTGATGAGTCGGCTGAGTTCGGTCACCGACCGGGCGTCGTAGCCGGCCTGGTAGACGTCCGTGACGTATTCGCCATAGAGCGCGCGCGGGTCGGCGCAGTGCGGCATCCCTCCCGTGGCCGCGGCTGCGAGCGCCGCCGGCATGAGTCTGCGCATCGCTGCTCTGAGGCGCACGGGGCCTCCGGTTGCCTCGGCGGACTCCACCGCCGTGACAGTGTCCTGCATGGTCGTGTTGACCGCGCGGGCAGCACTCGCCCACTCCTGGTACTGGCTGCGGCACGAGACCGGTCGCGCGGACGGCTCGACCGCGCGCCGGGCCGGCGCGCCCTGGCCCCCGCAGCTTGCCAGCAACGCGCTGACTGCCAGGGACAGAGCAGCGCGGAACGTGATCACGAGCGCCAGGGTGCACGCCACAGTCACGAGTGCCGCCAAGGCGATCAGCACGGTCTCGCGTCGGCTGCCCCAGATGCCATCGGGTACGCCGAGAAACGTAACCAGGACGACCGCCAGGACTCCGGCGACCGCAGTCCGCAGCCAGCGCCCGGTGAACAGCACCAGGCAGGGGCCGACCACGACGAGGCCGCTGAGGACGATCCGCTTGCCTGTGGATGCGTCGATGACCGCAGCCAGCGCCGACCAGCCGATGCCGAGGCGCCACATGAGGACGGATGCCGGATTGGGAAGCTTCCACGCGCATCTTGGCCGATTCAGCACTGCGGAGATAGCCATGGCCGGATCGTACGGCCTTGCTGCTGTTCGCATAGGCCGATTGCCAACCGCTCCGCTTTGGGCCTCTCGGCCGGCTCGTCACATTCCAGTGCTGAATGCCGTCATGGAAGAGAGGATCAAGTCGAGTCGACCCAAGCCGTTCCTGACAATCGGCTTCTGCCGCCGTCGGCCGACCCAGCCCCGGCTTCGCGAGTCAAGAGCGCCAAGAGTTTCCGGGCCAGCCGGTCCTGCAGCCCGGTCTGGCTTCACGCTCTTGCGCTTCGGTTATGGCGTTGGGTCGACGGCCATACCAGCCTGCTCACGTACCCACTGGGTGGCAGCGGTTCGGCTGTGCAAGACCCACAAGGCGACGTCGAGTATGCGCAGGAGGGCGGCTCTAGCGGCGGCGCTGGGACGCAGAGCCTCGACATCGGCTCGGGCGGCCAGATTCTGGAGCAGGCAGCGCAGCACCTTGCAGGTCCTGCCGGGGACGTCCACGGCCTTCATCACGATGCTGTCGCTGATCGGGCATAGCCGGGGCCGCTTGCGGGCCAGCAGCTTGCTGGCGCTGGCATCCCCGATGCCGTCAATCGCGGTGAGGGCATTCCACATGCGGTCGATGTGCTGCAAGGTGTCGTCGGAGGCGTCCCACAGATCAGTCTCGTGCGGGATGCGGCCTAGCATCTCGCTCAGCTGCTGACGGTGAGGGCCGAGCAGCGTGCGGACTGCTTGCGGGCGCCAGGTGATGTCCAGCAGCGAGACGGCCAGCAGGTCGTCGGGAATGATCTCGCCAGGCGGATTGCGGCCAAGATCGGTGAAGGTCATTCCGGCAAATCCGGGCTCGGTGTAGTAGACGGCCACAGCCCGGCCCAGGCCGGGCGTGACCAGGCTGGGCCGCAACCGCCGGGCGGCGGCGTGGACGGCCATATCGATCGGTAAAGAGCGCATAAGGCAGTATGCGAGAAGATCCCAGGTCCGTGCATCGTTACCCGGTCCTGAAACGGAAGCAGCCGCGGCGGCTAGCGCGGCCCCGCAGGATCAGGAGCGGTAGCTTCGCCTGATCGTGAATGGCCGGGGCTGTTCGCGCCGGCCTCGGTGGTTGCCTGGCTCGATTCGGGTGGCGGGCTGTCCCAGCGGCGCCAGATCAGCCGGTGCACGGGGATGAGCCGGGGGATATCGCGCAGGCCGGGGATGAACGGGATCAGTAGCAGCAAGACGGTTGCCAGGCCGGTCATGTAGACGGCGATCATGTCGATGTTGGCCGAGTTGGTCCAGCCCGGAACCTGGTACCAGAGCGTGTAGAGCCAGAGCCACGGCTGGCCGGGGTAGCTGCCGGTTTCGTTCATCACGCCCCACTGGCTGCCGGTCAGGCCCAGTGCGCTGGCCTTGCCGAGGAAATACTGGCCGTCTTCGATGAACAGCAGCGGGTTGGTGAAGTTGGTGCCGTAGAACGGCTGCCGGGCGAGCAGGTCGGTGTCCAGTACGCCGCTGCGGGCGAGGGTCAGCTCGCTTGCCATCAGTGCCGGGACCGGCCCGTCGTTCGCTGCGGGGACGACCGGGCTGCCGTTGACGAATTTCACTTTCGTTACGGCGTTGCCGTAAGCGGTGGCCCACTTCACCTGCTGGTCGGCGGATGCGGCCTTGTAGGCGGCGAGGGGGGCGGCGATGGCCGGGTCGGCAGTCGCGAGGGTGGACAGCGGTCCGATCACGAAGTCCTGCGCGGCGTTGACGGGCTGGGTCACCCCGAACCAGGTTTGCGGGGAGAACAGCAGCTTCTGGACACTGCCGTTCTGGTTGTTGTAGGGCGGGCCGTAGGTAGCGGTCTCGCTGGTGGCGTTCAGCTCGCTGGCGGCGGTGCCCAGGAAGTCGGACGGGTCGAGTCTGGCCCAGGTGGCGACCGTAAGCGGCGGCACGTTCGGGGAGGACAGGAGGCCGGCCAGGCCGAGGGTGAGCGCGAGCACGATCACGGCCGCGATCGTGCCCTCCTTCAGGATGTCGTAGCGGCGGTTGGGGCCGCGCCAGGGGGCTGCGTCTGCTGCTGCGATGGCGCGGCGCCGGACCCGCCCGGTTCCCGCGACCTCGGCCGCATGGGCGTCGATCGGGTGGGCCACGCCCCGCATCCGGACGAGCAGGACGTGCGCGCCGACGATGGCAATGAGCACTATCGGGATGAGCACAATGTGCCACATCAGCATCTGGCCGAAGTTCATCACGTTGAAGAAAGCGCCGACGCCAACGGAGTTGAATGCGTCTTTGCCGCTGGTGGAGATCCACTGAGAGTCGAAATTCTGCTGGGACAGATAGCCCGTGAAGCACTCGATGACCGAGGCCACGAATGCGACCACGCCGGTGATCCAGGTCCAGCTCCGGCGGCCGCGCCAGGCGGCCATCCAGAACTTCCCCCACAGGTGGATGACCAGCAGCGCCATGAACAGCTCGACGCTCCATACGTGCAGACTGTTGAAAAAATGCCCGAGCGGATTGTAATGCCACCAGTCCGGGCCACCCAGGGCAAGACCGAACCCGGACACTATCGCTACTGCGAGCGCGGCCAGGGAACCGACGCCGAACACGTAGATCCAGGACGCGACATAGGCGGGCTGGCTGTCGGGCAGCAGCTTGCCCGGGGGCAGGGTCCGGAGGGCGCGCCGCCGAAGCCGGGCCGTCCACATGCCGGCGGCGCCATCATCAGCCAGATCGCTGGTTTCGGCAGTGGGGCCAGGCGCATCGTCGTCGGACGCCGTGCCGGTAGCTGGTGCGCGCGCGTCACGTCGTCCCAGCGGGAACGGGAGCAGCAGCGCGGCGCCGAAGATCACGACCATCACCGCGATCAAAACCAGGTTCGCCACCGTTACCTGGAATATCGACCAGTGCAGCAGGCTGCCCGGAGAATTCATATTGATCGGCGAAGCGTGGAACTGAGGGCCGGCAGATCCTGTCATATTTCACCTCAGCGTGCGTACGAATGACGCCGCCAAGGTCTGGAGCAGCCCTACCTTGAATGTCTGGGTGCGCGCCGATCACGCCGCGATGTACCCAAAAGGAGGCTACGCCCGTCGGGCAGGCCCGACAAGCGCGAGAGTAGGTGTACCGGGCTCAGGAACGAGTTCAGCGTTGCAATGGTGCTTCGGCGAGTCGCTCGTGCAGTCGCTCGCGAATTTGCTCCGGGGTATAGGAGCGACGCTGCCGTTCAGCCCTGGCAATGACCACGCCGGTTGCGGCGACACCAGCGAAGCCCGCCAGTCCCAGTATCTTCCACCAGCGCATCTGCCTAGGCTACGGCTATGCCTGCGGTGAGCGTCACTCTTCAGGACGCCCTGGACCTGACCCGCACGGGCGACGTGTGGTTGTTTCGCGGGCATACGGCCGGTGACCGGGCTATCCAGGTGGCGACCAATAGTCCGGTCAATCACGTCGGTATGTCCATCGTCATCGAAGACCTGCCCCCGCTGATGTGGCACGCTGAGCTCGGCCGGTCGCTACCCGATGTGTGGTCAGGTGTCCGCCAGCGCGGGGTTCAGCTGCACGACCTGCGCGATGCCGTGCTTGTCTGGGCCAATAAGTACGGTCAGCGGGCATGGATGCGGCAGCTAGAAGGTCCGGTCTCCCGTGAGATGGAGGATGCCGCGCTGCGTACCGTTGCCAGGATGGACGGCACGCCGTTCCCATCCTTGGCCCGGCTTGCGTTGCAGTGGCTGTCCGGGCGTACTCCGGCCATCAGGCGCGCTCCGCAGCGCGCTGACCTGGATACCGCCTATTGCGCTGAAGTGCTCGCGATCACCTTCCAGGAGATGGGGCTGCTGCCCGGCGGGCGCCGGCCGAACTGGTATGACGCCGGGCGTTTCTGGAGCGGTGATGACCTCAGGCTGTCGCAGGGCTTCTCGCTCGGTGGCGAGATTGCCGTGCGGCTTCCCGCGGGCGGACCCGGCGAGCGCCGTTAGCCCGGCCGGCGGCCAGGCCTGTGCGCCAACGATGTAGACTGCTGTGTAGATATACAACGTAGACAGCGCACAAGCTGCTGCCAGGCCGCAACCGGCGGCCAGGCGCTGCGCGCCGTCAGGGGAGATGAACGACTTCATGACCGTGACCCTGGACCGAGACGTCGAGACCTTTACCCGCGCACCTCGTCAGCTGTTCATTGACGGGCTGTGGACCGATGCGGCTTCCGGCAAGTCCTTCCAGACCCCCGACCCAGCGACCGGCGAGACCCTCGCGTACATCGCGGAAGGGGACGCCGAAGACGTCAACCGTGCAGTCCGAGCCGCGCGCAAGGCTTTCGAGTCTGGCCCGTGGTCGAGGATGACGCCATCCGAGCGCGGCAGGATCATCTGGCGCATCGGTGACCTGATCCTCGAGCACGCCGACGAACTCGCCCAGCTCGAGTCGCTCGACAACGGCAAGCCGTTCGCCGTGGCGCAGGCCGCGGACGTGCCGCTGGCCGCTGACCTGTTCCACTACATGGCCGG
>DAIOWC010000268.1:2086-7503 GCA_036758685.1 Streptosporangiaceae bacterium | reverse complement strand
ATCACCGTGTGCCCGATCCACGCGCGCACCTCGCGGATCGGCCCGAACAGCCAGAGCGCGGTGGACAGCTTGTGCCAGCCGTCGTCGAACACCATGATCCCCCGGCCGAGCTTCATCTGCTCCATCTGCCATTCGAAGCTGGACCAGGGCACGTCCCAGCCACCGTTGCCGGTCCCGACCATCTTCATGTGGTAGCCGACGATGTCGCCGAGCTCGCCCGACTCGGCAACCGCCTTGAGCCGGTTCAGCGGCTGGTAGAAGAGGTAGTTCTCCATCACGCGCAGCACCCGGTCGTTCGCGCGCGCGGCCTTGAGCAGCCGCCTGGCCTCGCCGAGGTCGTTGCACATCGGCTTTTGCGTGTTCACGTGCCAGCCCTGATCGAGCAGCTCGACGATCCCGTCGGCGTGCAGCGGTATGGGTAGCAGGCATTCCACCGCGTCCAGCTCGAGGCCACTGGCGACGAGTTCCGCTACGGACGGGAACGTGGCTGCGCCGGGCCAGTCGGCACTGCGCTGCGCGCGACGCTCGGGGTGGGGGTCCACCAGGGCGACGACGTCGGTGTCGGGGTTGCCGGTGTAGGCGCGGACATTCAGGTCGTAGATGCGGCCGAGTCCGATGAATGCGGTGCGGACCGGGCGGTCATAGGGGAGGAAGGTCACGGGGCGGCCGCTCAGCTGACCTGGTCCAGCCAGGCACGGTACGCGCCGCCGAACGGCCCGGCGCCGTCGCCGACCGCCGTCAGCAGCCACGCCGCCGTCTGCTCGGCCTGGCTGATGACGTCGGCCGGATACGCGTAACGGACCTGGTGCTCGGCGAACTCGTCCTCGTCCACCAGCAGTACCTCCTGACTCTCCCGCCGTCGCAGGACATCCAGATCCAGGTCGACCATGGTCACCTCGTCTTCATGCGGCCACTGCGGCGGGGTCGAGATGTCGCAGTAGATATCCACGTTGGCTGGCTCTCGGTTGAACGCCGCCGTCCACCACTGGCCGTCGGGAAAGAGCAGTACGCTCGGCTGCTCCAGGATGATCGGCGGCTCGCTGCCGCGCTGGATGCTGGTGCCCGCCGGGCAGCCAAGCCAGACGCCGTGCCCGTCCTCGCCGAGGTATCTCGCGGTCTGATGCCAGTGCAGACTGCCGTCGTACTTGGTGTACGCCACACGAACATCACGAGTCGTCATTGGAGAACCTTATGTCCGTTGGGTCCCCTCGCGCGATCGTCAACTCAAACCGAGGACGCGCGCGTTAACGAAGCCGTCAGGGCACCGGCAGTCCGGGCCAGCGGATGCTGTTGACGACGGTGTTGGCGTACGCGGCCACGTAGAGCCGGGCCGGTGTCGGATGACCGTCGTAGTTGACGAGGCTGACCTGCTGGCCCTGGGCCAGGACGACGACGGCGAGGCCGTTGCGGACGGCCGCCATGAGGATCAGCTCGCCCGGCGGGGCGCTTCCGGACGCGGTCGTGGGCGCGACCTGGAACGCCTCACCGAAGCCGAGCTGGTAGCCGACCCACGCACCGGGCAGGACGTAGTCGGGCGTCGCCCCCTTGATGGTCACTAGGAAGCGGTCGACCCACTGCACGGGGCTCAGCCCGTTTGCGGGGAACACCCCGATCTGCAGCGACCCGGAGGTCGCCGGACTGCTGCCGTGGTAGTTGATGTCGACCACGCCGTCGTTAGGAGTGCCGAACTCCGTCAGCACGCTCGGCTCCTCGGCTGGGTAGTCGCGTACCGTCACGCCCGACCCGATGACCGTCAGCGGCACGGTCGCGACCGGGACCTGGCTGGGCGGGACGCGACAGGACAGGCCCGAGCACGGGACGATGGCCGCTGGCTGCAGGATGTTCGTGAGGACGATCAGGAACACGGCGACCACCGCCAGACCGCCAAGTGTCCAGGCAACCAGCTTGCGCCGGCCCAGATGCTGAACGTGGCGAACCATATCCGGGTCAACCTGCGGGAAGCGGGCGCTCGACGAGGGCCGTCGGCCCGGCGGGAGGAGCTGCCAGTAGGCACCGGGCTCGTCAGCCGGCGTGGCCGTCATCGCGCCTCGATGTCGGTCACGAGACCGCCCGGCGGCGGGTTGCGCATCCGCCACGATCTGGCCGTGGCCCGCCGGGCCATGCCGCACTGGGCGCAGTACAGCATCACCGGCGTCATGTGGTGGCAGTTCGTGCACGCCCACGGGGGCCCGATCATCGTCCGCGTCCCTTCCAGCAGCAGGAGCCAGTGCAATCCCGCGCGCAGCGCGATGATCGCCAGCAAGGTCGCGGCCAGGTGCAGGAGCACGACCGCCACGACCGGCAGCCGGGCCACGTCGGTGACGCCGCGCCCGGCCTGGAGGACGACCGCGATCACGATCGCGGTCACCGGGGATGCGAATATCCGGGTGCGGTGCACGGTCACGATGCTCGCGGGCGGCCGCGCCGCGAACAGGGTGGCGCCGACATACCCGGTCAGGGCCGCGGCAGCGACCGGCACGCTGATGCCGCGCAGGATGGCCTGGGCGAGGACGCTGGCCGTGGGCTGATGCGCGAATTGACCGAGGTACATCCAGGACGACATCTCTACCACCGTGACCGCCGCGGCGAACCCGACCCCGGTGGTCGCCCCGGCGGTGAATCCGTCGAGCGCGTCCCAGCCCCACGGGCGCCGCAGCCGGATCACAGCCACCGGCAGGCACATGAGGATCTGGCCGACTACCGGGACTCCGATGCCGGCCCGGAGCGTCTGCCCGCCGGTCAGATGGAGTGGCAGGAGAGTCGGAGCCGCGGCCGCGGCGACCATCGGCCCGGCGAGCAGCGCCCACCCGGCCCCGCAGGCAGCCCCGACCGTCAGCAGGGCGGCGGTCATCGGCAGCGCGCCCGACTGATACGGATCGACTTCGTAGACGTAAATCTGGAAGAGCAGCGGAACGCCCAGTGCGCTGACCGCGATGACGGGCCCCGTCGCGCCCGCCAGGGCGCAGCCGAGCAGCGCCAGCGTGAACAGGCCGAGGGCAATGCGGAAGCCGACCGTGGCGCGCCACGATAGCTGCGGGAAGAGCGTGGTCACAATCGACGGCATGAGTATCGACTCGTTCGGGCACGCGGCGAACGCGTGGGTCCGCACCTTGGCCCGGCCGGTCACCTTGCGGATGAGATCAGACCCGCAGGCGCCGCAGTAGGGCGAGTCGGGCACCGTGCTCCCGCAATACGGGCAATGGCAGGTTGGCAGCGGCGGCAGGTCCTTCACGGTCAGGCTCCGGCCGCGGCCAGGTCGCGGGCGAGATTCCAGGCCTGCGGCGAGCCGAGGCCGGTCACCGCGTCATAACCGGGGCCGGCGGCGAAGTAGTTGTTCCCGCCGATCGTGATGTCGTGGACTGGTGGCACCGGCGCGCCGCGGGCCAGTCGGTAGAGCCACGGGTTGGCGAACCCGACCAGCGGCTTGCGGTGACCGCGCAGGTAGGCGTCGATCAGCGCCATCAGCCCGGCCCAGATCGGCGTTGCCTGTGAGGTACCGCCGCCCAGGTACGCGGTGCCGTTCTCCACGATCTGGGCTCCGGTGCTCGGATCGGCGTCGGCAGACACATCCGGGACGTCACGACACCCGGAGCTGTCGAAGCAGGGACTCTGAACGCCGGTCGCGCCCGCCACGCCGGGCGCCGACTGCCAGACGGGGCGGCCGAAGAACGACGAGACGCCGCCGCCGCTGCCCTGCGAGAGCAGGGGGAGCGACCATGTCGTCTCGCCGACATAGGTGCCTGGCGGCGAGACCTTCAGCGTCGTGCCGCCGACGCCGGTGACCGCGGGCAGGTCGGCCGGCATCGAGACGCCCTGATCGGGCCCGACCGCGCCCGCGCACTCGTTCCCGCCCGCATCGCCGCTCGCGGCGAACACCGAGGTGCCCCGGCTCTCGGCGGCGCTGACGGCCTTGTTGATTGCGTCGAGGTCGGCGGCGTTGAATGCGCGCTCGCATATCCCCAGGCTGATGCTCCAGATCGCCCCCGGATAGTCGGCCGCCGCAGTAGAGAAGGCCAGCTCCCAGGCAACCGCCGGGTTGGTCGCCCGAATGCTGAGAATGTTGAGGTACACCAGCCGGGCGCCATCGGCGATGCCGTGCGCTACCTCAAGATCCATCGGGGTCTCGGTGCCGCTACCAGGGTTGCTCCCGACGATGGCGACCGTGAACGGCGGCAGCCGGTTGCGAGCGGCGTACTCGTTCAAGTCGGATTGCCGGTATCCGTCGCTCTCGAAAAACACGATCGTCTGCCCGGCGCCGGTGTAACCGCCGGCCATGAGAGGACGCGCGCCGTACACATCCAGCAGGTCGCTGGCGTTCAGGCCGGCCGCGCGCAGGCTCGCAGCCGGCCACGTGATGTGGGACTCCATCGGCCCATAGGAGGTGATGCGCCCGATCTCGGACACCTCCCCGCGCAGGGCGGCGGGCGTCCGCGGCAGGCCTCGCGACGCATAGAACTCCTGACCGCTAGGTGCCCGGAAGTTGTCAATCCTGACCCCGAGCGCAGCGCCGACGAGACGCGCGTTCCCCCCGATGACCGCGGTCGCGAGGCCAGCCAGGACCTGCTCCTGAAGGTCGTGATCGCTGGCCCACTGGCGAAGGCGCTGCGTGTCCGGGTCGCGGCGCAGGTCAACGAGGAACTGAACCGGGCCGGTGTCCCGACCGAGGTCGCGCGAGCGGGCGAGGAATGCCTGCCACCCGGAGCCGACCGCGCCGACCCGGCCGGTTCCGCCCGCCGTCGTTGCCGCCGCGAGCGCCGCGGCAGCGACCACTGCCGCCACAACGCAGCCAACCAGCCACCGACGGCGGGACACGGTGCGCTGCCGGACTGGTTCAGTCAAGACTTGATCCCCCGACGCCAGCCCGCGGGCAGCTGCCCCGGGCAAGATCCGTGATCATGGGACTACCCGGCCGCACGTCGCGGTAGTCCGCCGCCGTCCGCTGGGCCTGGCCATTTGCCTGCCCTTGCCGCGATGCTTGCCCGGCCATTTACAACGAACGCGGGCTGCTCCAGAGAGGGCCGCCTGCCCGGTCCTGAGCCGCTCACCAGCAGGTTCGGAAACACCAGTCGTTTGAGTTGACAGCGTTTATCTTGGCGTTGCATACTGATGTACGTAAACAGTGTTAACGCAGCAAGGAGTCCAGTGATGATCACCAACTTCCAGACCGCGTCAGATGCCCTGATCGCTCTTGGCACCATCGTCGCCATCGCCATCGTGTTCGCGATCGCGATCGTTGCGGCCGGCGCGCTGACTGAGCGCGACAAGAAGCGCCACGCCCGCGCCGTCCCCTCCCCCGTCATGGCGCAGCACCCGGTTGAGGCCGACAACGCCCGCGAGCTCGTCCTGCGGTGAGGCCCAGTCCGGCACCAGAGCTTGGACCGACAAGAGGGACGACGCCCGCGGCGCCGTCCCTCTTC
>DAIOWC010000268.1:0-1986 GCA_036758685.1 Streptosporangiaceae bacterium | reverse complement strand
ACGCTCGCCCAGGTCCGGAACGGCCGCCAGGCCTCGGCCAGGGCCTCGACTTCCTCGGTGTCCGGCGTGGCGGCCAGTCCGTAGTAGTGCCGCAGATAGCTGGCCAGGCGCGGCTCACCCAGGGCCGCGGCATCCTTCACGCCAGTGGCGCGCAGGTATACGAGCATCGCGTACACCGGCCCCAGGCCCTTGATCTGCCGGAGGGATGCCATCGCCTCCGCCGGCGGGGTTGCGGCCAGCACCCGCGCCTCGAGCTGCCCGTCGAGCGCAGCGCGGGCGACGCCGTGCAGCCGGCTGAGCCGCACCTCGTCGATGCCGGCGAATGAGGTGATCGCCAGCAGCTGCTCGGGCCGGGGGAACGCCGGCTCGGCCTGCCCGGCGAGGTAGAACGTCTTCCCGGCCTCGACCGACAGCCGACGGCGAACGGCTGTGGCCTGTACCCGCTGGCGGCGCTGTGCGAGCATCGCCCAGGCGGCCGCCTCGTAGGGCGAGTAGAACAGCACCGGCCGCAGGCCCGGATAGGCGTCCTGCTGGGTGCCGAGCACCGGATCGGCTTTCCCCGCCTCAAGCCAGCCGGTCGCCTCGGCGTCGATCGACAGCACGCGCCGGATCTGCGCGACCACCGCATCAGCGTCGGCGTCGCCGCTGACATCGGCCAGGATGTGCCCGTCCGGCTGCTGGGTCAGCGCCGCGCCCGCCTGATGGCGCAGGTCATCAGCCACGAATGCCAGCCGCATGACGTCGCCGACCGGCAGCGGCCGCCCGGTATTCGGGCCGAAGCCGAATCCGGCCGCTGCCGCGAGGGAGAAGGGCCCATCGACCTTGATCAGGACTCGAGTCGTCATCCGCGCCTCCGCTGCGGGGCTGCGGCCCGGCGAGCCTGACTGGCCCGCGGTGCGCACGTTCCCAGATATAGCGGCGGCTGCCGACAGTATGCGTTAGTCCTGGTGACCGGACTGCCAGCCGAGCTCGGCCAGGATGGTCAGGCCCGAGCGCAGCGCCTCAACGCCGTCCGCGCCCAGGCGCCCGGCGAGTTCCTCGTCGACGTCGTTGGCCGCCTCCCCGCACACCCGGGCCGCCTCCGCTCCGCGCGGGGTCAGCGTGATCAGCATCCGCCGCCGGTCCTCGGTGTCGGCGGTGCGATCGAGGTAGCCGCGCATGACCATCGTGTCGATGAGCTGGCTGACGGCCTGCTTGCTGATCCCCAGTTCACGGGTGAGCTCGGCGAGCGAGGCGTTGTCGTACACCCGAGCCAGGACGTAGGCGCCGTTGCGCGGCACGTCGTCGAATCCGGCGGCGGCGAACGCCTCGGTGATGGCGTTGCCATACGCCTTCCGCGCGGCCCGGAGCAGGCCGGGGATACCGCGAACCGGGAACGAGTCAGCTGTCATGCGCCGTAGGTTATTCGCGACTGCGGTTGACCGTCAAGATTCTTGACTACCTGCGGGCTCCGGCGCCGCGCCAGAGCGCGCGGGCGAGGACGACGCCTTCTACCCGCGCGGCCCGGCCTCGATCGAGAAGGCAGCCCGCGACCGCATCGAGCTGCCCGCCGGTCGTGCAGACGTCGTCATACACGGCGATGAACCTGCCCGCGGTCCGCGCCGGGTCCGGCACCGTGAGGGCCCCGCGCAGGTCGGCGGCGGATGCGCGCTTGGCCCAGGCCTGTGCGTCAGCTGAGGTCAGCGTCGGCACGGTCTTGACGATCGCCCTCGGAGCCGCGGTGTCAAACGGCCAGCGCGGCCCGGTGCCGGTGCGGCGCGCGGCCTCGGCCGCGGCGGCGTCCAGCACTTCCTCGGTGTGCGCGAACAGCTGCCCGCCCGGGCCGACGAGGCTGGGATTGGCCACGATCAGGTCGGGCGGGTCGGCAGCTGCCGTCTCGTCCAGCCACGCCAGCAGCATCCGCCCGAAGATGACCGACCAGTGCCGCGCGCCGCGGTACTTGTAGTCGTTGATCGCCTGGCGCAGCGGCCCGGTCTGATACCCGAT
>DAIOWC010000267.1:0-7529 GCA_036758685.1 Streptosporangiaceae bacterium | reverse complement strand
TCGCCGACGAGATCCAGTCCGGCTTCTGCCGCACCGGCGACTGGTTCGCCTGCGACTACGAGCACGTCGTTCCCGACCTGGTCACTACCGCCAAGGGCATCGCGGGCGGCCTGCCGCTGGCCGGGGTTACCGGCCGGGCGGAGATCATGGACTCCGTGCACTCGGGCGGTCTTGGCGGCACGTACGGCGGCAATCCGGTCGCGTGCGCGGCCGCGCTCGGCGCGATCGACACCATGGTCAAGGAGGACCTGCCCGCCCGTGCGCGCGTCATCGAGACGCTGATGCTGCCGCGGCTCCGGCTGCTGGCGGAGCAGTACCCGGTCATCGGTGACGTCCGCGGCCGCGGCGCGATGCTCGCGGCCGAGCTGGTGCGGCCGGGCACGATCGAGCCGGACGCGGCGGCCGCCGCCAAGGTCGCGAAGACCTGCCACGCCAACGGAATGATCGTGCTGACCTGCGGCACCTACGGGAACGTGCTGCGGTTCCTGCCTCCGCTGGTCATCGGCCAGCCGCTGCTCGAGGAGGGCATCTCGATCCTCGAGGACGCGTTCAGCCGCCTGTAGGGATCAGGAATGGATCACTTCGGTGCTGTGGCAGAACTGCACCCGGTCGGGCCGGGCTGACTTGATGCGCTGCACCGAGGCTCGCCACGCCGGCACGTCGCTGGCCTGACCGTCGGGCAGGTCGTCGCTCTGCGGATCCTGGTACTGCCGCGGCGTGTAGACGGCGTCGCCGGTGAGCAGGTCGGCCGTTCCGTCCGCCGCCTTGACCAGCACCGACTGGTGCCCGACGGTGTGCCCGGGCGTGGCCAGGACGGACAGGCCGGGCAGGATCTCGGTGTCGCCGTCCAGGAGCTCGAATCTCGCCCCCATGAAGTCGAACCAGTCGCTGAGCTGCGGCGACTCGCGCCGGGCCCGGTCGAGCTCGGCCCGCTGCACGTAGAAGGCGGCGTGCTTGAATACCGCGTTCTGGCCGCAGTGGTCGAAGTGCAGATGCGAGTTGATCACGAGCCCGATGTCGCCCGGCGTCATGCTGAGCTCGTCGAGCGCGTCCGCGACCGACCGGTTCACGACCCGCCAGTCGGTGAGCCACTGCTGCGGGCCGCCGACGCCCGTGTCCACCAGCACCGCGCCGCCCGGATAGGTCACGACGAATCCGTGCACCGGCCAGGTCAGGCCATCCAGGCCACGCAGCGTGGCCAGCTGCAGTCGCCGCACCGTGAGCGACATGTGATCACCACTTCCGGGGTTTGATGAGGCCAGGTGCCCCCACCGTAGTAACTGCGGCATCCTCCCGCATTCCCCATCTGTTGGTAACTGCCAGGACAATCAGGGCGACCACGGCCACACCCAGTACGGTGGGCGCCAGCTGATGCACGTCGAACTGGTCGATCCAGGTGAGCACCGGCCCCGGCGGCAGCTGCGGGTTCCCCGGCATGTTGGCCAGCGTCGCGATCGTCATGCGGGCGATCACCAGCCAGTCCAGGTGCGACGCCGGATAGAACAGCAGCAGGCAGATCGCCATCGTGTCGTACCACGGAAGCTGATAGGGCCAGAGGAACAGCCAGGCCAGGCTCAGCGCCAGCGACGGGCGCACCGCCGGATGCAGCGCGTCGCCCACGGGCAGCCGCCACATCAGCAGGATCGCCATGGCGCCGACCAGGGCGATCGCGGCGATCCCCACGTAAGCCTGATACGGCGGGAGATTCAGGTCCAGCAGCCGGTAGAAGCTGTCCACCGCCGACATGTTCCGCTGCGCGAAGAGGGCCGTGATCGCGGGCGCGCCGAACCAGGCGTACGTCGGCGCCAGCACGGCCAGGCCGCCCGCCGCGGCCGCGGCCACGGCCAGCGGTCGGCGCCGGAGCACCCAGGCCACGCCCAGGCCGAAGGCCAGATAGTTGATCTTGAAGTCGGCCGCGGCGCCGATCAGCGCCCCGGCGGCGGCGGCGCGCAGCAGCGAGTGCGTCATGCCAGGCTTCTGCGGGCGTACGACGAGCACGCCGAGCACGCCGAAGCCGGCCGCGATCACGTCCACGTGGCCGGCGGCGATCACATCCCAGATCAGGAGCGGGTTGGCGGTCCAGAGCAGGTGGGCGCGAAGCCTGCGGGCCGGATCCTGGCGGAAGATCCGGTCAGCGACATAGGCCACGGCCGCGAAGGGAACCGCGTTCCACAGCTTGAGCCAGGCCACGATCCTGGCGGGAGAATCCCCGCCGAGCCGCGCGGCGAGATACTGCTCGAACGTCGCGGCCGGCCCGTACAGGCTGACCTGGTCTTTCCACAGGCCCGGGACCGCGGTGGCGAAGCCGGGATCGGCCAGCTGGATGGCGTGCGGCGTCAGGACGTACGGGTTGTAGCCGAGGACCAGCAGGCGGCCGTAGCTGGCGTAGTCCAGCGCATCGGTCGAGCCAGCCGGCGGCAGCACCGCCAGGACCGCGACCACGAGCGCGGCCGCGATCAGGATCAGCCGGATCGGCGCGCGGGCGCCCCGGCGGACCGCCTCCAGCCCGGCGATCAGGCCGATCCCGGCCAGCAAGCCGGAGACCAGGACGCCGACCACCACGAGTTTCTTCGGCGCGTGCCATCCCGTGGCCGCCCACGGGAAGCCCGAGGCCGGCAGCTTCAGCTGCGGATACATCCAGGCCTGCCGGGCGAGCGACGCCGCGACCATGAGCGCCAGCGAGCTGGCCAGGGCAACTACGGCAGTCCAGCCGAGAATCCTGGTGACGTCTCTGGCCGGCCCTTGGGCCGGCCAGGGTCTGAGCGGCCGCGACTCATCCCCAGCCGGGCGCTCCTGCTGCGCGCTGCCGTCAGCTGGCACGGTTGGTGGGGTGAGCCGGACTGACTCGGAGTCGGTCATCGTCTTGTGACGCCTACCCGGCGCAGCCGCCCCCGAAGCGCCCCTATGCGCCAGGCGATATGCCCGGTTCGGTGGCACGTTATAGCGATGATCAGGACTGTATTGGCCTATCAGCCGCTACAGAGCGCTGCCCTTCTAGCGGCAGGCGAGCGCCGACAGCAGCTCGTATGCGGCGTGCGCCGCGGCGATTCCGGTGATCTGGGCGTGGTCGTAAGCCGGCGCGACCTCGACGATGTCCGCACCGACGAGGTTGAGCTGGCTGAACGAGCGCAGCGCGGCCAGGAGCTCCCGGCTGGTCATGCCGCCAGCCTCCGGGGTGCCGGTGCCCGGTGCATGCGCCGGGTCGAGCACGTCGATGTCCACCGAGACGTAGACCGGCCGCTCGCCGACCCGCGCCTGGATCCGCTCGATCAGGCCGGCCACGCCGAGATAATCAAGCTCGGTCGCGGGCACGATCTGGAAACCGAGCTCGGCGTCGTCGGTCAGGTCGGCCGCCGCGTACAGCGGCCCCCGGATGCCGACGTGCAGGCAGCCAGAGCGGTCGAGCAGGCCCTCTTCCGACGCCCGGCGGAACGGCGTGCCGTGGGTGTACGCCGCGCCGAAGTAGGTGTCCCAGGTGTCCAGGTGCGCATCGAAATGCACCACCGCCACCGGGCCGTGAGCAGCTGCCACCGCGCGCAGCAGCGGCAGTGCGATCGTGTGGTCGCCGCCCAGGGTCAGGAGCCGGCCGGACCGGCCGGCCAGGTCACGGGCCGCGCGCTCGACCGCCGAGATGGCTTCGTCGATGCTGAACGGGTTGACGGCGATGTCGCCGGCGTCGGCGACCTGCTGGCTGGTGAACGGCGAGACCTCAAGCGCCGGGTTGAACGGCCGCAGCAGCCGGGATGACTCGCGGATATGGCTGGGCCCGAACCGCGCCCCGGGCCGGTAGCTGACGCCAGAGTCGAACGGCACGCCGACGATCGCGACGTCGGCGTGGCTCACCTCGTCGAGGCGCGGCAGCCGGGCAAAGGTGGCGGGCCCGGCATAGCGCGGCACCACGGTGGCGTCGACGGGCCCGACAATGTCCCCGGCACTGACCCTGGGATAGGGCTCGGTCATCCCCCGCTCACTCCCCTCGCATCAGGCCGGCTGCAGGCCTGGTGTTGACCACGCGGTCGGGCGTAATCCCGAATTGTTCCGCCCGGATGCACCCGCCGTCGAGCCAGCCGAGCTGGCCCGGCGCGTGGGCGTCGGAATCGATGGCGAAGTCGCAGCCGGCGTCGGCGGCGAGCCGCAGCAGCGCATCGGGCGGGTCCTGCCGCTCGGGCCGGCAGTTGATCTCGACCGCGACGCCGTGCTCGGCACAGGCCGCGAAGACCGCCTCGTGATCGAACTGCGACTCGGGCCGGCCGCGGCCGAGCACCATGCGGCCCGTGCAGTGCCCGAGCACGTCGGTGTGCGGGTTGGCGATCGCGGTCAGCATCCTGCTCGTCATGTCGGCGGCAGGCTGGCGCAGCAGCGAGTGGACGCTCGCGACCACGACATCCAGCCGGGCGAGCAGGTCGTCCCGCTGGTCCAGGCTTCCGTCCTCGAGGATGTCGACCTCGATCCCGGTGAGGATCCGGAACGGGGCCAGCTCCTCGTTGAGACGGCTGACCAGGGCAAGCTGCGCCTCCAGGCGCTCGATCGACAGCCCGTTCGCAACCGTCAGGCGCGGCGAGTGATCGGTCAGCGCAACCCACTCGTGGCCCAGGTCGCGGGCGGCCTCGGCCATCTCGCGCGGCGGGCTGCCACCGTCGGACCAGTCGGAGTGGGTGTGGCAGTCGCCGCGCAGGGCGGCCCGCATCGCGGTGCGCGGCGCGTGCTCCGCCTGCTCGATCAGCCTCGCCAGGTAGTCGGGCTGCTCGCCGCGCGCCGCCTGCTCGATCACCTCGGCCGTCGCCGGGCCGATGCCGGAGAGGTCCTGCAGCGTGCCCGCGGCGATCCGCTGCGCCAGCTCGTGTTCGGGAAGTTCCTCGACGACTTCCGCCGCGCGCCGGAATGCCCGCACCCGGTATGTCGGCGCGCTCCCCCACTCAAGCTGGAAGGCAATCCGCTTCAGGGCCTCCGCCGGTTCCATCACGCGGTCAGGTTACTCAACCTCATCCGGGATGAGCGGCCCAGAACTGCCGCATCGCCGCGGTGAGCTCGGCCGCCCGCTCGTCGGGGAAGAAGAGGCGCGCGCCTCCTAGCTCGACCACCTCGGTGGCACCCGGAATCGCGTCGCGCAGCCAGTACGCCCACTTGCGCGGGAAGAACCGGTCGCCGGTGCCCCAGACGATCAGCGTGGGCACGTGCAGCTGGCGCAGCGCGGGCTCGATCGCCAGCAGATCACGGGCCCGCAGCGACGGCAGGATGCGCCGGTACTGGCGGGCGGCTTCCCTGGTGCCGAACAGCGGTTCCAGCCAGGCCCTGGCGATGTCTTCGGGCAGGTTAGCGAGGTCCTCGTAGCCGCTCCCGTACATCCGCTTGCGGCCGCGTCCGGCGTCCTTGAACAGCGAGCGGCCGGTTATCCCGGCGCGAGCGAGCCAGACCGCGGGCAGGAGCAGCCGCGGCGGCATGTTGTCGTGCGTCTCGCAGTTGGTCAGCGTGAGCGTGTGCAGCCGTTCCGGACTGGCGGCCGCAAGCGCCTGGCAGATCGCGCCGCCGGTGTCGTTGCCGACGAGGTCGATGTCGCTCAGTTCAAGCGCATCGCAGCACTCGGCGAGGAATCCGGCCAGCCCCGGCAGAGAGAAGTCCTGATCTGCGGCCGCCGGGGTGCGGCCGTGCAGCGGCAGGTCGAAGGCCACGCAGCGGCGCTCGCCCGTCAGCAGTTCGACCACGTTCCGCCACAGGTAGCTGCTGGTAACCAGACCGTGCACCAGCAGTACCGGCCGCCCCGGCCCGCCGGTGTCGATGTAGCTGACCGGGCCCGACTTGATCCTCACCTGACCGCGGTGCTGGTCCAGACGTTCCATCGTCGTCGGCATGTTGTCCTCCCGTTCCTGGGGCCGGTCCGGTGTACAGTACGGAGAAAGACCGACCGGCGGTCTAACTCTTGCAGACCGTCTGTCGGTCTGTCAATTTCTCAGGGACCAGATGAACAAGAACGTCGAGCGGGGCCAGGCCACCCGCGCCCATCTGATCGAGGTCGCGACGCGGCTGTTCGCCACGCACGGCTACGACGGCACCTCGATCGAGACCGTACTGGCCGAGTCGGGCGTCAGCCGGGGCTCGCTCTACCACCACTTCCAGAGCAAGGACACGCTGTTCCTGGCGGTGCTCGAGGGCGTTGGAGCGCGGATCGGCCTGGAGGCGGCTGAGGAGGCGCAGGATGCCGCGGATCCGCTCTCAGCGCTGCGGATCGGCGGGCGGGCGTGGATACGCCTGGCGGTAGACCCGGTCGTACAGCAGATCATGCTCATTGACGCCCCCGCCGTGCTGGGCTGGCAGCGCTGGCGGGAACTGGACGAGCAGAGCACCCTGGGCGTGATCAGAGCCGCCCTCGCCTACGCCGCCGATACGGGCCGGATCGATCCAGGCCACGTGGACGTGTTCGCCCACATCGTGCTGGCCACCGCCAATGAAGTCGCGATGATGATCGCCCGCGCGCCCGACCCGGACGCGGCGCTGCCGGCTGGTGAAAGTGCTTACAACGAGTTCCTCGACCGGCTGCTAGGTGCCTGAGGTCACTCAGCGATTCCGCTTGGCCGTCGTCACGGTGGCCGTGGCCGCGGGCGTCGCCGAGGCCGACGCCGCCGGGCGCGTTCTGACGTCGGGCATCAGTCCGGCGACCACCAGGACGCCCCCGTACAGCAGCGGCAGCCCGGAGGTCACGTCCAGCAGGAGGGCGTGACGCCACGCGGGGCCGAATCCGGCCCCGTCGATCATGGCTCTGGCGAGTGTCGGGGCCAGCAGCCCGAGCAGGCCCATGATCAGCATCGGCGCGCCCGCGATCACCGCGGTCAGCCGCGCGGACCGGCTGGCCGCAAGGACCCCGATCACCGCGATGGTCATGACGAAGATGCCGGTCATCGTGCCGCTCGCCGTGGGCCGGAACGGCCACCAGTAGGTACTGGCGTAATTGGCGACCGTCAGGTTCGTGAGCTGCACCAGGTACCAGGCAACCGGGATCGCGACCACCCCGAGGACGGCCGGGAGCCACGTTGCCCGCGCCGAGCGCTCCTCCTGCTTCGCGTCCGGCCGGCGGCGCCGTGCCACCGCCGCCGCCGCCGCGATCAGCAGGACGCCGCCGAGGACGAGGAAGACCTGGTCGGTCACCAGTCTCATCCACGGCGGCCCGAGACTGCCGGGGAAGAGCTGAGCCACGCGGTAGGTGTCCAGCCAGCACAGCAGGCCGAACCCGGCGAGGGGCAGCCCGGCCGCCAGGGGCGCGGCCACCGACAGACGGCGCCAGCCGCACAAGACGCCGACGATACCCGCCGCGAGCGCGATCGCGACGGCCGCGGGAGCCGACGCGAGCGGCAGCGGCGCCAGCCCGGTTGGCGAAGCCGCCTGGTAGGCAGCCCAGCCCTGGGTCGAGAACGCCTCGTACTCGCCGCCAAACAAGAGCACGCTGACCGCCCCGGCGGAGGCTATCCCGACGCCGGCGCCGACCAGGTGCCGTGTGCCTGCCCTCACTACGGACACCCACTCCCAATCGCCGGGCC
>DAIOWC010000266.1:2506-7541 GCA_036758685.1 Streptosporangiaceae bacterium | reverse complement strand
CCGCCTATCTCGCCGCCCTGCCCGGTTCGTCTGGTGGCGGTCATACAGGTAGTCGGCCAGTCCCATCGGGATGACGATGACGAAGATCCATAGATCCGCAGTGAACGCGAGCACCGCGCCCAGCAGGAGCCCGGCTACGACTGCGGCTAGCCCCGTTCGGGAGCCGACGGAACAGGTGATCGACTTCACCACCCGGCCGCCGTCTAGCGGCACCACCGGCAGCAAGTTGAACAGGTTGATCAACGCCATCCATGCAGCGGCGGCAGCGAAAGCCCCATTACGGGTGGCGATATACATGAGCCCGGTCCCGGCCGCCAGCATGGCCCCGGTCAGCGGCCCGGCGAGGGCAATGGTGGCCTCGGCCCGTCGGCTGGGGAAGTTGTCCTCGGCCACGGCGGCTGCACCAACCAGCGGGATGAGGTAGATACCCTTGGTCTTCATGCCGTAATGCTTCATGCACCCCAGGTGGCCGCACTCGTGGATGACGAGCATCCCGATCATGATGACCGCGAACTGCCAGGTGAACAGGAATGCATACGCCGCGAAGGCAGCTAGAGCCAGCAGCAGCTTGCCCGCCTTGACGACGACGAGGCCGCCTTTGACCAGCGCGCCGACAACGCTGCCCTTGTTCTGGTGCCATCCCAGCCGCCCGAGGATCATGACGTAGCTCTCTGATCCGACAGCGCGGCTAGGATGCCAGCCAGCGACTCAGGCAACCGCGGTCACCTCCGGCTCGGACAGGCACCGGTATCACCCAACATCTCCACCAGCGCCATTGACATTGCCTTGGCAAGCCGGCACGAATACTTGTGCGGCCTTTCCAGGTCGCCGTTGACGCGGCCCCGTTAAACGACGATCTGGGGACGGTCGCCGAGCCACCGTTCAGAGCGGCCGAGTGAGCGGGACCGTCTCGCTATGGTGGTTACCCGAGCTGACTTACCTGCGCGCCGGCTGCGCACCAGCGTGTGCGGCCGCGACCTCTATGATCGGCCTCACGAAGAAGCGTGACCTGGTGGTGCACGGCAAGGCAACCGGTACGGCCGATTGCCTTGCCGTGTCTACTACGGGTTAAAGTCCTGCCAGTCGACGCCGCCCGGCGGCTCAGGCTCCTCAAGGGTGAGGGGTGAGCCATTCGAAAGTGATACGGCCGTCATGACCCCGCAGAGGCCTCCCGAGTCATACCCCGGATAATTGATCACGCAGCCGAAATTGTTGACAGAGTACCTGGTGAAGTTATAGTTACCGCCGTTGTTGTCGGGCTCCTCGATCCACACGGTTCCATTGGCCCCGCAGGGCTGGAACGTCATGCTGGTCTCCAGACTTGTTTCCGCCAGGCACAGGTTGGTATTGGCGCCGGCACCTCCGCTGTCGCCACCGTCTTCGTAATACCCCGACCACAACCTTGTCGGCGTGTGGTCACCTGGACCGTCCCACCATCCCAGAAACTTCTTAACGAGGTAGACGATGGCCACTTTCCCGGCGCCAGTGATCACGTTGCTTGCGACGCCAGCTGTAGTGCCTACGATTATCGCTATCTCGCTGCCGGTCAGGGACACGCATTCGGTGTTGTCGTTGGTGAGGCATTCCTCGTACGGGTCCGCCGCGGAAGTGACCGCGGAAGTGGCTCCTACGGACGCCACGGCACCTGCTCTGGCCGCCGCCGCGGAGGCTGGTGCCAGGGGTGCGTAGATCATCAGCATCGCGACGGCAATTACGGGTACAACAAATGCTACCCAATGCCGACGAATGGTCGCCAGGCGGAATAACGCCATGTGTGCTCCTCTCGCGAGAGCCATACGGTTTGCCACCAGCCATAGAGCTGGGACTCGCAGGTTCGGCTGCGCTCAATCAGCCTCGATTCCGACAGTTTCAGGACTGGGGAGATTCTCGTCGGAGTTATGGTTGAGCCGGGTCTTAGCCCTTGTCCCTCAGGTCTTTCGGCCTGGTGAGTAGGTTGCATGGTGCTGTTTCGCGTGCTTGGGCCGCTGGAGATCCGCGCGGGCGCAGGGTGGTCCGAAGTGAGCGCCCCGAAGTGGCGCACGTTGCTGGCAGCATTGCTAGCCGAGCCCGGGCGGGTAATCTCGGTTGAGCGCCTGGCGGACGAGCTCTGGGGTGCTCTGCCACCGGCCGGAGCACGCAAGCTGGTGAGCGGCTACATCCGGCGGCTCCGCCAGCTGAGCGGCGATCCCGATGGCCGGGTTCTGGTAACCCGGGCGCCTGGCTATCAGGCCAGGGTGACGCTGGCCCATCTCGACGCCGGTGTCTTCGAAGAGCTGCTCGCCGCAGGCCGTTCGGCACTGGCAGCACAGGATGCCCAGCAGGCACGGACATTACTCACCGACGCGCTGACGGTCTGGCGTGGACCGGCATTCGCGGACGTGCCCCTCGGGCCGCTCTCGGCCGCGGCGGCCGGCCGGCTTGAGGAATTGCGGCTCACCACTGTGGAGTTGCGGATCGAGGCGGACATGTCCTGCGGTCATCGGGCGGAGCTCGTGCCCGAACTCCGCATGCTCACAGCTGAGCACCCGTTGCGGGAACCGTTATGGCATCAGCTGATGCGGGTGCTGCAAGACTGCGCCCGCCCGGCCGAAGCATTGGAGGCTTACGCTCATGCCCGTGCGGTCATCGCTCACGAGCTCGGCGCAGATCCAGGCCCTGAGCTGCAGAAACTCCACCAGCGCATCCTCGCCGGCGATCCGCAGCCCACCCTGCGGCAGCGGGCCCATGGCCCGGTGCCCCTGTCGGCTGCAGGTGACCGGTCGCGGGCTGTGCCGAGGCAGCTTCCCGCGGCGGCCCCGTGCTTTACCGGCCGGGGTGGTGAGCTGGCGGCGCTCGGCCGACTGTTGGAGCAGCCAGCATCAGCCGGGGCCGGCGCAGTACCGGTGGCGGTGATCGGCGGGACCGCCGGCGTCGGCAAGACGGCGCTCGCGCTGCAGTGGGCGCACCAAATGGCCGAGCATTTTCCGGGCGGGCAGCTGTACCTCAACCTGCGCGGCTTTGACCCGTCGGGAATACCGGTAACCTCCGCTGAGGCGGTCCGGCGCCTGCTGGACGGCCTAGAGGTCCCACCGGAGCGGATCCCGGCTGATCTGGACACGCAGGCGGCCCTGTACCGGAGCCTGCTGGCCGACCGACAGATGATCATCGTCCTGGACAACGCCTCCGACCCGGCTCAGATCCGGCTGCTGCTGCCCGGCGCCCCTGGCTGCCTGGTTCTCATTACCAGCAGGAACCAGCTCACCGGACTGGCCGCAACCGGCGGCGCCCACATGCTGACCGTAGATCTGCTGACCGAAGCGGAAGCCCGCGAGTTTCTGGCCCGGCGCGTCGGCACACAGCGCGTTGCGGACGAGCCGGACGCCGTCACCGAGCTGGCCAGGCTCTGCGCTCAGCTGCCGCTTGCCCTCAGCATCACCGCTGCTCGCGCGGCCGCGCGCCCTGGCCTGCCGCTGGCAACGCTAGCGGCAGAACTGCGCGACGAGCACGTCCGCCTCGACGCGCTCGATACCGGGGACGCGGCCGCGGACATCCGCACCGTGTTCTCCTGGTCGTGCCAGCAGCTCAGCGCGCCGGCGGCGCAGATGTTCCGGCTGCTCGGCGTTCATTCCGGCCCCGACATCAGCGCTGCCGCCGCCTCTAGCCTGGCCGGGCTGCCGCCGACCGAGGCCCGGCAGGCGCTGGCCGAACTGACTCGCGCCCACCTGATCACCGAGCAAGCGCCGGGCCGCCACACCCTGCATGACCTCCTCCGCACATATGCAGCGGAGGAAGCCCGCACCGTGGACAGCCCTACCGACCGGCGGGCCGCGGTCCTCCGCGTACTCGATCACTACCTGCACACCGCCTGTGCCGCGTCGCAGCTGCTCCATCCCTACCGGGACCCGATCTCCCTAGGCCCCCTGCAGCCCCAGACGCTGCCTGAGTCACTGGCGGACCGCTCCCAGGCGCTCGCCTGGCTCCAGGCCGAGCGGCAGGTCCTGCTAGCCGCGATCACGCAGGCGGCCCGCGAAGGACTAGATACGCACGCCTGGCAGCTGCCGTGGGCGGTCGCGACGTTCCTGAACTGGCAGGGATACTGGCACGAACTGGCGTCGGCGCAGCAGTCCGCCCTGGGCGCCGCCCGCCGGGTCGGCGATCGGGCCGGGCAGGCCGAGGCGCATCGCTATCTTGCCCAGGCGCAGATCCGGCTCGGCGCTTACGCCGACGCCGCGGCGCACCTGACGGAAGTCATCGCGCTCAGTCGCGAACTCGGGAAGAACACCATCGAGGCGCGAGCGCATATCGACCTCGCCCGGGCGCTGGAAATGCAGGACCGCTACCCTGAGGCGTTCAGCCACGCCGAACAGTCCCTCCGGCTGTACCGCGCCGCCGGGCATCGATCCGGAGAGGCAAGCGCCCTCAACACGGTTGGCTGGTGCCACGCCCACCTTGGCGGCCACCGCCAGGCACTCCAGGACTGCCAGCAGGCGCTCACCCTGCACCGCGAACTGGGGAACCGGGTAGGCGAGGCCAACGTCCTCGACAGCCTGGGCTACATCCACCTCCACCTCGGGCATCACGCCGAAGCCATCGCCTGCTACCAGCAAGCCTTCGAAGTCCACGGCGACGCCGGAGACCTCCGCGACAGCGCCGCAATCCTCATCCGCCTCGGCGAAGCCCACCAGGCCGCCGCAGACCCCAGCGCTGCCAAAGTCACGTGGCAGCGGGCCCTGGCCATCCTCGACGACCTCCAGCACCCCGATGCCCGCGAGGTCAAATCCAAGCTGGACGCTCTCAGGCCAGCACGACATGAATGAATTACGGCGACAGGTACCGCGCGCTGCGACTGCTGGGCGGCCCTCGTCCATGAATCGAGCACCCAGGTAGTCGAAGCGAACTTGACGGACGTCCGAGCGGCGCGCCCGGCGGCTCGTCGCGGCCAGCTTCTACCTGCTCGCCCCCTATATTGCCGTGGAGGCGATACGCGCGCTGGTGAGTGGTGGCCACGCCGAGACCACCGTCGTCGGCCTTGTCCTCACCGCGGGAACCGCCATCC
>DAIOWC010000266.1:0-2406 GCA_036758685.1 Streptosporangiaceae bacterium | reverse complement strand
ACGCCCTTCGGCGCGTGGTGGGCCGGCGGCACGGTCGCGCTGGGTATCGCCGGCTGGGCGTCATCGAGGGACAGCGGGCCCGGGTCGGACAGTCCTGCGCCTGCACCTGTCAGTGACGAGCGGCCAGAACAAGGCCCAGAGTGATCGAGGCCTCCGACGTCACGGGCTATCCGGCCGAGATAGTCCATACGCCCACCCGAAACTCACTCGGCTAGCAGGCAAGTACGGACAGCTCGTTCCCTGTCCTGGCCGCCGACCCTGCGTTCAGCCGGCGCCAAGCAAGAGATAGCGGATGCCGATCGCCAGGACGAGGACGCCCATCACCCGGCGGATCAGCAGATCGGGAAGCCTGGACTGAACCCGCGCGCCGGTATAGGCGCCTGCCAGACCGCCGATCCCGAGTGCGATCCCGGTGGGCCAGTCGGGTGCGATGTGGGCGTGCTGATGGATCGACAGAACCGTGAAGGTAACCACGCCTGCAACCGAGGTGACGAACGTTGAGGCCAGGGCGGCGGGAGCAACCTCTGCTGGCGAGCGGCCGCTGCCGATGAGGATTGGCGCGAGGATCGAGCCGCCGCCGATCCCGTAGATGCCGCCCACGCAACCCACCGCGGCAGCCAGCACGATGAGCAGAAAGGAGGCAGGGCTATTGCCCGACCTGACGGGCCTGGCCTGGGGATCTGGCCGGGACACAGCGATCCACGCGCCCAGGGGAGTCAGCACGGCACCGACTACCAGGTCGAAAACCCGCGCGCCGGGGAGCAGTTCCACGCGGATTATCGAGCCGATGACTACGCCGGGCAGGCTCCCGGATATGAGGAGACGGGTGAGCCGGCCGCCAGTCTGGCCCTGGCGCCAGTATCGGTAAATAGCGCCGGGGGTGGCCACGACGTTGTAGAGCAGATTCGTTGGCGTGACCGCGGGGCTCGGCGTGCCGAGAACGCCGACCTGAAAAGGCAGGAGCAAGACTGCACCCGAGATACCCGCAGGACTCGCGATCACGGCGATGACGAATGCTGCCAGCAGGGCAACGACCTCGGTCCAGCCTGTGCCCAGCATCCGGGAAATCTACCGGAGCGCTCGGGAACGGTCAGCAGATGACCGGCTGATTGCGGAAGGCAACCTCAGAAGCCGATCCGGAGCGTGGCGAAGAGGACGGGACCAGATGCCCCGACGAAGCCGGTAACTGAGCACGGCGACGACTGGCGCGTGCTGGGCACGCTGTCGCCTGAGCGGTGCCGAAGCGTCCGCGCCGTTCCGGAGACGCACCGCGAGATTGATCAAAAACTCATGTCGGCATTATCAGCGCTCCGTCGCCGCACACCGGCTCTGGCGGACCGTGTCCGGCGGTCTCCTGCCCTTCGCGTTGTGCTTCGCGCGGTACGTTGAGGCGGTGGGCGATCATCCGACGCTGTATGAGTGGGCAGGCGGACGCGATGCGTTCGACTCGATGATCAACGCGTTCTACGACCGGGTCGAAGAGGATGACCTGCTCTCGCCGTTCTTCCCCGGTGGTGTGCACGAGGAGCACCGGCGCAACGTGGCCACCTGGTGGTGCGAGGTATTCGGCGGCCCCCCGGAGTACACCGGGCAGCTTGGCGGCTATGAGCGGATGCTGAGCAAGCACCGGGGCCTCGGCATTACCGATGCCCAGCGATTCCGGTTCGCGTCACTGATGAGCCTCGCCGCGGACGATGCCGGAATGCCAGCCGATCCCGAGTTCCGTTCCGCGCTCGTGGCCTATCTGGAATGGGGCACGCGGATAGCGCTGGGGAACTCCCAGCCCGACGCAAAGCCTGCAGAGCATGCGCCCGTGCCCCGATGGGGCTGGGGTGAAGCTCCGCCATACCAGCCATAGGAAGCCTCGCCAACGACTAGTCCCAGAATGCGGCTGCTGTCCGTCGGACTGTCAGCGGATCGTGGTAAGTGTGCTTGGCGGCGATCGGCAATGTCAGGAGGAATCGTGCCCGGCCGCCCCCGGCGTATCCGGGCGGGGCAGTGAGCTGAAGGGAGTACGACGTGAGCGGTGTACGGGTACTTGCAGGCACGCGCAAGGGCGCGTTCGTCCTGACCTCGGACGGCACGCGGAAGGCTTGGAATGTGAGCGGCCCGCACTTCGCGGGCTGGGAGATCTACCACGTGAAGGGCTCGCCGGCCGACCCCGACCGGCTGTACGCCTCGCAGTCCAGCGGCTGGTCAGGGCAGGTGATCCAGCGATCCGACGACGGCGGCGCGACCTGGGCGCCGGTGGGCAACCAGTTCGCCTACCAGGGCACTCCCGGCACCCACCAGTGGTACGACGGGACACCGCACCCGTGGGAGTTCGCGCGGGTCTGGCACCTGGAGCCGTCGCTGGACGACCCGGACGTGGTGTACGCCGGGGTTGAGGACGCCGGGCTGTTCCGC
>DAIOWC010000265.1:0-7546 GCA_036758685.1 Streptosporangiaceae bacterium | reverse complement strand
AGCTGGCGGGCGGCCTCCAGGATGGCCGTGCGGGTGCGGGCAGCAGCCTGGCGACGGCGGCTGGCGTCGTAGCGCCTCTTGACGGGGCCGGTCACGCGGGTCATGATACCCATATTCATCCGAAGACAATTCGGATGAATATTAAGGGGGAATGAGATGACATACGCGTATACCTACGACGTGCCGATCACCACCGAGATCTACGCCCGCATCAAGCAGGGCCTGGGCACGGAACGCCCGCCCGGCCTGATCGCCCACCTGGCGTGGCGGACCGAGTCCGGGCTGCGCTACGTCGATGTCTGGGAGTCCAAGGACGACCATGAGGCCTTCACCGAGCACCGGCTGCACCCCGTCGTGCACCCGATCCTGCAGGAGATGCTCGGCTTCGT
Source organism: Streptosporangiaceae bacterium (assembly GCA_036758685.1). Taxonomy (GTDB): domain Bacteria; phylum Actinomycetota; class Actinomycetes; order Streptosporangiales; family Streptosporangiaceae; genus JAJYUU01. The sequence goes on along the minus strand of DAIOWC010000265.1, from coordinate 7,157 downwards.
GCCCCCTGAGCCGCCCTTTACTGTGCTCGACGTCATCGACGCCTGGACCGACCGGCATCCGGCCTGACGTCCGGCGCCGGGGCAGGGGTCCCGCGGGTACTGCCCTGCGGCAGAGGGTAGGGTGCGGGCATGGATGAGAGCCGGGCGCGAGAGCTGCTGGTCAAGGAACGGGACGAGGTCGCTTCGCTGTTGCGGGGTACCGAGCAGTCGGCCGAGATCGGCCTCGAGACGAACGACGACATTCCCCGTGACTTCGGGGACGAGGCGCTGCCGCTAACGGAGCAAGGCAACGACGAGGCCGTCGCCGAGGAACTGCAGGACCGGCTCGACGCGATCGACGGGGCGCTGGCGCGGCTCGATGCGGGCACGTACGGGCGTTCGGTGCTCAGCGGCAAGCCGATTCCTGACGAGCGGCTCGAGGCCGACCCGGCGGCGGAGCTGACCGTGGAAGAGGCCCGCGCCCAGGAGGCGCAGAACCGGTAACCGGCGGTCGGCGATCCAGACCGCGATCTGGGCACGCGACCGGAAGCCCAGCTTGGCCATGATGTTGGCGATGTGCCTGGCCACGGTCGCCGGGCTGATGACAAGCTCGGCGCCGATGCCCTTGTTGCTGCGGCCGTCGGCGACCATCTTGGCGATCTGCAGTTCCCTGGGCGTCAGCGGGCTCGGCGGCGAGGCCGGGGCCGCGGCCGTCGCTACGAGCGCCGCAGCCCGGGATTCCGTCGGCGTCGCCGGCGCGGCCGGCGGCTCAAGCGCGATGGCGATCGCCGCCGAGGGCGACAGCTCCAGGCCGCGCGCCCACAGCTCGGCGACGGCGGCGTCGCCGAGACGGCGGGCGGGGACAAGGTAGCGCTCGGCGCGCGCGCCGGACAGCGGAGGCAGGCCGGCCGTCTCGCGCAGCGCGGTAGCGGCGGCGGCGAGCAGCACGGCACGTTCCGGCTCATCTTCGCGGACCGCGAGCGCGGCGAACGACTCGAGGCCGCGCGCCACCCCGATACGCGTTCCGGTGTCCCGGCTGAGCCGCAGGCTTTCCGTGAGGTGCTCCCTGGCGAGCGTGGTCGCCCCTGCCTCGGTCGCCACGCGGCCGAGACCGGACAGGCAGCGCGCGATCTCCGGCCGGGCGTTGATCTCCCGCAGGTATGCCAGCGCCTCCATGTACTGCTGGCGGGCGTCGGCGAAGTCGCCGCGCACTCGCGCCAGGTCGCCGAGACCGAGCTGGGCGCGCGCGACACCCCAGCGGTGGTCGATGGCGCGCATCACGTCGACCGACGCGCTGGCCAGTTCGGCCGCCTCGCGCATCCGGCCGCGCAGCCCGGCCACCGCGGCCCTGATGCCGAGTGCCCAGCCTTCGTTCCAGCCGTCGCCCGCCGCCTCGGCGATCCAGGCCGCCTCCCTGCCGAACTCCTCCGCCTGGTCCGGCCGCCCGGTGTGCACGGCGATCTCGCTGAGCAGGTTCAGCCCGGCGGCGGTCCAGAAGTCATCGCCGGCGTCCCGGCACAAGTCCACCCCCGCCCGCGCCGCGGGCTCGGCGGCCGCCGGGTCGTTCGACAGCGTGAGCTGCGCGCGGCCGATCAGCGCGGGACCGCGGATCCCCGGGGGCACGCCGGCCGCCTCATCGCTGGCGAGGAACGCGTCCACCCACTCACAGCCCATCGCGAACTCACCGCGGACCAGCATGCAGGGCCGGATAGCGGTGCAGATCCGCAGCCCGGTCCCGACGTCGCCGTCGGCGAGGCACTGGCTCAGCACGAGCCAGACGTTGTGCGCGTCCACGTCGTACCTGCGGAACACGTCCACCCGGTCCTGCCATGGCGCGGGGACGAGCGCCATGCCCACCGCGAAGTTCCGCTCCGCCTCGGCGAGCACGTAATCGCGGAGCCTGCTGGCGATGGCGGCCGCCTCGCCCGCCGCGGCAAGCCGGTCCGCCGCGTACTCGCGGATCGTGTCGAGCATCCGGAACCGGGCCTGGCCGAGCACTGCCGGCTCGCGGATCACCAGCGACTTGTCCAGCAGCGCGCCCAGCGTGTCCAGGACACTTCCGGCCGGCACCAGCTCGTCCGCGCAGACCTGCTCCGCCATCTCGACCGACCAGCCGGCGAAGTAAGACAGCCGTCGCAGCAGCACCTGCTCTCGCTGCGAGAGCAGGTCGTGGCTCCAGTCGATCGCGGCGCGCAGCGTCCGCTGGCGCGGCGGCGCGGTCCGGTCCCCGAGCGTCAGCAGCCCGAACCTGTCGGCCACCCGCATCCGGATCTGGTCGACGGTGAGCGTGCGGAGCCGGGCGGCGGCCAGCTCGATCGCCAGCGGGATCCCCTCGAGGGAACAGCAAAGTTCCGCGATGGCGCCGGCGTTGTCCGGGGTGAGCGCGAAACCTGGGGCAGCAGCCAGCGCCCGTTCGGAAAAAAGCTGGACAGCATCCCCTGGAGACGTGCCGGTGGCGGTAACGGGCAGCGGCGGCACCGGCCAGACCGTCTCACCGGCGACCCGCAGCGGCTCGCGACTGGTGGCCAGCAGCCGCAGCTCAGCCGAGCTCGCGAGCAGCCGCTGGCTCAGCCGGGCGCACGCGTCGAGCAGGTGCTCGCAGTTGTCGAGCGCGAGCAGCAGCCTGCGCAGACGCAGCGCGTCGGCCAGCGTGTCGAGCAGCGGCCGGCCGCTCTCCTCCGCGACACCCGCGGCGGACGCGACGCGGGCGGCCACCAGGTCCGGATTGGTCAGGTCGGCCAGGTCCACATAGCAGGCCCCGTCGGGAAACTCGGCGGCCATCGTGGTCAGCGTGCGCAGCGCCAGCCTGGTCTTCCCGATGCCGCCGGGGCCCGTCAGCGTGAGCATGCGAGTCCCGCCCACGAGCTTGCACAGCTCGGCGAGCTCCCGCTCACGGCCGACAAAGCTGTTAGGTTCCTGGGGCAGGGATGCGCTTATGTCCGCTCCCTCACTTGGCAGGAATGCATCTACACATATACCTACACAATTGTGATGATGCACTGTGGTGCCAGGCAAGTTTAACCTGCTGCCTGTTAGGCACCTAGGTGCTTGCCGTGGTCCGATTTGTCCCGGTAAGTGCGGCGACATGACTCGCATGCCGTTTGTGCCTTGTGCCTGCCGGTTAGTGAGGGACCGGCCGGCACAATCGTGCCCCGGTCGCCGTGGCCGGACCGCCTTGGGGGGGATGCGGCGAGTCACGCTGGCGTTTGCGCCGAAGCGATGTCACGCCGCAGGGAGCGGCCACGGCGACCGGTCAGATTTTCAGGGCCTGCCGACCGCCTCGCGGACCGCCGGCACGATCTCCTGCGCGAAGCGGGCCACCGCCACTGGTGCGGGGGTGTCATCCGTGCTGCGGTAGATGAAGCCACCCGCCCCGTGCTCGAGTACCGCCGACGTCATCTCCTCGATCCACTGCTGCGCTGACCCGCCGATCCAGCGCCCGTCGTCGTCGCGGTTCTGCGCGAGCGGATCGGACGTGATGCGGCCGCCGAAGTTGAAGATGTTCGCGACCCCGGCCGGATCCCGGCCCGCCTCGACCGCGGCCGCGTCGATCAGCGGCCGCGACTCGCGGTACCTGGCGCTCAGCCAGTCCGACCCCATCGAAGGAACCCAGCCATCGGCGGTCCGCCCTGTCACAGCGAGCGACTTGGGGCCGACCGAGCCTGTCCAGATGGGCGGCGCGGGGGCCGGGGCCGGCTGAAGGCCGGTCACCTGGTAGAACGAGCCGTCGAAGGTAACCGGCTCGCCGCCGCCGCACAGCGCCCTGATCAGCGTGATCGCCTCTTCCATCGCGCGCACCGCGGCGCCGGGCGTCAGCCGCGGGATGCCGAGCTGGGGGATCATGTCCCAGATCGCCCCGGCGCCCATCCCGAGGATGACGCGACCGCCGGACAGCGCGGACAGCGAGCTGATCGTGCGCGCCAGCGCGGGCGCGGGCCGCGTCGGCAGGTTGGTCACGATCACGGCCCCGGAGATGGTGCTGGTGCGGCCGAGCAGGAACCCGACCGCGGAGTAGGCGTCTAGCTTGTCGCCGAAATACAGGTGATCCGCGATGGTGAACATGTCGAGACCGCCACGATCGGCCGCCGCCGCTATCTCCAGGACGCCAGGCACGTTACCGACATCCGCGCCGTTCCACTGGCCAAGGCTTGCGCCGAAAAGCACACGTCGCTGCGACATTGTGGCGAGTTCTCCTCACGCCGGATGGGCCGTCCGCGCCAGCTTACGGGCAGCAGCGCCAGGCGGAATCGATATACGTCAAGTGACCGATGTCTTCCGGGTGCAAGTTGCACGAGCATTTGTGATGCAAGCGGCAAAGGGTTGCCATTGCGGGCCCTACCTGCCGAAACGGTAGTTCCAACCGAAGAGACTCCCGCGTGGCCGGCCTGCGCCAGTCCGTACACCCTGCACGCACGCCGCTGGTCACGCGGGCCAGGTTTCCTCCGCGCAAGGAGCAGAGCGTGTTTGTTAAGGCCCTATCCGGTGCGGCATCGTTCGCGGCGTGCCTTCGGCTTTTCCGATGCTACCCACTCGCGGTCACGCCGCACCCCGCGAACGGCGGATACCCGTCGATGGTCCTGATGAGCCGCGCGGCCGGATCGGCCGGGTTCTACGTGCTCACCCACGTCGACGACGACGCGTTCGTCATCAGGTCGTGGAACGACTCCCAGGGCGGCAGCCAGGAGATCCGTCCTGGTGAACAGGTCTCCGGCGTCACCGGCCAGGTGATCAGCAACGGAATGCCGCTCCCGCACGACGGCGCGCTGCTCGGCTGGGTGACCGACTGCCAGGTCACCGTGATGCTCGCGGTGCACTGCCCGCACCCGGGGACCTGGGACACGCCGGTACCGTTCCCCGAGATCCGGGTCATGCCGATGGCGGGCACCAGCGCCCTGCGGGAATGGCCGCCGTTCACGAGCAGCCCGCTCGAGGACGGGCGCCTGTGGGAGTACGTCGAGTGGGGGCAGATCGTGGACATCGTTCCGCTCGTGACCCGGAGTACCGGGCTCGCGTTCTGGGTGCCGCTGCCGGGGACCCGCGGGGCCAGGGGCGAGGGATTCGTCGTGATCAGCGACAACCTGCCGGGAGACGACTACTGGCTGCCGGCCGGTGTCTACATGGACCACTGGACGCTTCGCGAGGGCATTCAGGCGCCGCCGCCCGGGCGGTTGCTGTCGCTGCCCGGCGTCGTGGACCTGGCGCACCAGCTGCGTTAACCGTCGGCCGCGGTCAGCCGTCCAGGAACTTGCTGATCGCGGTCCAGGTGCGCTCGGGCTGATCCGCCTGGTGAACGTGGCCGCAGTCGTCGATCACCTCCACCTGGCTGCCCGCGATGCGGCTGCCGAACTCCTCCGCGTAGGCGACGGGGACGAGCGCGTCCTCACGGCCCCAGACGATCAGCGTGGGCACGCCGATCCTGTGCAGCCGGCGGTCGAGCCCGTGGTCCGCGATCGGCCAGGCGAACTTGGTCGTGCAGCCGAGGTTCCACGCGCTTTGCGCGATCGCTTTGGGGATCAGCGCGGGATCGGCGGGAAGGGCCATGGCCGCCTGGGCCGCCTCGCTGTCCGGGTGGGCGAACAGGTACTTCGGCAGGTCCTCGGGCGGTCCCGCCACCATCTCCATGAGCGGGATCGGCGCGTCGTCGCGCCACAGGCCGAGCGGTGACAGCAGCACCAGCCTGCCGAAGAGCCGCGGGAAGCTCGCCGCGAGATCGGCCGCGATCATGCCGCCGAACGACTGGCCGACCGCAACCGGGCGGTCGAGCCCGAGCGCGCGCGTCAGCTCCTCGTAGACGAGCAGCAGTTCCCAGAACGTCTGCACCTGCGAGATCGCGTGCGGGTCGCCCGGCGACGTGCCGGGGTGCTCAGGCGCGTACACCGTATGCCGCATGGCCAGCTGGCTGAGCAGCGGATTCCAGGCCAGCCCGGACAGCGGATGGAAGTACAGCAGCGGCGGCCCGTCGCCGGCGACCTTGACGTGCAGCCGCAGCCGGCCGTCCCAGACCTCGACCGCCTCGTCGCGCACGGCCGCTGGACCCGTCGTCATCGTGCCTCCGCCTCCGTCCGGGCCGGCGCCTGCGCAGGCGCCGCCGCCGCGGCCGGCCACCAGTGGTGCTGCCAGCCCTCGTCGTCCCAGATCGGCCGCAGCCGCGGCAGTACCTCAGCGGTGAACAGCGAGATGTTCTTCTCGGTGAGTGCGCGCGGCATCGAGCCGTTCTGCAGCATCACCAGCAGGTTGCCGATCCGGAACTCGCGGACGAACGCCTCGAGCTGGTCGGCGACCGTCGCCGGGCTGCCGACGATCGCGACCTGGCTGTCGACGATGTCCTTGAAGGTCGCGGTCCGCATCCGCGCGAGCATCCCGTCGGGTCCCCCGCCCCGCAGCATGGCCTCGATGGCGGCGGGCTCGGCATAGCCGGGCACTGCCATGGCGGTGCCAGGAATCGCGCCGAGGCCGGAGTGGTACAGCGACATGAGGTGGCTGGCGTACTCCTGCTCCGCTCGCTCGTCGGTCTCGGCGACGGCGACCACCTGGAGGAAGGCCAGCCGGTACGGGTTGCGGTCCCGGCCCATCTCCTCCGCCATGGTCCAGTAGCGGTCGAACACGTGGCGCCCGACGAGCTTCGGGCCGTCCCAGCTCAGGTACACGAACGCGTAGTCGTTGCTGAGGATGTCCCGCAACGTTCCCGGTGAGCCGGTGCCGGGGATCCAGACCGGCGGGTGCGGCTGCTGGATGGGCCGCGGCCAGATGTTCACCGCGCCGTACTTCTCGAAGCGGCCGTTCCAGGGGAAGGGGCGGGGCGAGGTCCACGCCTTGAGGATCAGCTCGCGATGCTCGCGAGCGCGGTCGCGGGTCTCGATCGCGGGGAGGGAGGCGTTGAGGTTCGCGTCGTAGCTGAGCCCGACGGGGAAGCCGGCGATCAGCCGGCCGCCGCTGATGCAGTCGAGCAGCGCGTACTCCTCGGCGATCTTCAGCGGCTCGCGGGTCTTGCCGAGCGAGCGGCCGAGTATCGCGATCGCCGGGTCGAAGCCCTCGGCCTGCGCCGCGCAGGCCACGGCCGAGGCGAGCAGGGTCGGGTTCGGCGAGACGTCGTACGAGGACTGGCTGTGCTCGGTCATCACGATGCCGTCGAAGCCGGACCGCACCCCGTGCAGCAGTTCGGCGTACGCGGAGAAGAT
>DAIOWC010000264.1:0-7571 GCA_036758685.1 Streptosporangiaceae bacterium | reverse complement strand
GCCTGCCCGGTGTCGGCCGGGCCCGGCGCGATCGACGGCGTCAATGTGCTTGAGCTCCCCGAGGTCCCGCAGGCGGCCACGATCATTCACCACGGATCCATGGATGACGTCCTGGTAACCGGGCAGGCACTGGCCCGCTGGACCGACGCCAACGGCTTCAGCTCGGTCGGCTACCTGCGCGAGGTCACGATCGAATGGTCGCCCGACGTCGAGCAGTGGGTGACCGAGCTGCAGCAGCCCGTCCGTCCCGCGCCCGCGAAGACGGCTCAACCAACCTAGGAGGACCGCTCATGTCAGCAACGCCGGAGATTAACGAGCGCCCCGAGCAGCCCTACGTGGCGGTCAGGGCCGATGTCACGATGGCGGAGCTGCCCGAGTTCGCGCACCGGTTCGGCGAGGTGTTCGGCTGGCTCGCGGAGCACGGGGCGGCGCCGGCCGGGGCGCCGTTCTTCCGCTACAACGTCATTGACATGGAACGCAAGCTCAACGTTGAGGCCGGCGTTCCGGTGGCGGCTGCCGTCGCGGGAGATGACGGGGTGATAGCCGGTATGCTGCCGGCCGGCCGGTATGTGACCTACCTTCACGTCGGCCCGTATGACGGCCTCATCGGCGCGGTGGAGACCCTGCGGCACTGGGGGGACACGCAGGGCGTTGAGTGGGACAGCTCGGACGCCGAGGACGGTGAGCACTGGGGGTGCCGGCTGGACATCTACATCACCGACCCGAGCGAGGAGCCCGATGCGAGCAAGTGGGAGACGGAGCTCGCGTTCCGGCTGGCGGACTGAGCGCGTCAGTCGAGCACCGGCCGGCTGGCCGGCGACGGCCTGCGCCCGGCGAGGACCCAGCCGGCCAGCGCGGCGGCGACCGGAACGCCGATCATGGCGATCGCGAGGTCCAGAACCGGCACCTGTCGCAGCACGCTGAGGTCGCTGCGGTGAGCGGCGGCCAGCGCCAGGTAGGCCGCGCCTGATCCGAGCAGTGCGCCGAGCAGCGCCAGGGTGCCCGCGGTCGTGGCGGTCAGGGTGCGCCGGGTCGTGCTGGCGGCTCCGATGGCGGTGAGGGTACGCACGTCACCGGATGCCTCGGCGCGGATCAGGCCAACCGCCATCGCCAGCACGCCGAGAGCGATCAGGGCACCCGCAGCTGTCGCGACGGTTCTGATCGTGGCGAGCGAGGCCTGAGTGTTCCTCGACTCGATGACCAGGCCGGCCTTGGCGGCCGCGTCCCGTGCGGCCGCGATCTGCGCTGCTGGCAGGGGCCGGGCGGACTCGATCATCCAGCCGGACTGGATCTGGGTCCAGTGCTCATGGCGCAGGCCGTTCGCGGTGATCAGCGACGTTGGTTCGGAGCCGTAGCCGGGAAGGCGGATCCGCTGGACGCTGGTGGCGGCGGTGACGGTGGTGATGGTGGTGAGGACGTCCTGCCCGGCCTGGACGGTGAGGATGTCGGTTGCCGGGTCGATCGTCGCCGGATTGATGCCGAGCAGACGGAGCACCGCAGGCGTCGCGACATAGAGAGCGACCGAGCGGTAGACGCCGCCCCGGCCGGAGGCCCGGCCGACCGGGGCGTTCAGGCTGACAACCGGCTGCTGGCCAGCGGACTGCGGCTTGCTGGCCGGGTTGACGGGCATGGCCAGTGGGATGACAGCGGCACCGCCCAGCGACCCGGCGATCCGGTGCACCGCAGCCCCCAGTGCGCTCAGCTCGCCCGGCGTCCGGATGGGGACCTGCTGGTTGTCATCGGGCGGGCCGATCCAGACCTGGATCTGGGTGGCGGGCAGGTTGCCCGCGTTCGCCGCGCTCATGTCCGCGGCGAGGCTGACCATGATCGCCACGGCGATCCCCAGGGCCAGGCTGATCGCGGCCAGCGCCGCGGCCGAGCGAGCCTGGTAGCGGGCCAGGTCGCGCAGCGCCAGCCGCACCGCCACCGGAGCGCCGCGGCCGACCGCGGTCAGGGCGCGGATGCTCAGCGGGCTGATGAACGAGATTCCGAGCGCCATCGCCATGGCGCCGAAGATGATCAGCGGGCCGCTGGTCTGGCTGGCCAGGGCGAGGCAGGCCAGGGCCACCGCGATCAGCACCATGGCCATGATGGCGCTGCGATGCGCCGGCCTGGGCTTCAGCGGCCGGGCGGACAGGGCACTGACGACCGGGACACGGGATGCGGCTCGCGCTGGCCACCAGGCGGCGCAGGCCGCCGTCAGTATCGCGAGCAGCATTCCCGCCGCGACCAGGTACCAGGGAACCGCGAACCGGTCGATCCGGTGACCGGCGAATGCGTCCAGGCGCGGGGCTACGGCGAACCACGCGGCCAGGCCGATCACCGCCCCGGTAACGGCGGCGATGATGCCGACCAGCGCTCCGCTTGCGACCATGACCATCCGAAGCTGCCTTCGGGTCGCGCCGATGGCCGCGAGCATGCCCAGCTGGCGCTGGCGGCGGGCCGCGATAACGGCGAAGGCGGCGGCGGCAACCAGCGAGACCAGCATCATCAGAATCGTGATGGCGCCGAGCGCACCGGCCGCGACAGCTCCCTGAGTGCTGGCGCCGCGCGCCTGCCACACCAGCTGCCCGCCGAATGTGTCACGGAAGGCGCTGAACGCCGCCGGACTGGAGTCCAGCAGCACCGTTACCCCCTGTGCCGGGCCAGCGGCCGACGGAGGCACAAGCGCGAACTGGTCCTTCAGGTCGCTGGGGTTCTCGACGATGCCGGTCACCCTCTGGCGATGTCCGGGCAGCGACAGCACGGAGCCGATGCGGACCTGGAGTGACTGCGCGACGCCGCTGGTGACGGCGACCTGCCCGGCGCCCGCGGGGTAGTGCCCCTGGATCAGGGCGAGCATCGGGCCGCTGTAGGGGCCACGCGGGTTCAGGGCCCGGTATTCGACCGTCTGGGCCGAGCCGGGGATGGCCACGAACTGACGGCCGATCACCTGAATGGTGCCGAACGCCTTCCTGGCGGCCGTGATGTCTGCCGCCATGGTCTTCTGATCGGCACCGGCGAACTGCAGGAGGTAATTGGCGGAGCCGAACTGCGGACCGGGCAGGGCCGCCACGTTGTAGGCGGCGGCCACGCCGAAGGCGGCGGCCCCGACGGTCAGGGCCAGCAAGGCCATGACCAGGACCTGCTGCCGCCACTCCCGGCGCAGCAGCCGTCGTGCCCATCGGATCACGACCCGCCGGCCCCGATCTTGCATCATCGCGCTCATTGCTGCGCGCCCGGGATGAGCAGTGCGTTCGGGCCAGGGGAGGTCTGGGTCTGATCGATGACCAGCCCGTCTTGCAGGAGCACCACCCGGTCGGCGCACGCTGCCATCTGCGGGTCGTGGGTCACGACCACGCCAGCTACCCCGCGCCGGCAGATGGCGAGCATGAGCTGCATAACCGCCGCGGCGTTCACGGAGTCGAGGGCGCCCGTCGGCTCATCGGCGAGCAGGAGGCTGCGGTCTCCGACCACCGCCCTGGCTATCGCCACGCGCTGGCGCTCCCCGCCGGACAGCTCGTCCGGGAAATGGTCGGCCCGCTCGGCGATGCCCAGCTCTGCGAGGGCCTTCATCCCGGTCGCGTGGGCTGCCTTCGCTGAGGTGCCGTCCAGTTCGAGCGGGACAGTGACGTTCTCGATCGCGGTGAACCCGGCGAGCAGGTTGAAGTCCTGGAAGACGTAGCCGATGAGACGCCGGCGCAGCCGCGCCTGTTCGTTAGGCGACAGGTCCGTAAGATCAGTCCCCATCACCAGCACCTGACCGCTCGTGGGTTCTTCGAGACTGCCCGCGATGGTCAGCAGCGAGCTCTTGCCGGAACCGCTCGGGCCCATGACCGCCACCAGCTCGCCCCGGCGGACCGACAGACTCACCCGCCGGAGCGCATTCACCTGCGCGGGGCCGGTCCCGTAGACCTTCGACACCTCACGCAGCTCAAGCACCGTCGTCGCCACTGATCTCAGCCCCTTGCCGCCGTCACGCCGGATTCCCGGCTGCCGCTAACGCTGCCTCACGGACGGGGGCCTGGTCGTCACACTACGGAGCCGGATCGGCGGTGATACCACGACGGCAGTCGGACGCGGCCCAGGGCAAACTGCTACCCGGGTATGACCACGCTGGGGTGATGGGCGGGCGACGCGGTACCGGCGGTCGGCCGGTCAGGTGCTGAGGCGGTCGGCGAAGAACGCGAAGACCTTCTCCCAGGCGTCCATGGCCTGCTCGGGCCGGTACACCGGGGCCTGGTAGTAGAAGAAGCCGTGCGAGGCGCCGTCATAGCGGTGGAACTCGTAGTCCTTGCCGTGCTTCTTCAGCTCGGCCTCGTGCTGGTTGACGAGCTCGGGCGTCGGGTACTTGTCGTCGTTGCCGAAGATGCCGAGCAGCGGCGTGTTCAGGTCGGCGGTGTAGTCCAGCGGCGAGACCGGGCGGGCCGGGCTGAGTTCCTCATCGGACATGATCACGCCGCCGCCCCACAGGTCGGCAACCGCGTTGAAGCCCGGCGTCAGCGACGCGGTCAGCAGCGCGTGGCGGCCGCCCGAGCAGGTCCCGATGATGCCCACCTTGCCGTTGCTGTCCGGCTGGGCCAGCAGCCATTCCCGCGCCGCCGCCAGGTCAGCCACAACGGTCGCGTCGGGCACCCCGCCCTCGGCCCTGACCTTGGCGGTAATGTCATCCGGCGCGCCGTGCCCGTACCGGCAGTACAGGTCAGGGCAGATCACCGTGTAGCCGTGCCGGGCCAGCCGGTCGGAGAACTCCCGGTAGAACTCATCCCAGCCCGGCATGTGGTGCACGGCGACAATGCCGGGTCGCGGGCCTTCGGTCACGGGCTGGGCCACATAGGCGTGGATCTGGTCGCCGTTCCCGCCCTGGTAAGTAATCACCTCGGAGCTAATGCCGTTGTTAGCGTCAGTCGTGAACGAATTCCACATGCGCGTGGCCCTTCCCGGGTGGGTAACTTGAAGCCGCTCGTGCTTACCGTACTGAGCACACCGGCGGGGCGGAGGGCCGAGGCTAGGATCTACCCCGTTCCGTCGAAAAGAGGACCGCGATGATACGGGTAGGCGTGCTGGGCGCTAAGGGGCGCATGGGGTCGACGGTCAGCGGCGCCGTCGAGGCGGCGCCGGATATGGAGGTCGCCGCGCAGGTGGACGTGGGGGATCCGCTCGACCTGCTGGACGGCTGCGATGTGGTCGTCGACTTCACGCACCCGGCGGCCGTCATGGACAACCTGCGCTGGTGCCTCGGGCGCGGCCTCACGGTCGTGGTCGGGACGTCCGGATTCGACGAGGGACGGCTTGCCCAGGTCAGCGCGATGCTCGCCGGTCACGGCGACCAGCGGGTGCTGGTCGTGCCGAACTTCTCCGTGGGGGCGGTGCTGATGATGCGGTTTGCCGCGCAGGCGGCGCCGTTCTTCGAGTCCGCCGAGGTCATCGAGCTGCACCACGCCGGCAAGGCGGACGCGCCGTCGGGCACGTCGAGCCGGACGGCCACGATGATCGGCGAGGCGCGCTCGGCCGCGGGCCTCGGCCCGTCTCCGGATGCCACGGTCACCGCGGCCGAGGGCGCGCGCGGCACTGAGGTCGACGGCGTGCACGTGCACTCGGTCCGGCTGGCCGGCCTGGTCGCGCATCAGGAGGTGCTGCTCGGCGGGCACGGCGAGGTCCTGACGCTGCGGCACGACTCGCTGGACCGCGCGTCGTTCATGCCCGGCGTGCTCGTCGCGATCCGCGGTGCCGCGGGCCTTGCACCCGGCCTGACCGTGGGCCTGGACGGGCTGCTCGGCCTGATCTGATTGGGCCGGCTGATCGCTACCGGCGGAGCAGGCGCATGGGCAGCCGACCTGGCCGCAGCGTGATTGCCGCCTTGGGCTTCGGGATCCCGCTCGCGGTCAGCTCTAGCCGGAACCGCTGCGCGATCGAAGCCAGCACCAGCACGGTCTCGAGTTCGGCGAACGACTGCCCGACGCAGGCGCGCCGGCCGCCGCCGAACGGAATATAGGCGTAACGCGGACGATCCGCCGCCAGCCTCGTCCTGCTGGTGCCTGCGGCGGCGGGGCTGGCGGCTGCGTCGGCCGCGGGCAGGAACCGCGCCGGGTCGAAGCCCGCGGGATCGGGCCAGAAGTCCGGGTGCCGGTGCACGAGGTACGGCGGCACCGCGACCGTGCTGCCGGCCGGGACCGGGACACCCGCCACGCTGTCGTCACCGAGCGCGTCCCGCTCGACGGTCCACGCGGGCGGGTAGAGCCGCAGGGTCTCGGCGATGACCGCGGTCGTCCACGGCAGCCGCTCGGCATCGGCGGTCTCGGGCTCGCGTCCGGTGAGCACCGAGTCGACCTCGTCCTCGAGCCGGTCCCGCGCCTGCGGGTAGGCGGAAAGAAGTGCCAGCGCCCAGGACAGCGTGACCGCGCTCGTCTCGTGCCCGGCCAGCATGAAGGTCGAGAGTTCGTCACCGATCTCGGTGTCGGTGAGGCGCGAGCCGTCCTCGTTCCGCGCGGTCAGCAGGACGTGCAGGAGGTCGCGGCGCCCCGGCGCGGCGCCATTGCCATTGCCAGCGGCGGCCGTGAGCGCCCGGCGCTCGGCGATCATCCGGTCGACCAGGCCGTCGATGCCCTCGGGCGTGCCGCCCGCCCGGCGAGCGACGGCCTTCAGGGCGCGGGTTGACCGCGGGCCCCAGGAGAGCGGGACGAAGGTCGCCAGCATGGCCACCTTCTGGCCGGCGCTGATCGCGCGGCTCATCGGCGCCGCGTCGCCGGACAGGTCCGTGCCGAACAGCGCCTGTCCCACGATCTCCAGCGCCAGTGCGCTCATCCGGGCCGCGACGTCGATCTCCGTGCCGTCCGGCAGGCCCTCCCAGCTCTTGAGCATGCGCCGGGTCACCTCGGTCATCGGCGGGCCGAAGTTGCCGACGTCCCGCCGGGAGAAGAGCGGCTGGATCAGCCGCCGGTGCCGGCGCCAGTCCTCGCCCTCGCTGGTCAGCAGCCCGTTGCCCATGAGCGCGCGCAGGGGCCGGTAGGTGAACGCCTTGACGTAGTTGTCCTGGTTGCTCGCGAGGACGTGCTCGGCGTGCTCTGGCCGGGTGAACAAGAAGACGCTGGCGCGCGGGGACACTGGCAGCCGGACGACATCACCGTAGGTGGCCGCCAGATTCAGGTACCCCCCGAGCGGGTCACGCATGAGTGAGGCCAGGCGCATAGTCGCCGCACTGCCGCGGGGGCCTGGTGTGGCGCTGCGCTGAAGCTGTGTAGCCATATGACCATGTTCTACCCGCCGGTAGGTACCGCGCCAGCGCCCGCCGTCGCTTGCGCACGGGCGTGCTTGCCGGCCGCGCGCAGCCTGTGCTATCCGGCGCGGACCAGACCGGCCGTATACACGCTGACCTGCTCATGGCCCGGCGACCAGACCCGGATCTCCAGTCGCTGACCGGCCGGAGGCGCCAGGAAGTCGGCCCGGAACTCGATTGGGTGCATTTCGGCGCCAATCTCGGCGCGCAGTTCAGGTGTCACCATTACCGAAGGCGATTCCTCCAGCAGCTTCTGATGCCGCCGCTGAATCGAACATTCGCGTTCTCCGAGGCTGACGACGCTGCCATGCTCATC
>DAIOWC010000263.1:0-7572 GCA_036758685.1 Streptosporangiaceae bacterium | reverse complement strand
ACGGCGAGCCGCAGCCCGGCCGCCCAGCCCTCGGTCCGCTGATGCAGCATCGCGGTCGTGTGCTCGGGCAGCGCAATTCCGGCGGCGGCGAGGAGCTGACGGGTCTCCTGCTCAGTGAAGCGCAGTTGCGCGGCGCGGATCTCGGCCAGGTCACCGGCCAGCCGTAGCTTGTGCAGGCGCAGCGGCAGGTCGCGCCGGGTGGCCACGACCGCCCGGACATCCGGAGGCAGGCGTGTGAGTAGGGCTGTGACCTGAGCGGCGGCATCGGGTGAGCTGAGCTCGTGCAGGTCATCGATGACCAGAACGAAGCGGGCGCCGGACTCCCCGAGCTCGGACAGCACCCTGTCCACCATGGCGTCACCGCTCGAACCGGGTGCCACCGCCGGCAGCTGCGCATCGTCCTCGCCGGAGCCTGCCGCGGCCCGGACCGCGCCCAGCACGGTGAGCCAGAAGAGCGGCATGTCGTGCTGGCCCGGCCGCACGGTTACGAAGGCGACCCGGCAGTCCTGACCCGGCCGGTCCGCCCATGCACGCAACAGCGACGTCTTCCCGGTTCCGGCAGGCGCCGAAACAATCGTGACCCGCTTCTGAGCCGCCCGGTCCAGGGCGGCCACCAGGTCATGACGGCGGATCAGCCCGGGCTCTGACCCGCTCGGCGCGCGGCCTGAACCCTCCGAGCCGGGCCGGTTGGCCATTGCGCCCTCTCCTCATAGTCAGTCCGGATAGTCAG
Organism: Streptosporangiaceae bacterium; assembly: GCA_036758685.1. GTDB lineage: Bacteria > Actinomycetota > Actinomycetes > Streptosporangiales > Streptosporangiaceae > JAJYUU01. Next base: position 6,842 of record DAIOWC010000263.1, on the reverse strand, counting down.
TCCGGCTGATCGAGCCGCGGTCGAGAGAGAAGTTCACGCACAGATTACCGACCTGCGTAACATCACCCAGGTCACTGGCGCTCAGGTGGGGCGCCAGCAAGGCACCTCGTGCAGAGAGTGCGGCTAAAACGGATTGTGGCGCGCACAGTTCCCGAGCACCACGCGCCACGTGCTGCTCGCCGCGGCCGGAGCTAGGCGCCCGCAACCACAGCGGGCTGTGGCGGCGAGCTGGCGGATGATTCCTAATTAAATGCCTATACAAGCAATAATGCCCGCATGCACGCGATCCGCAGGCCGGGTGTGGGGCGGCAAGGCGCACGCCCTGTTGTGATCCTCGCCGACGATGACGAGGCGATTACGTCCAACCTGGCTCCCTTCCTGGAACGGGCTGGGCTTACCGTGCATGTCGCCTCGGACGGCCAGGCTGTTCTGGAGCAGGTGGAGCGGCTTGACCCGGACGGCTGCGTCCTCGATGTCCTGATGCCCCGGCTTGATGGGCGGGAGGTACTGCGCCGCTTGCGCGCCGATGGCCACTGGCTACCGGTAGTGCTACTGACGCAGGTGGGTGAGTCCGCCGAGCGTGCGATCGCCCTGGATGAGGGTGCAGACGATTACCTCAATAAGCCGTTTGACCCGCATGAGCTGCTGGCGCGGCTCCGTGCGGTGATGCGTCGCGCGCGCCCCGGCCGCAGGCCGCTGTCCGCGTCGCCCGCGCTGCGCGCCGGCAGCCTGCGGATGGACCGGATCTCGCGCCGGGCCTGGCTCAGAGACACAGAACTCGTACTCACGCCCAAGGCGATGCTCTTGCTGGACTACTTGCTGACTCACCCGGATGAACTGATGACGCGGGACCGGCTGCTCGAAGTGCTGTGGGGGTTTGACTTCCCGGTCGGAACACGCGCGGTCGATAACCGGATCGCCGAACTGCGACGAGCGCTCGGCGACGATCCCATGCGCCCCGAGTGGATAGCGACCGTGCCCGGCCAGGGATATCGCTTCATGGCCAGCGTGGACGAGGTGCTGTGAGACGGCTGGCGCCTGGTCCCCTCGTGTGGCTACTTGCGCCGCTGCTGGCCGGGACGGCTCTCGGCGTCGTCCTGCAGGTGACCGAACCTGAGACCAGGTTGTACGCAGCGGTGTCGCCGGGCCTGCTGGCGGGCATCGCGGGCCTGCTCGGCACCCTTGTCTTTGCCGCCGTCACCCTGATCCGGCGGCGCGCCGCCGCGGCCACCGCAGTGGCGGTGCGAGCAGCGGTGGCGGAGGCCGCGGCGGACCGGCTGCGTTTCCTGATGCGGCTCGACCATGAGCTGAAGAATCCGCTGACCGCCATCCGCGCGGGGCTGGCGAACATCGAGCAGGCCGAGGCCCTGGCCATGACCCGCACCCCCGCTGATGCCGCTCTGGCGAGCGTGTCGGCACAAGCGAACCGGATCACGCAGCTCGTCGGCGACCTGCGCAAGCTGGCGGACCTGGAGACCCAGGAGATCGAGAAGGCTCACGTCGACCTGCCCAGCCTGCTCAAGGAAGTGCAGGAAGCCATCGGAGCAATCCCCGGGACGAGCGAGCGGGTCCTCCGGGTGAGCGTGCCACAGGCACCATGGCCGCTTCCGTCCATCGAAGGTGACCCCGACCTGTTGTTTATCGCGCTCCAGAATCTGGTCGCGAACGCGGTGAAGTTCTCCGCCCCGCGCGACACGGTGGAGGTACGCGCCAGTGAGGACGGCAACTGGCTGCTGCTGGAGGTAGCCGACACGGGATCCGGGATCCCGGAAGACGAAATCGGGACTGTCTGGCAGGAGCTTGCCCGAGGCCGGGCCGCGCGCAGCCTTCCGGGTACCGGCATCGGGCTCGCTCTGGTCCGCGTCATCGTCACCCGCCATGGCGGGCAGGTCGCGATCCGCAGCCGGGACGGTCAGGGCACGGTGGTCAGCATTCGGCTGCCGGTGCCGGGCCGTGCCGGGACCGCGCCCGCTGTCTCAGATCCGCGACATCACGGCGATCTGCGCGGCACGGCGCCCTTCTAGGCTTTGAAGCAGCAACGACCATAACGCTTAAGAGGTGGCAAGTGACCCTATACCGTCCCGTAGCCATGGCCCTGACAACCTGCGCGGCCGGGCTGTCCCTGGCCGCGTGCAGCGCGGGAGTAACGACCGCGAGCCCGGGGGCATCGTCGCCCGGTGCGAGCCGTCCCCCGTCCTCGGAGGCGGCATTGCACCCGAGCTCGCCACCGGCCAGCACGGCCAAAACGGTCCGCGTGGACGCGCCAGTCGGCTCCTTCCCGATTCCGGCTAGCGCGCAGGTGGTCGCCAACATGCCGTGCGGCAAGCAGGTTCTCATTGAGCTGAGCTCGGTGACTCCCGTTCGCGCGTCGGCCTTTTACACGTCGGCGCTGCCCGGGGCCGGTTACAAGATCACGGACAACACCCTGACTTCCGACCCCAACACGGGGGCCGCGCAGGGCATGGCCGAGATCACGTTCACCGGCCACGGATATGCAGGCCTCATAATCGCGTTGGCGAACCTTGGCGCGGACGCGTCCGCTAGCCCGTCCGTGACCGGCCTGCCGAGCAGTATCGCCAAGAACGCTCTGGAGATCTCGCTGACCCCGCGCGGTGCCAGCGCGTCATCCTCCTGCTGACGAACGGCGGGCGCCAGGCGCGACCTAGTTCCCTACGCGGCGCGCATTCCGGCCGCAGACTAGGCCGGCCGCTCTCAGAGTCCTGAAGGCCGCGCATCACGGCTGGTCAGGTATGGCGGAGGATCAGAGATTCGAACTCTTGAGGGGTTGCCCCCAACGCGCTTTCCAACACTGCTGGCATGCGTCGACCGAGGTTCGGCACTGTCGGTGACGTGCGCAGACAAGTTACGAGCGGCTCTGGGTGAACGATGCTGGACGGCGGTGAATGAGACTAGAACTGAGACTAGAGGCCAGATTGCGGCCCTGACGTTCTCCGTCACCGCCGAGTCCGGCCCACTCGGCGGCTCTGGGGCGACCTCCCGGCTTGCCGACCCACGAGGCCACCCGCCGGCTACCCAGCAGGGGTTCTCGGACGCGGACAGGCCCAGCTCAAGGCAGGAGCCTGCGCCAGAGCGCGCAGGCCGGCGCTAGTGTCCCCGTCTCGCAAGCCGCCATAGTTTCCTAGCGTCGCGGCGGGCCAGGATCGGCGATCCCGGCCCGCCGCATGTCACTTCAGCTTGAACGTCAGGATCTTGTGGTTCTCGGTGAATGCGACATCGACGACTCCTGCCGCGCCGTCGTAGCGGCCCGTTCCCCCGGTCACCGCCAGCGCAGCCGGCTGCGGTTCCTGCTTCTTGAAGCGGACGACTCCCTGGACCGTCAGGCTGCCGTTCTTCCATGTGACCGTCACTACGCAGTTGCCCAGGGTCTGCTCCGCGTACTTCTCCGGCAGCCTGGTCAGGGTGCACTCGCCCGAGTCGAAGCCCACGATCGGGTAGCCGCTGCCGCGCTTGCGGGTGACGGTGACCTGATCGTTGATGATCAGCTCGTCGCCCTGGGAGAAGGCGCCGGGGTTCGTGCCCGCTACCGCGATGAAGCCCGGGTCGCTGGTGCCGTTGTTGATGTCAAATGCGTAGTACTCAAGGGTCCTGCCGGTGCGGGCCGGTTTCCCATGCGCCGCGACGGCCACGCCGATCGTGCCGCTCGTTGCTAGCGCCGCGCTGGCGGCAATGATCGCTGTCCGCCGTACTGACTTGTACATGCTGGTCTCCTGTTCCCTGATGTGCTCGGCCTCGTGCCGTTCTTAACGGGCGCCTATCAGCGCTCGCCGGTGGTGGCGGGCTGGGCGACGGCTTGTACGTGGTAGCCGGTGACGTTGTGGATCTCGATCCGGTCAGGTCCTGGCAGCAGCGCCCGGTCCTCGCCGGGCAGCAGATCGGCGGCCATGACCGCACTCTGGGCGGCCTCCAGCGTGTCGACCGAGGTAGCCAGGGTCACGACGATCCATCCGAGGTCGCTGCCACGCAGCAGGTACACGCTGACCAGCCCGCAGAGCTCGCGGATAGCCGGCCAGATCCGCTTCCGCCCGCCGAAATCCGCTGCCGCGACCTGCTCGGGCGTGCGCGGGCCGTCGAAGTAAAGCAGCCGGGCATGAGATGCTGCGTGCGCTCCGGCAGGTCCCTGCTCGTATTCGCCGACTTTGCAAAGTGCGCCAGCAGGCGAGCCGAACTGGGCACGCGTTCCGATGAATTCGGCGGTGCTGTTCTCGGTGTCCCACAGCGTAAGGCGCACTGCGGTCGGCCCGGCCAGCTGCTGCAGGTTGATGCAGCCGAGCAAGCCACGCTGGCCCGCGATCCTGGTGCTGAGGTCCGCAGTGTCACCTCCGATGCCGGGACCAGGCCGGCTGTTAGCTTGCTCCACATAGGCGTACATCTCGGGCTCCTCTCCCGCGGGAATCTGACTCGTCCACTGTCGGACGACGGCTACGGCCCGCGCATGCGTGCTAGTACGTGGCCGGGTACGCGACTTCGCCCGCGGTGATCCTGGACGGCAGCTCACGCCCCGCGGGAGTATGGCGGCGTGGCAGATGCCGCGCCTGGGCGACGCAGGCTGGCAGGGCGGGACCAGGAGCTGACCGAGTTGCGCGGCTGGCTGACGGACTCGCTGGCGGGTCACGGCCGGATCGCGGTGCTGATCGGCCCGCCCGGGATCGGGAAGACGCGGCTGGCAGAGGAGTTCGCAGACGCTGCCCGCGGCAGCGGGACGCAGGTGTTGTGGGGGCGCGCCGTCCAGGAGCGGGGCGCGCCGCCGCTCTGGCCATGGCGGCGGATTCTGAACGCGGTGGGTCAGGTGGATACCGGCGCGCAGTTGGCTGGCGAGACCGGAATCGGCAGCGCCAGCTCTGACGATCTGGCTGCCGCGAGATTTCGGGCCGTCGCGACGGCCGCCGACTCGATCACAGCGGCAGCCGCGGCGGCTGACCTGCTTGTTGTCCTGGAGGACCTGCAATGGGCTGACCATGCGTCGCTGTTCCTGCTGCGAGAGCTCGCCGCCGAGCTGCCGGGATCCCGGCTTCTGGTGCTGGCCACCTGCCGGGACACAGCAGCCGACCCGTGGCGGGATGCCCTGGGGGACCTGGCCAGGCTGCCCGGTGTGCAAATGCTGCGGCTCGCGCCGCTGAACGAGGCTGCCGTGGAAGAGATCCTGCAGGTGGCCGGACTAAGCACGGATCCGGACCTGGCTCAGTTCGTACATGCCCGTTCGGAAGGTAACCCGCTCTACGTGGCCACGCTGGCCCGCTTGCTCGCCGCTAAGCCTGGTGCTGCGAGGGACGCCGACACCCTCGCGCGCGTCGTCGGCGCCACCGCTGAGATCAGCCACCTGGTGTCCTCGCTCCTGCGCGACCTCGATCCTGGTGCCCGCGAGGTGCTGGCGGCGGCGAGCGTGCTCGGCGCGGACTTCGACGCCGGCCTGACCGCTGCGATCGGCGGCGCTAGCACCGACGTGTGGGACTCGCTGTCCGCCGCCGAAGCGAACGGACTCGTCGCGCACCTGCCCTATCGGCCAGGATCGTGGCGGTTCACGCACGCCCTGATCCGCGATGGCATATACGGCAGTATCAGCGAAGCGCGGCTGGCCGGCCTGCACCAGCGCGCTGCGTCGGTACTGGAGCCACTGGCTGCTGTCGATCGGGAACGGGGCGCCGAGGTGGCTGCCCACCTCCTGCGGGCGGCGCCTGACCGGGTGGCGCTGCAGCGCGCCGCGGGCTGGGCGTCAGCCGCCGCAGCAGCGGCGACATCGGGCCTTGCTTTCGAGGACGCTGCCCGGTACCTGGCCACCGCGCTAGCCGCGGCCGCGCGCGGCGGCGCCAGCGACGCGGAGCGCGCCGTGCTCCTGACCGAGCTGGCCACCGCGGAGTACCGGGCGGGAAAGCTGGGAACGAGCTTGCAGCATGCGGTGAGTGCCGCGGATGCGGCCGAACGAGACGGGCGGCTAGACCTAGTGGCCGACGCCGCTTTGGTAGTGCGCGGCGTCGGGCATCATCCGGTCGCGGCAACGCTGCTCGGGCTCTGCGATCGCGCGCTTGCCGACGGACACTGCCCGCCAGCCCGGCGTGCCCGGTTGCTCGCCCAGCGAGCGGCCGCGCTGGCGGAGCTCGGCCATGTGACGCAGGCCGGCGCCGAGTCAGCCGCCGCCGTTGCTGCGGCGGCCGCAGCCGGTGATCCGGTCGCTGAACTCGAGGCCATCCGTGCCCGGGTGGCAGCGCTGTCAGCCCCGCAGCACAAAGCTGAGTGGCTGGGCCTCGGCAACCGCGCGATCGAGCTGGCCTTGAGCACCGACCAGCCACTTGCAGCAGTGCTCGGCCACATCTGGCGGATCGACGCCGCGTATCAGCTGCTGAATCTAGAGGCGGTGGACGCGGAAATCCTTGAGATCGGGCAGCTCGCCGAGTCCACCCGGCTGCCGCTGGCGCGCTGGCACTTGTTGCGGCAGCAAGCGTCACGTGCCGCGCTGGCCGGTCAGTTCGCGGTGGCCAGGGACCGGTCCTGGGAGGCGCGCCGGCTCGCGGTCCGGCTCCAGGATCCCTCGGGCGCCGGGTTGTCCTACGCCTTCGCCGTGTGCCTGGCGATGACCCGGGGCGACGCCGCCGAGATCCCGGCCGAGTTCTTTGACTTCGCCGCAGCCGCGCCGCAGATCCCCATCATTACTGCCGGGCTGGCCAGGGCGCTGCTATCTGTTGGCCGGATGGACGAGTCCCGCGCCGTGTACGACAGGCTGCGAGGGCTGCCCGCGGCCGGCGACAAGGACACCAGGACGCTCGGCGCCCTAATCCAGATCATGGACCTGATCCTTACCTTCCAGGACACCGAGGTCGCGCAAGCCA
>DAIOWC010000262.1:0-7647 GCA_036758685.1 Streptosporangiaceae bacterium | reverse complement strand
GGCCGAAGTGCCTGACCTTGCCCTGCGCGATCAGGTCCCTGACGGTGCCGGCGACGTCCTCTATGGGCACGTCGGGATCAACTCGGTGCTGGTACAGCAGGTCGATCGCCTCAACGCCAAGGCGCACGAGAGAAGCGTCGGTCGTCTGCCTGATCAGCTCGGGTCGACTGGAGAGAGCGGGTCGGCCGGCCGCGTCGACTTCGCCGAACTTCGTGGCGACGACGACTCGATCACGAACGGGAGCAAGGGCGTCGCCCACAAGCTGCTCGTTCGTGAACGGGCCGTACACCTGCGCGGTGTCGAAGAACGTCACCCCGAGATCCGCCGCATCCCGGATCAGGGCGATCGCCTCGTCTCGGTCCAGGGTGGTGCTGCGGTGGTAGCTCAGGCCCATGCAGCCAAGTCCCAGCGCGGACACCGTTAGGCCACTCGAGCCCAGCAGCCGCTGCGCCACGGCGTGATCCATGCCTTCCATCGAACCATGACTCGCGGCTGGAGGAGCCGACGCCTTGCTGCGGGCCGCAGTTGCGTACCGCCGAGGCAGGGACTGGCAGCCGGCCCGAGGGCGCGCCAAAGCAGTAGCGGCTTACGCCGAGGTCGGGCTGACCTTCCCGGTGACGTATTGGCCGCACGCATGGACGCGAGTCGCCGCTATGGTGCGTGGCACTGGACGTCCTTCGCGACGAGGCCCACGCAGGGCTCCGCAATACCGGATTAACGGCAGCCCAGGGGTAGAGCGGGTGCTGTTCCCGGCGGAGCGCCAGGTTGTGATCGTGGCGACGAGCCAGAACAGCAACTTGTCGGCCTGGGGGCTGCCACGGTCATCGGCTGGTCTGCGGTGCTAGCGGCAGGCGCTGGAGCCGGGCCTGCTCCAGTTCGGTGATCTGGCGCTCGCGGTTGACGCCGAGTTTCATGTTCTGGATCTTGTCGTGCAGCTTGACGATCGCGTCGATCAGCATCTCCGGCCGCGGCGGGCAGCCGGGCAGGTAGATGTCGACCGGGACCAGGTGGTCGACGCCCTGGACGATGGCGTAGTTGTTGAACATGCCGCCGCTGGAGGCGCAGACGCCCATCGAGATGACCCACTTGGGGTTGGACATCTGGTCGTAGACCTGCCGCAGCACCGGCGCCATCTTCTGGCTGACCCGGCCGGCCACGACCATCAGGTCGGCCTGCCGCGGCGTGGCGGCCAGCTTCTCCATGCCGAACCTGGCCAGGTCGTGCCGCGGGCCGCCGGCGGCCATCATCTCCATGGCGCAGCAGGCCAGGCCGAACGTGGCCGGCCAGACCGAGTTCTTGCGGACGTAGCCGGCGAGCTTCTCCACGGTGGTCAGCAGGACCCCGCCGGGCAGGCGATCTTCCAGTCCCACGGCGCTCTCCCAGGGCCTTCGGCCAGGCGGCCAGTTTTCCGGCCGTGCGGCCTACAGTAGCGTACGGGGATGCAGCCGGAGACCGAGCGGCCTGCCCGGACCTTCACCGAGACGGCCCGCCGCGCCCAGATCGTCGGGTGCGCCGCGGACGTGATCGCCCAGGCCGGCTACGAGCGGGCCACCATGGCCGAGATCGCCCGGCAGGCCGGCGTGGCCAAGAGCGTCATCTCCTACCACTTCGCCGACAAGAACGAGCTCCTGCAGGAACTGATCCGCACCGCCGTCGCGACGTTCACCGGTTTCATCGAGCCCCGGCTGGCCGCCCAGACCACCGCCCGCGGGAAGATCAGCGCCTACCTGGTCGGGTCAGCCGACTACATGACCGCCCACCCCAGCCTGCACCTGGCAGTCCTGGAGATCGCCTTCAAAGCGCTCGGCCCCGACGGGCTGCCCCTGGTCGCCTCCATGCCCCTGGAGACCCACAAGCCAACCCTGGAGCATATTCTCCTCGACGGCCAGCAGGCCGGAGAGCTACGGGAGTTCGACGTCCAGGTCATGGCCGGGCTGGTGCGCTCGGCCGTCACCCACACCATGCTCCTGGCCCTGCGCTTTAGCCCGGGCCTGGACATGCAGGTCTACGCCAGCGAACTGGCCACCACCTTCGACCTCGCCACCCGAGCCAGCACCAGCTGACACCTCCGGCCGGGCTCTGGCCACGCCTGGACTCGGCCGGACAAGATCAAAGACAGGGCGACGACGAGAAGACCGCGGCTGGTGCCCTGACCGGCAGCTACGGTTCAGCTGGACTGGAGCGCTCCGTTGCCCGCGAGAGAACTGCGATAGAACAGCGGGCCGAGGCAAGCGATGCAGCGCGTCTGCGCAGGTCAGAGATGGCGCGGCAACTTACGCGCACACGGCCTCCGGAGCCGCGTGCGCAGGTTCGAATCCTGCGGGGGACGGATATCGATGACCAGGCGAAATCCCCTCTGATCTGCGGGAACTGTCGTTGCTCGCATGCCGCGCTCGTGAATCACGAGACCTAGGCTGGCAAGACGTCCGTTCAAGATCCAGAGCACAGCTGGCTCTTTTCGGGCTCCTGGATGAGCCGATGCGCTGGTGGCCGACGTGTCAGCCTGCCAGGCTGCGGGCGGCGGCCGCGATGTGCCGCGGGCTGAGGCCGGCCGCGTCGAGAAGTTCCTCGCTGGTCCCCGACCCTGGCATCTCGGATACAGACAGGTGCAGCACGGTCAGGTCGACCTGCCCGGTGCCGGTCAGCGCGTCCACGACCGCGGACCCGAGGCCGCCCTCGGGGTGATGGTCTTCGGCGATCACCAGCTTGCCGCCAGTGGCCGCGGCCGCCGCCTTAAGCGTCGCGGTGTCGATTGGCTTGACCGAGTAGGCATCGATGACGCGGGCGCTGATCCCGTCGGCCTTGAGCTCGTCGGCTGCGGCGAGGCAGGCATGCAGGGTCACGCCCGCGCCGATCAAGGTGACCTGATCCTCATCGCCGGACCGCAGCACCTTCGCCCCGCCGACCGGGAATGCCTCGCCCGGCGCATACAGCACCGGGTAGGCGCCACGCGTCGTGCGCATATAGACGATCCCGTCTCGGTCGGCCATGGCCTGGACGAGAGCAGCCGTGCTGGTGGCGTCACTCGGGTACAGGACAGTCGAGCCATGAACAGCGCGTATCATCGCCAGGTCCTCCAGCGCCATCTGCGAGGGCCCGTCAGCGCCGATCTCCACGCCGGCGTGCGAGCCGACCAGGCAGATGTTGGCCTGCGAGATAGCGGCCATCCGGATGAAGTCATAAGCACGGGTCAGGAAGGCCGCGAACGTCGAGGCGAACGGCCGGTAGCCGCGCACGCTGAAGCCCACTGCGGCGGCCACCATCTGCTGCTCGGCGATGTACATCTCGAAGTACCGCTCGGGATACGCGTTCGCGAATTCGTCAGCGAACGTCGAGTTGCTCACCTCACCGTCCATCGCCACGACATCGCGGCGGACGCCGAGCGCGCGCAATGCCTGGCCGTACGCCTTGCGCGTAGCAACCACGTCCCCGACTGCGTAGCTGGGAAGCCGCACCTCCCCGCCGGGCTCTCCAGCACGGGCGGCCGCCGCGGCTTGAACCGGTTTCGGGCCGCGCACGGTCAGGCCGCGTTCTCCGCCCAGCTCGACGATCGCACGCTCAGCCATCGGGGCCGGGAGGGGTTTGCCGTGCCAGCCCTCCCGGTCCTCGACCTCGGAGAAGCCGCGGCCCTTGATCGTCCTGGCGAGGATGACGGTCGGCCTGTCACCGGTGATGTCGCCCGCCTCTGCCATGGCCCGGTCAATCTCGGCCACGTCGTGGCCGTCGACGGTCAGGACCCGGGCACCGAACGCCGACGCACGGCGGCTGTAGGTCTCCAGATCCCAGGACAACTCAGTCGGCCCGCGCTGCCCGAGCCGGTTGACATCCACCATGGCAATGAGGTTCGACAGCTTGTAGTGCGAGGCCTTGTCGAAGGCCTCCCAGATCGACCCCTCGGCCATCTCGCTGTCACCGCAGAGAACCCAGACGCGGAACGGGGACTCATCGAGATACTTGCCGGCCAGCGCGACCCCGACGGCGTCTGGCAGCCCCTGGCCCAGAGAGCCAGTCGCCACGTCCACCCACGGCAGGACCGGGGTCGGATGGCCCTCCAGCCGCGACCCGAACCGGCGGTAACCCGTCATCAGCTCGTCGTCAGTGACGACTCCTACCGCCTTGTAGACCGAGTAGAGCAGCGGCGACGCATGACCCTTGGAAAAGATCAGGTGATCGTTGGCCGGGCTGGCCGGGTCGTCCCAGTCATACCGAAGATGCCGGCCGACGAGGACGGCCAGCAGGTCAGCGGCCGACATGCTGGAAGTCGGGTGACCCGACCCGGCCGACGTACTCGACCGGACCGAGTCGACCCGTAGCTGCTGGGCAAGCTCGGCCGCGAGATCAAGATCAATATCCGTCTTCATGGCACTTGGAGTACCCACGAGCACCCTCCCCCAGGGCTTACGCTGGCGCGCTCATCGCCGACATCCTAGGCGTCCACACTAGGCCGTGATCCCCGGCGGATACTGTCGCCGGGCAACGTCGCGGCTCGCCCTGGTGCTCATCCGGCAGGGAACGGCGGTGCGCAGGTTCGCCAGCATGCTCACGCTGAGCACCCTCGTCGGCTCCTACCCCAGCCCGGAGCAGGCTGGCGCACGGATGGAGCCAGCCCTGCTCCGTGGGAGCCACATGCTGCCGGTAATCGTCACCCCGGTCGTGGATGAAACCGGGCTGGGTCACAACTGCCGGGCCCAGGCGGAAGATCATCGGCGTACCCCGGCGGGACTTCGGCGTGCTCGACCCGGTCGGCCTGGCCCGCCGACGCCGGGGCCGCCGGCTGGAAAGCGGCTACGGCAACCACAAGCTGCTCGGCGGTCACGCAGTGCACCGCGACCGCGGCCGGCCGCCGGTGGACGTCCCTGATCTGGGCGGCCAGCTCTGGCGCTGCGGGCAACCTAATTCACTTGCCGGCCATCACTCTCGCCGCGGTTCGGCCAGGAGTTTCGGTAGCGCCTTGCTCAGAACTGCTCGGTCGGCCGCAGTCAGGCGCGCGGTGAAGAGGGATGCTACGAGCTGCAGGTGCGAGTCAATGGCAGTAAGCAGAGCGGCGTGGCCCGCATCAGTCACGGCTATTTCCACGCCGCGCCGATCGTCGCCGGCCGTTGTCCGGGTGATTACGCCGGCCTTTTCCATCCGCGCGAGCAGCCGGCTCACGCCGCTCTCGCTGAGCAGCATCCGCTTCCGCAGCTCTTTCTGCCGCGCGCGCATGCCGGGCATGTCGGCGAGGTGTACCAGGACGTCGAACCACTCCAGCGGGAGTTGGTGCTCGATCAGCATCTCATCAGCAAGCTGCCCCACGATCTGCCGGTGGACAGCGAGAAAGGACTGCCAGAGGCCGGTTTGCTGATGCAGCCGGGCTAGCGCATCGGCCAGATCGGGCGCATCTTCCACCGGAGGCTCCCCGCTCGCTCGCGGAGGCTGCCCGGCTGGCCTGGTAGGTCCGTTCACAGTCAATGAGGCGCTCACCCTAGCTGTCTTTCTGGCCAGGTACGGTCCGGGGTTACTGGCGACCCCGCCAGCGGCCTGGCCGCGCTGTGCAGCCCCACTGTGACCTAACACTGCAGGAAGCTCCGAACCGGCCACCTTGGCCGCGCGGACCAGTGTATTGCACGCGCAAGCAATTTATAATTATACTTGCTTGCGCAAGCTATATTGCTTCCCCGCTCGCGTAAGAGGAGCCGCGACATGACTTCCAGCGGCCCGACGACTGACCCCTCCAGACCACACCGGCAGCTCAACATCACCGGAGAGGCGAACCCGAAATGACCCCATCAACCCCGGAACCAGGCACCCACGCGCCCCGGTCACCGCTGACACGCCGGAACCTCATCGCGTCGACGGGACTGGCAGCCGCTGCCATCTCAACGGCACCGCTGCTCGGACGGAGCACGGCAAAGGCCGCCGTATCCGCCGTCACGGCTGCCTGCCCGCCGGGCACTACTGCGCCAGTCCCGCCACCTGCCAAGGGCCCGGCCATTCCCGCGGCCGGTTACCTGGTCGAGGAGATCGCGGACCGCGTCTACTGGCTCACCGACGGCCTCTACCAGATGATCTTCGTCACAACCGCGGAGGGAGTCGTCGCGGTCGACGCCCCGCCCACTCTTGGCAAAAACATCCTGCGTGCTATCGCGACCGTCACCACATCCCCAGTCACTCATGCGATCTACAGCCATCACCACGCCGACCACACCGGCGCGATGACTCTCTACGAGGGAGCACGCTTCTACGCGCACAAAGACGTTGCCGAGCTGCTGAGGCAGACCAGCGACCCGAACCGCCCGCTCCCCGACGTCACCTTCGAACGCCACCTGAACGTTCACGCCGGCGACGACGTCCTGAGCCTCGCCTACCACGGCCCTAACCACTCGCCCGGCAACATCTTCGTCAACCTGCCAGCCCAGCGGGTCCTCATGCTCGTGGACGTGGTCTTCCCCGGCTGGGTGCCCTTCGCCTACCTCGCCGAGTCACAGAACATCCCCGGCTGGCTCGAAGCCCCCGCCCAGGTCCTGACCTATCAGTTCGACACCTACGTCGGGGGGCACCTCACCCGGCTCGGCACCCGCAACGACGTGCTCATCCAGCAGGAGTACATCGCCGAACTCAAGGCCCAGGCTGCGAACGCCATTGCCAGCTTCAACCCCGCCACCGTCTATCAGACCGTCGACCCAACCAACCCCTGGGCGGTGTTCCGCGGCTACCTCGACGGCGTCGCCGCTCAGGCCGCCAACGCAGTCATCCCCAACTGGATCGACCAGCTCGGCGGAGCAGACGTCTACACCTTCGCCAACGCCTACGCCATGGTCGAGTCGCTCCGCATCGACTACGGCCAGCTCGGCCCGTTCGGCATCCACCCCTGACACCCCTGACACCCCGGCGACAGTCCACACGACATCGGAGCAGACGATGACAACACTCACCGCCCACGCAGACCGCGAGATCGCTCCGGCCGGCCTCGACGCTACTAGCCGCGCTCTTCTATTCACCCGGGCCCGGACGGCTAACACCTTCAGCGACCGTCCCGTGACCGCAGAACAGCTCAGGGAGATCTACGAGCTCATGAAATGGGGCCCGACATGGGCAAATACCCTGCCCATGCGCATCGTCTACGTCACAACGCAGACTGGAAAAGCCCGGCTGCTGCAGCACCTGCAGCCCGGCAACATCAGCAAGGCGGCCCAGGCCCCAGTCAGCGCCATCCTGGCTGCCGACAGTACCTTCCACCACCACATACCCCGCCTGCTTCCGTTCCGCCCCGAGATGCGAGAAGCCCTCGAAGCAGACCCGGAACTACGCGACCGAATCGGCACCGGCAGCGCATGGTTGCAAGCCGCATACTTCATCATCGCCGTCCGCGCAGCCGGCCTGGCCGCCGGACCCCTGGGAGGCTTCGACCCCGCGGGCTTGGACGCCGAGTTCTTCCCGTCCAGCGACTGGCACTCATTCCTCGTCGTCAACATCGGCTACCCCGGCGACAGCCCCTGGTTCGAGCGCCTGCCCAGGCTCGAATACGAGGAAGCCGTCCGGCACGCCTAGCCCCGTCCGGCGTACCGCCAGTACTGCGAGACCCCGAATGGGCGGAGTCACGGAAAGCCTGCGTCCGAACGACGTGCAGGATCGACGGGACTCATGACGCCTACAGCGTTGCCGTCC
>DAIOWC010000261.1:0-7648 GCA_036758685.1 Streptosporangiaceae bacterium | reverse complement strand
GCGCTGGCCGTGCTCGACACGATCGAGAAGGAGGGGTTGCTGGCCCACGTCACCGAGGTGGGCGGCCGGCTGGCCGCGGGGATCGAGGAGCTCGGCCACCCGCTGGTCGCGGGCGTCCGCGGCAGCGGGCTGTGGCTGGCGATCGCGCTGACCCGGCCGGCCTCGGCCGCCGTCGAGGCGGCGGCGCTGCGGGCCGGGTTCCTGGTCAACGCCGTCCAGCCGGACGCGATCCGGCTGGCGCCGCCGCTCGTGCTGACCGCGGCCGAGGCCGACTCGTTCGTCGCCGGTCTGCCGGGGATCCTGGACGCTGCCAGCGTCCTCGCCGGGCAGGGGGCGTGATGGTCAGGCACTTCCTGCGCGACGACGACCTGTCCCCGGCCGAGCAGGCCGAGGTGCTGGCGCTCGCCGCTGAGCTCAAGACCGCCCGGTTCGGCGCCCGGCCGCTCGCGGGGCCGCAGTCCGTCGCGGTGCTCTTCGACAAGCCGTCGCTGCGCACGCGGACCTCGTTCGCCGTCGGCGTCGCCGAACTCGGCGGCTACGCGCTGGTGATCGATGCGCAGGGCACCCACGCCGGGCGGGGCGAGACGATCGAGGACACCGCGCGGGTGCTTGCGCGTCAGGTCGCCGCGATCGTGTGGCGCACGTCCGGCCAGGAGCGGATCGAGGCGATGGCCGCCGGCAGCCGCGTGCCGGTGATCAACGCGCTGACCGATGAGTTCCATCCGTGCCAGGTGCTCGCCGACCTCCAGACCGTGCAGGCTGGCTTCGGCCGGCTGAGCGGGCTTGCGCTGACATTCCTCGGCGACGGCGCGTCGAACATGGCGCACTCCTATCTGCTCGGCGGCGCGACCGCGGGGATGCACGTGCGGATCTGCGCGCCCGAGCCGTTCTGGCCCGACCCGGATGTGCTGACGGACGCGGCGGCGATCGCGGCAGTCACCGGCGGCTCGGTCAGCGTCGGCGCCGACCCGCAGGAGCTCTGCAAGGACGCCGACGTGCTGGCTACCGACGTCTGGACGTCGATGGGCCGCGAGGGCCAGGAGGACGAGCGGATCGCGGCCATGACGCCCTACGCGCTGGACGAGGCGAAGCTGGCGCTGGCCTCCCCGGACTGCCGGGTGCTGCACTGCCTGCCCGCGCACCGTGGCCAGGAGATCGCCGCGGCGGTGATCGACGGGCCCGCCTCGGTCGTCTGGGACCAGGCCGAGAACCGGCTGCACGCGCAGAAGGCGCTGCTCTGTTTTTTGCTGGACCGCGCATGAACTCCAGCCCGGGCACCAAGGCGGCCAGGCACGCCCGCATCGCGAGCATCCTCACGCAGCGGTCGGCACCGGTCCGGTCGCAGGAAGACCTCGCCGAGCGCCTCGCCGATATCGGGTTCCGGGTCACGCAGGCCACGCTGTCGCGCGATCTGGAGGAGCTCGGAGCGGTGCGGCTGCGCGGCCCGGACGGCGCGCTGATCTACGCGCTCCAGGGCGAGCTCGGCCCGGGCGGGATCGGCATGCCGGGGCCGGCGGAGCCAGTCGGGGCGAGTGCGCCGCGCCGCGCGCCGGCGGAATTCACCGGCGGCCTCTTCGATCCGATGGCCATGGAGCCATCGGCGCGCCTGGCCCGCGCCGCCGCCGAGCTGCTGGTGAACGCCGAGGCCAGCGCCAATCTCGTGGTCCTGCGGACGCCGGCCGGCGCGGCCCAGCTGCTCGCGTCGGCGATCGATCACGCGGGCTGGCCTGGGGTGCTCGGCACCGTCGGCGGCGATGACACGGTGCTGGTGATCGCCAGGGATCCGGCGGGCGGCGAGGACCTGGCCCAGGCTCTCCTCCGGCTCGCCGACCGGAGCAGCGCGAATGTCCGAAGAACAGAGAAGTGACCGAGGAGGAGAAACGGTGACGGAGAAAGTTGTACTCGCCTATTCGGGCGGGCTGGACACCTCGGTCGCGATCGGCTGGATGGCCGAGCGGACCGGCGCGGAAGTCATCGCTCTGGCGGTGGACGTCGGCCAGGGCGGCGAGGATCTGGACACCATCAAGAAGCGGGCGCTGGCCTGCGGCGCGGTGGCGGCCGAGGTCGTCGACGCCAGGGAGGAGTTCGCGTCGGAGTACTGCATGCCGGCCCTGCTCGCCAACGCCCTCTACATGGACCGCTACCCGCTGGTGTCGGCGCTGTCCCGCCCGCTGATCGTGAAGCACCTCGCGCGGGTGGCAAGGGAGACCGGCGCGAGCCTGGTCGCGCACGGCTGCACCGGCAAGGGCAACGACCAGGTCAGGTTCGAGGTCGGGCTGGCGGCACTCGCGCCCGACGTGGTGTGCACCGCGCCGGTCAGGGATTCCGACATGACCAGGGACAAGGCGATCGCGTTCGCGGCCGAGAACGAGCTGCCGATCAACGTCACGGCCCGGTCGCCTTACTCCATCGACCAGAACCTGTGGGGCCGCAGCTGCGAGACCGGCCACCTGGAGGACATCTGGGAGGCGCCGCACGACGACGTCTGGGGCTACACCGATGACCCGGCGGCGGGATTGCCGGCGACGGAGATCACGATCAGCTTCGCCGCGGGACTGCCGGTGGCGCTGAACGGCGAGGCGAAGACCCCGCTGCAGATCATTACCGAGCTCAACAGCCTGGCGGGCGCGCACGGCATCGGCCGGATCGACATGGTCGAGGACCGGCTCATCGGGATCAAGAGCCGCGAGATCTACGAGGCGCCCGGTGCCATCGCGCTGATTGCCGCGCACTCGGAGCTGGAGAGCGTGTGCGTCGAGCGGGACCTGGCCAGGTTCAAGCGGCAGGCCGAGCAGCGCTGGACCGAGCTGGTCTACGACGGGCTGTGGTTCTCGCCGCTCAAGCAGGCCCTGGACGCGTTCATCACCGAGGCGTCCAGGCACGTGACCGGCGACGTCCGGGTCAGGCTGCAGGGCGGCCGCGCGGTCGTGACCGGCAGGCGCAGCGCGGCGGCGCTGTACAACTATGACCTGGCGACCTACGACACCGGCGACGTGTTCGACCAGTCGCTGGCCAAGGGCTTCGTCGAGCTGTGGGGGCTGCCGACGAAGATCGCGGCCGACCGGGACCGTCGCCTCGCGAGCTGAAGGATCCCTGAATGAGTGGCTTGCGCAGCAGCGGAGGGGCCGGTTTTATGAGCGGAGCCAGCGCAGACAAGACCCGGACCGCCGGAGGAACGACGATCGTGGCTGAGACCGAAGCAGACCCGCCCCCGCCAGTCCGCCTGTGGGGCGGCCGGTTCGAGTCCGGGCCCGCCGACGCGCTGGCCCGGCTCTCGGTCAGCGTCCAGTTCGACTGGCGGCTTGCGCCCTACGACCTGCTCGCCTCGGCCGCGCACGCCCGCGTGCTCCACAAGGCCGGCCTGCTCACCGACGCCGAGCTTGACCGGATGGTGTCAGCGCTCGACCAGCTCGGGCGCGCCTGCCGGGAGGGCCGGTTCCGCCCGGCGGCCAGCGATGAGGACGTCCACACCGCGCTCGAGCGAGGGCTGCTTGAGCAGGTCGGCTCGCTGGGCGGCAAGCTGCGCGCCGGCCGCAGTCGCAACGACCAGATCGCCACCGACCTGCGGCTGTACCTGCGCGACCACGCGCGGCTGATCGCCGCCCGCCTGATCGAGCTGGAGAACGCGCTGATCGGCCAGGCCGAGCGGCACCTGACCACGCCCGCGCCCGGCATGACGCACCTGCAGCACGCTCAGCCGGTTTTGCTGGCGCACCAGCTGCTCGCGCACGTCCAGGCGTTCAGCCGGGACGCGGGCCGGCTGCGCGACTGGGACAAGCGCGCCGCGGTGAGCCCGCTCGGGGCCGGCGCGCTCGCCGGATCGTCGCTGGCCATCGATCCGGAGGCGGTGGCGGCTGAGCTCGGCTTCGAGTCCGCGGCGGAGAACTCGATGGACGCGGTGAGCGACCGCGACTTCGCCGCCGAGTTCTGTTTTGCCGCGGCGCTGCTCGGAGTGCATCTGTCCCGGCTGGGCGAGGAGGTCGTGCTCTGGTCGACGCACGAGTTCGGCTGGGTGGAGATCGACGACGCCTACGCCACCGGCTCGTCGATCATGCCGCAGAAGAAGAACCCGGACGTGGCCGAGCTGGCCAGGGGCAAGGCCGGCCGGCTCATCGGCGACCTGACCGGGCTGCTCACCACGCTCAAGGGCCTGCCGCTGAGCTACAACCGCGACCTGCAGGAGGACAAGGAGCCGGTCTTCGACGCCGTCGACACGCTGCTGCTCGTGCTCCCGGCGATGGCCGGGCTCATCGGCTCGCTGCGGTTCCATGTCGAGCGGCTGGTCAGTACCGCGTCCGCTGGCTACGCCCTCGCGACCGACCTGGCCGAGCTACTGGTGCGCCGGGGCACCCCGTTCCGCGAGGCGCACGAGATCGTGGGGCACCTGGTCGTGTGGTGCCAGGTGCATGAGTGCGAGCTGGCGGAGGTCAGTGATGCTGACCTCGAGCGGATCTCCCCGCTGCTCACGCCCGACGTGCGCGAGGTACTGAGCACGGACGGCGCGCTGGCGGCCAGGGCCAGCCGCGGCGGCACCGCGCCCGTCCGCGTAGCTCAGCAGCTGGCCAGGCTGCGGCTGACCGTGGACGAGCAGGCGGCCTGGGCCGCGGGCTGAGCCAGTTCAACGCGCTGCCGTACGCTGCAGACCGTGCGCCCCGACCAGCGCGAGCTGCTGCCGCGCTCCTTCTTCGACCGGCCGGCCACGGAGGTCGCGCCTGACCTGCTCGGGTGCATCTTCTGGTCCGATTCGGCCGACGGGCGGGTCGCGGTCAGGCTCGTTGAGGTTGAGGCGTATATGGGCGGGATCGACCCGGCGTCACATTCATTCCGCGGGGAGACGAAGCGCAACGCCGTCATGTTCGGGCCGCCGGGGCACGCCTACGTGTACTTCACCTACGGCATGCACTTCTGCGTCAACTTCGTGTGCTCCCCCCCGGGCGAGCCCACGGCGGTGCTGGTGCGCGCCGGCGAGGTGATCGAGGGCGCGGAACTGGCGGCCGGCCGGCGGCTCAGCAACTCGCGGCCGCGCGACCTGGCGCGCGGCCCGGCGCGGCTGTGCCAGGCGCTCAGCATCGACCGGGGCGAGGACGGCATCGATGTGTGCGTGCCGGGCTCGGCGCTCGGCATCGGGCCCAGGGTCACGTCCGTGGACCCGGCGGACATCAGCCACGGCCCCAGGATCGGCATCACCCAGGCGCAAGACCGGCCGTGGCGTTTCTGGCTGGCCGGGGATACCCACGTTTCCTCCTATCGGGAGGGCAAACCGCGCCGCGCCCGTGGCAAACCGCTTGCCAGCGCGGACGGCCGGGATGGGACGATGCAGCGGTGAGCGACATCATCGATGACCTGAGCTGGCGCGGCCTGATCGCCGTGTCCACTGACCTGGACGAGCTGCGCAAGGCGCTGGATACCGGGATCGTCACGTTTTACTGCGGGTTTGACCCGACCGCGGCCGGCCTGCACATCGGCAACATGGTGCAGTTGCTCACGCTGCGGAGGTTCCAGCTTGCCGGGCACCGGCCGATCGGGCTGGTTGGCGGCGCGACCGGGCTGATCGGCGACCCGAGCGGCAAGTCGGTCGAGCGCTCGCTGAACGAGCGCGAGGTCGTCGAGGGCTGGGTGGAGCGGATCCGCGGCGAGGTTGTGCAATTCCTCGACTTCTCGTCCGGCCCCGCCGGAGCGATCATCGTCAGCAACCTGGACTGGACGGGCGAGCTGTCCGCGATCGACTTCCTGCGCGACATCGGCAGGCATTTCCCCGTGAACCAGATGCTGTCGCGCGAGGTCGTCCGCGCGCGCCTGGAGACGGTCGGGATCAGCTACACCGAGTTCAGCTACCAGATCCTGCAGGCCAACGACTTCCTCGAGCTGTACCAGCGGCACGGCTGCACACTGCAGATCGGCGGCAGCGACCAGTGGGGCAACCTGGTGTCCGGCGTCGACCTGATCCGCCGCGTCACTGGCGGGTCGGCGCACGCGCTCGCGACCCCGCTGATCACCAAGCCGGACGGCACCAAGTACGGCAAGACCGAGGGCGAGGCGGTCTGGCTGAGCCCGGAGCTGATGACGCCGTACGCGTTCTACCAGTTCTGGCTGAACCGGGCTGACGACGAGATGCCGGGGCTGCTGCGGGTGTTCTCGTTCCGTACCCGGCCGGAGATCGAGGAGCTCGACCGCGAGGTCGCCGAACGGCCCTCCGCGCGGCTGGCGCAGCGCCTGCTGGCCGAGGAGATGACCACGCTGGTGCACGGACCGGAGCAGCTGGCGAAGGTGCAGGCGGCCAGCCAGGCGCTGTTTGGCCAGGGCGACCTCCGGGCGCTGGACGAGGACACCCTGATGGCTGCGGTCGCCGAGATTCCGCGCGCCGAGGTGGGCGGCTCGGACACATCGACGGTGGCGGACCTGATGGCCGCGACCGGGATCGTCGCCAGCAAATCCGCGGCCCGGCGGACGATCGCCGAGGGCGGCGCCTACCTCAACAACGTGAAGGTCGCGGCCGAGGATGCAGTCCCTGAGCCCGGAGACTGGCTGCACGGCCGCGTCCTGATCGTCCGCCGCGGGAAGCGGACCGCGGGTGCCGTTATCCGCTCGGGCGCCGCGGCGTAACGCCGACCCGCCTCCGCGGCCAGAGTCGGCCTGCCGCTGCGGACGGCGGCTGGCACTCGCGCGGCCAGAGCCGGCTGATCCGATCGGCCTGCGTGGTCAATATCACTCTCCGCCTGGCGACCCGCCGCAGCTCGGCCAGCCAGCGGGCCGAGTCCGCCCGGTGATGGCTGGCCGGGATCGCGGGGGCGCGTCGAAACTGTTATGCGGGAACGGCAGCACCGCGGCTTGGTCCCGCGTCGCCGGTGCGGCGCCGCCCGGGGCGATGGAAAGCGTGACCTCGGCGGGCTCGACCGCGATCACGCGGCGGCCGGCCGGCTCGTGCGACCCGCGGGTCCGGCGCCGGCGTTGATGGTCGTCCGCGCATCGCCCACCACGGCGCTGACCTGCGCGGCTCTGCGCGCTGGGCTGGCGGACCCGGGCGGCAGGTCATGCCGATCTCGTCGAGGAGCGCCGCTGAGCTCGTCGCAGCCCTTCCCGCCCAGGGCGAGGCAGGGCCCGGCGGAGCCTAGCCGGGAGGGGCCGTCGCTGGCGTGGCGCGTGCGCCAGATCACAGAATGGGATTCGGCCGGTGATGGTCCATTAATCCGGATTTGGCCGGGCGGAGCACGTGCGCGGGCTGGGTCGGCTCGGCGCCGCCGCGGGCTGCGTCTGCCCAGGTGAGAGAGGGTCCAGAAGGCCCGGGCACGGCCCGCTGACGGCACCCCGGCCGGCCGCCGGAAGGGCCGATTTGACTTGGCCCCCTTTCCTGCCTAATGTTTCGTCCTGCGCCGCGAGAGCGGGGAGCCCCTGCAAGGCCCCAGCTCTAGGCGCCAGCTCCCTCCCCCACAAGCTCCGCCAATCCGGTTACGGGCAGGCGGAGGCCGGAGGTATGCTGCGTGTACAGGAAGTAACCAGGTAAGTCCAACCCGGCTAACCGACTTGACAGCTTGTGGCTGAGTCGGTAAGTTAGCAGGGTTGCCCCCGAAGAGATCGCAAGACCTCTGACGGTGTGCGTCCGCTCCTTGAGAACTCAACAGCGTGCTAAAAGCCAGTGCACATGCACATC
>DAIOWC010000260.1:0-7732 GCA_036758685.1 Streptosporangiaceae bacterium | reverse complement strand
CGCGCGAGCTCGGCGACCGGCCTCGTGATCACGCGGGTTTTGGGGGCCCCTGACCACGCAAAACCCGCGTGATCATGGAGCCGACGTCTCAGGCGGCACGAGCCGGTGCGGGGGCCGACGTCCACCAGCCGAAACTGCTAAGCCTAGGCTTAGTACATGGCTGACGAACCCGACGTGGAGCAGGTGGCCGCGGTGCTGCGGGTGAGCCTCGGCCTGCTCGTGCGCCGGCTTCGCCAGGTGCGCGCCGACGGGGATCTCACCCTGCCGGAGAGCTCGGCGCTGGCCCGGCTGGACCGCGGCGGCCCGGCCACGGCGACCGTCCTGGCCCGGGCGGAGCAGATCAGCCCGCAGTCGATGGGCGCCACGCTCGCCGCACTCGAGGCCCGCGGCCTGGTCGAGCGCAGCCCCGACCCGGGCGACGGCCGCCGCGCGGTGATCTCGGTGACGGCCGCGGGCGCGAAGGTGCTGCGCGACAAGCGCAGCGCGCGGACCATGCAGATCGCCGCGGCGCTCGCGGGCGAGTTCACGCCCGCCGAGGTGAGTCAGCTCGCCGCGGCCGCGCCGCTACTCGAGCGCCTGGCCGAGAGGATCTGATGCCTGCCCGCGGAAACGAGCGGCCCGGCGCCGGCCCGGCGACCGACGACCGGTACCCGTGGGTCGCCCTGTCGAACACGACGGCCGCGGTGTTCATGTCGGCGCTGGACGGGTCGATCGTCATCATCGCGCTGCCGGCGATCTTCCGCGGCATCAATCTGGATCCGCTGTCGGCGGGCAACATCAGCTACCTGCTGTGGATGATCATGGGATACCGGCTGGTCCAGGCCGTGCTCGTGGTCACGCTCGGCCGGCTCGGCGACATGTACGGCCGCGTCCGGATCTACAACGCGGGGTTCGTCGTGTTCACGTTCGCGTCGATCCTGCTGTCGTTCGATCCGTTCGAGGGCGCGCACGGCGCGCTGTGGCTCATCGGCTGGCGCGTGCTCCAGGCCATCGGCGGCTCGATGCTGACCGCGAACTCGGCCGCCATCCTCACCGACGCGTTCCCGGCCGACCGGCGCGGCTTCGCGCTGGGCATCAACCAGGTCGCCGCTATCGCCGGGCAGTTCATCGGCCTGGTCGCCGGCGGGGTGCTGGCCGCGCTCGACTGGCGCGCGGTGTTCTGGGTCAACGTGCCCGTGGGCGTGTACGGGACCATCTGGGCCTACCGCTCGCTTCGCGAGACCGGCGAGCGCCATCCGGCCCGCATCGACTGGTGGGGCAACATCACCTTCGCCCTCGGCCTCGGCGCGGTCCTCGTCGCGCTCACCAACGGCATCCAGCCCTACCAGCATCACTCGATGGGCTGGACGAACCCGGCGGTGCTCGCGCTGCTCGGCTCCGGGGTCGCCCTCCTGGCCGCGTTCGGGATCATCGAGAGTCACGTCGCCGAGCCGATGTTCCAGCTCAGCCTGTTCAAGATCAGGGCCTTTACGGCCGGGAACGTGGCCGGCCTGGCGGTAGCCATAGCCCGCGGCGGACTGCAGTTCATGCTGATCATCTGGCTGCAGGGCATCTGGCTGCCGTTGCACGGCTATGACTACAGCCAGACACCGCTCTGGGCCGGCATCTTCCTGCTGCCGCTGACGGCAGGGCTTCTCGTCGCCGGCCCGGTCTCGGGCTGGCTCTCGGACCGGTACGGGGCCCGGGCCTTCGCTACTGCCGGGATGGTGGTCTTCGGGGGGAGCTTCATCGGCCTGATGCTGCTGCCCGTCGACTTCTCCTACTGGGCCTTCGCCCTGCTGACCCTGGCCAACGGCATCGGCGGCGGCCTGTTCGCGGCGCCCAACTCGGCCTCGATCATGAGCAGCGTCCCGGCCAGGTATCGCGGTGCGGCCTCGGGCATGCGCTCGACGTATCAGAACTCGGGCACGGCGCTGTCGATCGGCGTGTTCTTCTCGCTCTTGATCGCGGGCCTGGCCGGCACCCTGCCGGGCACACTGACCCGGGGCCTCCTGCGTCACGGCGTGCCGCACGCGGTTGCCGCGCAGGCCGCCGCGCTGCCGCCGGTGTCCTCGCTGTTCGCCACCGTGCTCGGCGTCAATCCGGTGCAGCACCTGCTGGCCTCCGCCGGGGTGCTGTCCTCGCTGCCGGCGGCGAGCCAGCGGATTCTGACCGGCCGGACGTTCTTCCCCGAGCTCATCTCCGGCCCGTTCGATCGCGGGCTGACGGTGGTCTTCGCCGTGTCGACCGCGCTTGCCGCGATCGCCGCCGTCGCCTCCCTCCTGCGCGGCGGACGCCAGGCCGGGCCCCGGGGGTAAGCCCCCAGGCGGAGTTGGGTGTTAGTCGGCTGCTGCCTGCGACAGCCCGTTCCTAGCGTAGTTACCAGCACGTTAGAGAACGCCTAGCAGGGAGAATGCCACATGATCGAGGCCTGCAGTCTAACTAAGCGCTACGGCGCCACGGTCGCGGTGAGCGACCTGAGCTTCACGGTCAGGCCCGGTGTCGTGACCGGGTTCCTCGGCCCGAACGGGGCCGGCAAGACGACGACCATGCGCATGATTCTCGGCCTGGATTTTCCGACGGGCGGGCGCGTCACGGTCGGCGGCCGGCGGTACGCGCAGCTGCCGGCGCCGATGTTCGAGGTCGGCGCGCTGCTGGATGCGAAGGCGGTGCACGGCGGGCGGACCGCGTTCAACCACCTGCTGAGCCTGGCGCAGACCAACGGCATCTCGCGGCGGCGAGTGAGCGAGGTGCTCGGCATGGTCGGGCTGAGCGACGTTGCGGGCAAGCGAACCAGGGGCTTCTCGCTCGGCATGAGCCAGCGGCTCGGCATCGCGGCCGCGCTGCTTGGCGACCCGCAGGTGCTGATGTTCGACGAGCCGGTGAACGGGCTTGATCCCGAGGGCATCCGCTGGATCCGCAAGCTGCTGCGGTCGCTGGCGGCCGAGGGCCGGACGGTGCTGCTGTCGAGCCACCTGATGTCCGAGATGGAGAACACCGCCGAGCACCTGATCGTGATCGGCAAGGGCAGGCTCATCGCGGACTGCAGCATGACCGAGTTCATCGACCGCAGTTCGCGCCCGGCGGTCGTGGTCCGCACCCCCGAGCCGGCCGCGCTGGCCAGGGTGATTGCCGGCGCAGGCGGGACCATCGCCGGGACCGGCTCGGCGAGCGCGGAGGAAGTGGCCGTGCACGGGCTCACGGAGGCCCAGGTCTCCGAGCTCGCGTTCGCGGGCGGCATCCGGCTGAACCACCTGGCGACCGTCAAGGTGTCGCTGGAGCAGGCATTCATGGAACTGACCGCAGACAGCGTGGAGTACCACGCTGCGCTGCCTGACGACGCGGCCGGAGTCCCGGCCCGCGCCGGAACGGAGGCATGACAATGACCGCGATGACCGTCGCTGCGGCGGCCCCGGCTCTACGCAAGCGGGCCGGGCTGGCGGGCACGATCCGCTCGGAGTTCACCAAGATCCGCTCGGTTCGCTCGACCTACTGGACACTCATCCTGCTCGTGCTCGCGGGGCTGGCCTGGAGCGTGATCTACTGCGCGGCCACGGCGCACCGCTGGGCAACCATGGGGGCGCTGGACAAGCAGGGCTTTGACGCGACGCAGGGCAGCGTCATCGGCCTGGCCCTGCTCGGCCAGCTGGTCATTGTGGTCCTGGGCGCGCTGATGATCACCTCGGAGTACTCCAACCAGTCGATCAGGACCTCGCTGACCGTGATGCCGAGGCGCGGAGTGCTGTTCGGGGCCAAAGCCGCGGTCTTCACGGCGGTGGCGGCGGTCACCGCGATCGTGGCGAGCTTCGCGTCGTTCTTCATCGGCCAGCGGCTGCTGGCGAGCACGCACGCGGCCGCGACGCTGTCCACGCCGCGCGCGCTGCAGGCCGTGGTGATGACGGCGATGTTCGTCGTCTTGTGCGGGCTGTTCGCCTACGGCCTGGGCGCCGTGCTGCGGAACACCGCCGGCACGATCACGGCCGCCTACGGCTTCCTGTTCCTGCTGCCGCAGCTGGCCAAGGCCCTGGATCCGACCTGGTACTACGACCTCGTGCGGTGGCTGCCCGGCGGTGACTTCGTCGCGCTGATCACGAGCAGCTCCGCTGGTCAGCCGGTCGCGCACATGTTCTCGGCCTGGACCGAGATGGGCATCTTCGCCGCCTACGTGGTCGTCCTGCTCGCGCTGGGCGCCTCGGCCCTGCGAACCAAGGACGCCTGAGCGACATGACCGGGCCGTCAGGGCAGAACGTCACATCCCGTCGGGAAACGTACGCTGAGCAGGTGCGCCGAACGCTCGCCTGGCTGCGGAGCCATCCCCGGGAAGCCGACGTTGCCCTGGCGGCCCTGGTGCTGCTCGGCAGCGCCGGCCAGACGACGGGCGACCCGTACATCGTGGCCGTGAGCCTGGTACTCGCGGCCACGGTCGCTGTCCGGCGCACGTACCCGGCGCCGGCGTTCGCCGTGGCCGCGGTGATCGCGGTCATCCAGATTGACCTCGGCCTGCGCCCGCAGGGCGGCTACTACCTCGGTGCCTGGCAGCCGACGGCGTCCGACGCGGCGCTGCTCGTGCTGCTGTACTCGCTGGCCGCCTACCGCTCGCGCCGCGTCTCGGCCGCGGGGCTGCTGACGTGCCTGGCGCTGGTGGCCGCCGCGATCGTCAGGTGGGCGCCCGCGTCGCAGCCGCACGGCCGCGGGGACCTGTTCGGCGCGGCGCTGGGCCTCGGGGGCCTTGTGGTCACGGCGTGGGTGCTCGGCGACTCGGTCGCTTACCGGCACCGGGTCGCCCGTCTCGCGGCGCTGGAGGAGCAGGCCGCGCGGCTCGAAGCCGAGCGCGACGCGCAGGCAAGGATCGCCGCCGCCGCCGAGCGCGCCAGGGAACTACAGGAGCGCCGAGCCAGGGCCGTCGATGAATCCGCCGCCCGGCTGCGGCGGATCGAGCGTGACCTGCACGACGGGGCGCAGGTCCGGCTGGCCGCGCTGGCGCTGACGCTCGGCGAGCTCAAGGAGAGCCTCGCCGCCGCCGACGTCCGGGTGGGGGAGGGAGCCGCGGCGGAGGCTGCGGCGGGTGGCGACGAGGAGCGCGGCCGGATCCGCATGCTCGTGACCGCGGCGCACAGTAACGCCAAGCAGACCCTGACTGAGCTGCGGGATCTCGCCCGCGGCATTCACCCCGCCGTTCTTGACCGGGGCCTCGGTCCGGCCCTCTCGGTGCTGGCCGAGACCAGCGCGACGCCGGTGGAGCTGTCGGTCAGCATCCAGCAGCGCCCGTCACCCGCGATCGAGGCCATGGCGTATTTCTGCACGGCCGAGCTCCTGGCTAACGTGGCCAAGCACAGCGGCGCGAGCCAGGCGACGATTGTCGTGACCGATCACGATGGAGAACTGCAGATGACCGTGACCGACAACGGATCCGGCGGAGCGCGCATCGCGGCCGGCGGCGGCCTGGCCGGCCTGCTGGAACGGGTTCAGACCGTGGACGGCCGGCTGACCGCAGACAGCCCGCCGGGCGGCCCGACCGTCATCTCGATCGTCCTGCCCGGGCACGTGTAATGAGCGAGCCGGAGGGGCGCGGTGCCGCCTGGACTGAGGAGCGGGTTTTGCGACGAGGGAAGGCGGCACCTGAAGGCGGCCCGACAGGCGAGCGGGCAGGCACGATGAGCGAGCCGGAGGGGCGCGGTGCCGCCCCGAGCGGGCAAGCACTGCGCATCGTGCTCGCCGAGGACGCCGCGATCATGCGCGACGGCCTCACCCAGACCCTGACCCGGCGCGGGCACGAGGTCGTCGCCGCCGTGGGGGACGCTCCCGCGCTGCTCAGAGCCGTGGCCGCGCACGAGCCGGACGTCGCGATCGTCGACGTGCGCATGCCGCCCACCCACACCGACGAGGGGCTGCAGGCGGCCAAGGTCATCCGGCGCGAGCATCCGCAGGTCGGCGTGCTGGTGTTCTCCCAGTACATCGAGGCGCAGTCCGCGGCCGACCTGCTCGCCGGAGCGCCGGCCGGCGTCGGCTACCTGCTCAAGGACCGGGTGGCGGATGTCAGCGACTTCATCGACGCGATCACCAGGGTGGCGCGCGGCGGCACCGTGCTCGACCCGGAGGTGGTGCGCCAGTTGCTGTCTGCGAGCCGCCGCTCCGATGACCTCGCCGCTCTTACGGGACGGGAACGGGAGGTCCTGGGGCTGATCGCGCAGGGCAGGTCCAACACCGCCATTGCCGAGCAACTCGTCATCACCGGCGGTGTCGTTGAGAAGCACATCGCAAGCATCTTCGCCAAGCTGGGCCTGCCGCCTTCCGACACCGACAACCGGCGCGTCATCGCCGCCATCAAGTACCTGGAGTCGTAACCGTCAGGGCCGGCGGGCCAGCTCGTACGCGAAATCCTCGGTCTGGCGGAGGCGCCCGTCGCTGGCGAAGGCGCCCATCTCGGCCAGCAGTTCCCGCTCGAATTCTGGCTTGAGGCTGCCCAGCGCCAGCCGGGTTAGCCCCGCGGTGGCGAGCAGGAACCCGCACAGCTCCTCCGGCGTCCAGGCCCGCTCGGTCGGGAACTCGAAGCGCCCGGCCGGCTCGAAGCCCGCCTCGGCCAGCACGTCCTGGTCGGGCCGGGCTGCGCGCGCCTGCTCCCAGCCGTCGGGGACCCTGGCGCTGCCCCCGGTGTGGGCCAGCGCGCGCCGCTGCCAGCGCTCCATCAGCCCGTGCAGCGCCCGCTGCCAGGGGGCGTCGCCGAGAAACGGCGAGCCGCCCCAGACCAGCGCGAGATAAGCGCCGGGCCGAAGCCAGCGCGCCGAGTTGGCGGCAACCGCGTCCCGGCGCATCCGGTGGAAGGCGTTGCCGATCGCGATCAGGTCGAAGGCACCAGCAGGCAGGTCGGCCGACTCAGCCGCGGCCACCTCGGCGTGAATCTCCTCCGCCCCGCCGGCCAGCGCCTTCTCCCGGACCACGGCGATCATGTCTGGTTCCTGATCGACGGCCCAGATCTGCGCGAACGACCCCCGCAACGCAAAGCTGAGCTGGCCGGTGCCGCAGGCCAGATCCAGCATCCGGTCCGCACCGTGCGGCGCGACGCGCTCCACCAGGTGAGAGATCAGGGTCTGCGGGTAGCGCTGCCGGAAGCGCTCGTAGTCATCGGCGGTGCCACGGTAGAGGTCGGTCCGGAACTCGGGATCGGTCATAACGGGATTGTCGCCGGCCCGGGTCTAGGTGATGCGGTACCCGACGCCCGGTGTCGTGGCGATGACCGGCGGCTCGCCGAGCTTGCGGCGCAGCCGTCCGATGGTCACGGTCACCGTGTTGGTAAACGGGTCGGCGTGCTCGTCCCAGACCTGCTCGAGCAGATCCTCCGCGCGCAGGTAGGCCGGTGATGCCCGCAGCAGGGCCTCGAGCACGCCGAACTCCTTCACCGAGAGGTCAAGCTGCCGCCCGCCGCGGCTGACGATCCGGCGCACCGGATCGAGCTCGATCCCGGCCGCCCGCAGCGTCCGGGCGCGCGCGGTCGGCCGTCGCCGGGCCAGGGCCCGGACGCGCAAGACGAGCTCGGGGAAGTGGAAGGGCTTGCCGAGGTAGTCGTCGGCGCCGAGGCCCAGGCCAGTGACCCGGTCGCTCGGATCCCCGGCGGCCGTCAGCATCAGGACCATCGCCCGGTCGTCGTGGTCGGTGATCATCTGACAGAGGGTGTCGCCGTGGATCCCTGGGAGGTCGCGATCGAGCACGACGACGTCGTAGGGGTTGAGGTCGAGCTTGGCCGCGGCCTCCAGCC
>DAIOWC010000259.1:0-7745 GCA_036758685.1 Streptosporangiaceae bacterium | reverse complement strand
GGCGACCAGCCGTGCCGCGATCTCCGCGCCGCCGGGCCGCGTCAGGGCCGCTTCGCGGATGCCGAACGTGATCGCTGGCGAGGCGTCATCGACGGTCATTCCGCCGATGCCCCAGCGCCCTTTCGGCATGCCGTCGAGATGGACCACCACGAGGTCGCGCGCCCACTCGCCATACACCTGGACGACAGCATCGGTCAGGGCTGTGATCAGTGCCTGCTCGTGGCCGATGAGGCGCGCCTCGGGCAGGCGCGCCGTCAGGTGCGGCATAATCTGATCCTCCCTTTGCCTTCAAAAAGGTTTTGAATACAAAGGTAACAGGCTGGAGGACATGATGGCCAGCGACGAGATGACGACCGCCCGGGCCGTCCGGTCGATGCTGTTGCTGATGCCGCGCCTGGTCGGACGGGCAAAGCGGCTGCCGATCCCGAGTGCGCTGCGCGGGCTGGACCTCGCTCCCCGGCACCTCGCCCTGCTGGCCTATCTCCAATACGAAGGGCCGCTGACAGTGAGCGAGTTGGCTGACCGGCTGGAAGTGGCGCCGACCACGGTCAGCCTCATGGTCGGTGACTTGTCCCGCCGCGGCATCCTGATGCGGCAGGAGGACGACGCCGACCGGCGACGCCGGATAGTCGCGATCGCACCGGACTACGCGGTCCCGATCAAGCAGTGGCTTTCCGGCAGCGCTTCCGCGTGGACCGAGGTGCTGGCCGTGCTCACCTCCGCCGAACGAGCGACGATCGTTGCCACGATGCGCGCCTACGAGGCCGCGCTGGAGAAGCACGCAAGCACCTGACCAGTGCAATTGCATCCGGCAGTCCGGCGGAACCCTTTGGGATCTGGGTGTCTTGCCCGTGTTTACCCACCTGGATCTATGGGCGGAGCAGTGCGAGCGTTGAAGTTAGGGGCCCGGCTGGTGGAAGGGGGGCCAGATGCTCTCGGAAGAGATCGACTTGCACAAGATCTTTAAGATCAATCCCACCGCGATGGCGCTGCTCACGGCCGACTTCGAGTTCATCGACGCCAACGAGGAGTTCCTCTCGGCGATAGGGCATCCACTGGAGGAAGTGATCGGACGCAACGCATTCGAGCTGGTACCCAAGATGCCAGCCGATCCTGGCGGCAATCCCAAGTGGACAGCTTTGGAGGCGGCTCTGACGAGCGGGCGCCGCGAGGCCTACCAGCTAGAGAGGTATGACATCGAAGACCCCACTCGCCCCGGAGTCTTCGCGGAACGCTACTGGTCTGCGATCGTCACCCCCGTGCTCGACCAGGACGGACAGGTCGAAGCACTCGAGCTCAGCGCGCGAGAACTAACCCCGATCATCTGCCAGTTCCGGTCCCTGGAGGTTGAAGCCGAACGCACCGAGCCCAGTGCAGGAGCGCTGCCGCACCCGTGCGCGACTAGCCGGTGAAGCCCTGCTCGGCCAGCAGCTTGTCGATCCTGGCCCGGTGCGCTCGCTCCCAGTCATCGAGAGTCTCTGCGGCCTCCTTCGCCAGCTTCGCCTGGGCCTGCCCGAGCACGTCGTGCTGGCGTGCGAGCGGGACCACGACGACGCCCTCCTCGTCGGCCACAACGATGTCGCCTGCGTAGACGGTGACTCCGCCGCATAGCACTGGCTGATTGAGCGGCGCGATGGCGGACTTGCCGCCGGGCACCGGGATGACTCCCCTCGCGAATACCGGGAAGCCCATCTCCCGTACCTCAGCCAGGTCGCGGATCACCCCGTCGAGGACGAACGCGGCTACGCCCCGGCGCTGGGCAATGGCGCAGACATTGCCGCCGGCGGCCGCATAGTCCACGTCGCCCGTGTTGGCCACGATGATGGAGCCTGGCTCGGCCCGGTAGATGGCCGCATGCAGCATGAGGTTGTCGCCGGGCGGGCAGCTGACGGTGAATGCCGGGCCGGCGACTCGCGGTATCGGAGACCACAACGGCCGGACGCCGACATCCATGACCTGCTCGCGGCCAAGCACGTCGGCGAGCGTGGGCGGCGGAATATCGCGGAAGTCAGTTACCTCGGGCATGTGTTCCAGCTCTCTAAGACTGCTGCGCGCTTGTCCGGCGCAGGATGTCGGCGACAGTGTTGATCGAGTCCACGAGGCCGTCGGTCGCGGCGACTAGGCCGGAGGCCTCCTCGCCGTCACCGCCCGCGCGGACGGCTGGCCGCGCACCCGCTGCGGCGGTGACGGCCTCCTGCTGAGCGCGAAGCGGCGGCAGGGGCGGGACCGGGGCGGGCACGTCGAGCGCGGCCTGCTCGCGGAGGACGCGGGCGATCAGGCCGGTGGCCGCATCGACGCCATCAGCGAGCTCGTCCAGCGGCCGGCGCAGCCTCGCGTTCCCGCCATTGGCCGCCGCGGCCTGGTGAACGGCAACGGCGGCGGTCAGCGCGATGCTGGATAGCCCGATGCGATGTGCGGCCGAGCTGAGCGAGCGGCCGAGGGCCCCGGTCATCTGCCGATGACCAGGCTCGCCAGCCAGCCGGTCGGCCGAGGCGTCAGCGTCGGTGCGGGCCCGGCGCACCGCGAGCCGCAGGTCGGCAAGCGCGGGCAGACCCTGATGCCCAGGCCGGGTATAAGCGCGCAGTTCGGCGCTCGCGTACTCACCCTGGGCGGCGAACAGCCGGGCGAACTTCTCCGTCGCCGACGTCCGCTCCCAGGTCGGCCACAGGACGTAGGCCAGGACCGCGAGGCCGGTACCGATGCCCGTGCCCACCAGCCGCGCGACCGCGGTCGGGTCGGGCGGCAGGCCGAGCAGAGCGAGCAAGACGACCACGAAGTCGGTCAGGAATACCGCGTACAGCAGGTAGTTCACGGCGAAGACGGCGTAGGCGGCCAGCAGGGCGACGGCGGTACCCGCCAGCAGCGCCCCGTCGCCGAACCGGCCGAGGTGCACGGTGAGAATGCCGAGGCCGACGCCGACCACCGTGCCCGCGGCTCGCTGCAAGCCCCGGTAGAGGGTGGAGCTGTAGTCGGGGCGCAGCACGATGAAGATCGTGATGACGGCCCAGTAGCCGTGCGGGAGGCCGGCGGCCTGAATGATCACCTCGGCCACCGCCGTCACGACCGCAAGCCGCAGCGCGTGCCGCCCGGCCTCCGACCGGGTACTGAGGCCGGCCCGAAGCGTCAGGAGCATGTCCGCGACGTCGGCGCCAGGCGCCGACCAGGGTGCCGTCGTTCTCCGCTGCCCTGGCCGGGCGGGCTCCGCGTCGTCGAGCCGGCCGGCTATCCGGCAGGCGGCCCGGAGCTGGCCGAGCAGAGCTTCCCCCGCCCAGTGCCACTCGGTGCCAGGCGCGAGCGTCACCCTGCCCAGTTCCTCGCGCGCCGCCTCCAGGGGGCCTTCCCGCCGCGGCGGACGCGCGGTCAGGGCCGCCGCGATCTCGCGCAGCACACGCCCGGCCGTCATCAGCAGGTCCCGGACCTCGGGGTCGGGCCCGGCTGGCCGGCTGATGACCAGGCCGATCAGCGACCCG
Source organism: Streptosporangiaceae bacterium (assembly GCA_036758685.1). Taxonomy (GTDB): domain Bacteria; phylum Actinomycetota; class Actinomycetes; order Streptosporangiales; family Streptosporangiaceae; genus JAJYUU01. Next base: position 4,275 of record DAIOWC010000259.1, on the reverse strand, counting down.
CGGATGCGCTCCGCCTCCTCGGACAGGTCGATCAGCTGCTGCCTGGCCACGCTGCGCAGCATCGGATTGGGATCGCTGACCGCACGGCCGCCAGCCACCGTCGTCTCGTCCGGCAGGTCGTGCGTGCCGGCGGTCAGATCGGCGGCGTAGTTCCCGAGCGCGAGAAACGAAGCGGCCATCGCGGTGCGCTCGGAGTTACCCGGTGCCAGCGCCCACGACGTGATCACGAGCAGGCCCTGCCACAGGCCGCCCGCGAGCACGAGCAGCGCCCGGACACCGGCTTCCCTGGGGCTGAGCGGCAGCGCACTGGCAATCAGCAGGGCGATTGGCCACTGCAAGGTGATGGCCAGGGCGGTTGGGCCGAGCGCGGCGAGCAGGCCGACCATGTACGACCAGATGAAGATGATCGGGACCAGCAGCCACGGGTGACTGGCATCCGTGGCGGCGCCGACGAACGTGGAAACCGCCATCCCGGCAGCGGCCAGGACAATCGCCAGCACCCGGCTGCGCGCGACCCCGCGGAACGCGACGAACCCGGTCGGCAGTGCCCCGAGCGCGGCGAAGCTGCCGAACTCGACGTGGCCGGTGGCAATGCCGATAGCCAGGGGCGTGATCACACCGATCGTGCCCCGGACGGCCCGGCCGCGGGCCAGGTCGTGCCAGCGAAATGCGCCGAAGTCCAGCCAGCCGGGCTGGCTGAGCTCCGTAGCGAGGAAGGCGCGGCCGGCGCGCAGGTCCGCCAGTACCTGGCGGAGGGGTTGCCGGGACCTGCCCGGTGCTGTCATCCCGGCCGGACGGGCCGGTAAGTCGGCTGCCACATCAGGGCGTGAATCTGCCCGGCGATATCGCCGTCGAGCGGGCGAGCAGCGACGCCGTCGGCTGCAGCCGCCTCGGCGACGGCGGCCGCCACCGCGAGGGAGGTGTCGCGGAGCGCTGCTACCTGCGGCAGGAGCGGCGCGCCCAGTGTGCTGGTGTCGACGAGCCCGGCGACGGCGTGCGCAGCGGCGCTGAGCATGCCGTCGGTGATCCGCGATGCGCGTGACGCGATCGCGCCGAGCCCGAGACCGGGGAAGATCAGGGCGTTGTTGGCCTGGCCGATGACGTAGCGCGTTCCCTGGTAGTCGACCGGAGGGAACGGGCTGCCGGTTGCCACCAGCGCCCGGCCGCCGGTCCACGTGATGATGTCGGCCGCGGTGGCCTCGGCCAGCTCGGTGGGGTTCGACATCGGCATGATGACGGGCCGGTCGGCGTGCAGGGCCATTTCGATGATGATCTCGCGGCTGAACGCGCCCGGCCGGGCGGAGGTGCCGATCAGGACGGTCGGGTGCACGCGCCGGACGACCTCGGCCAGCGGTATGCCGCCGAGCGCGGCGTCGCGCTGCCAGTCGGCGACCGAGGCCGGGTCGCGCCCGTACCGGCGCTGGCCTTCGGTCAGTTCCGGGTCCCCGGCCACGACGAGCCCGTGCCGGTCTACCGCCCAGAACCTGGCCACGGCCTCCCTGTCCGGCACTCCGGCGACGACCAGCGCGGCCGAGAGCTGGTCGGCAATTCCGGTTCCGGCCGAGCCCGCCCCGAAGATCACGAACCGGTGGTCAGCCAGCTGCATGCCAGTCGCGCTGACCGCCGCGAGGACGGCGGCCAGGTTGACCGCCCCGGTGCCCTGGATGTCGTCGTTGAAGCTCGGGAGCTGGTCGCGGTAGCGGTCAAGCAGCCGCCGGGCGTTGGCCGCCCCGATGTCCTCCCAGTGCAGCAGCGCCTGCGGGTACACCTCGCGCACGGCCCGGACGAACGCGTCCAGGAAAGCGTCGTACTCCGCGACCGGCACACGCGGGTGCCGGTTCCCGATGTAGAGCGGGTCATCGAGCAGGCTCTGCCGGTCGGTGCCGACGTCGAGCATGACCGGCAGGCAGCGGCGCGGATCGATGCCCGCGGCCGCGGTATAGACGGCAAGCTTCCCGACCGAGATGCTCATCCCGCCGACGCCCCAGTCCCCGATCCCGAGTATGGCCCCCGCGTCGGTGGCGACGATGAGATCGAGGTCCTCGGCGGTACGGCCAGAGGCAAGTAGCGACTCCGCGATCAGCTCCGGCTGATCAACGGACAGGTAGATGCCCCGCGGCCGGCGGTACTCGTGGCTGTAGTGCTCGATCGCCTGGCCCACGGTCGGGGTGTAGACGACTGGCAGCATCTCGCTGAGGTGGTCAGCGAGCAGCCGGTAGTAGAGCACCTCGTTGCGGTCGGCGACCTCCATGAGCAGGACATTGCGGGCGAGGTCAGAGCTTTGGCTGTTGTACTGGGCGTACACACGGCCGGCCTGCTGGTCCAGGGTCATGTGCCCGGCCGGGATCAGGCCGATCAGCCCGAGATCACTCCGTTCCTCGTCGCTGAAGGCCGTGCCCTTGTTGATCCGGGGATCGGCGAGCACCTGGCGGCCGCGCTGAGTCGTGCGCCAGGCCCCGTTCTCGTCCACCCAGAGCGTTCGCACCCGCGAGGTCCCTTCCACCGCGCCGCCGTCCTACTGTCCTACCTTCAGCTCCCCGAGGAAGTAGTCGACCGTATAGCGCAGGCCCTCGTCCAGCTGAACCGTTGGCTGCCAGCCGAGCAGTTCCCTGGCCCGGTCGATGTCCGGCCTGCGGCGCACCGGATCGTCAGATGGCAGGGGGCCGTGCTCGATCGAGCCGTCGCTGCCGGTGAGGGCAAGGACCTTCTTGGCCAGCTCCAGCATCGTGAACTCGCCCGGGTTGCCGAGATTCACCGGACCAGTGACGTCGGGCGCCGAGTTCATGAGGGCGATCAGGCCATCGACCATGTCATCGATATAGCAGAAGGAACGAGTCTGCGACCCGTCGCCGTAGACCGTCAGGGGCTCACCCTTCAGGGCCTGGACGATGAAGCTGGACACGACGCGGCCGTCGTTGGGGAGCATGTTCGGGCCGTAGGTGTTGAAGATGCGCGCGACCTTGATCGGCAGCCGGTGCTGGCGGTAGTAGTCGAAAAAGAGTGTCTCCGCGCAGCGCTTGCCCTCGTCGTAACACGACCGGATGCCGATCGGGTTGACGTTCCCCCAGTACGTCTCCGCCTGCGGATGGACCACTGGGTCGCCGTAGACCTCGGAGGTGGACGTCAGCAGGATGCGGGCGCCGAGGCGCTTGGCCAGCCCCAGCATGTTGATGGATCCGTGCACGCAGGTCTTGGTCGTCTGGACGGGATCCCGCTGGTAGAAGACGGGCGAGGCCGGGCACGCGAGGTGGTAGATCTGATCGACCTCGACGTAGAGCGGGAACGTGATGTCGTGCCGGATCAGCTCGAACCGGGGCTCGCCGATGAGGTCGAGCACGTTACGCCGCGTGCTGGAGTAGAAGTTGTCCGCGACCAGCACCTCGTGACCCTGGGCCAGCAGGCGGCGGCAGAGGTGGGAGCCGATGAAGCCGGAGCCTCCGGTTACCAGGACGCGCTGCGGTGCCGTCGGCGGCAGACGGGGCCCGGTCGGCTGCGTGGTCGGGTTCACTGGGCTCCTTCAATCTCGGCTCGCACCATGGCCTGGGGCGCGATGGTTTATTATCCTTTGAGTCTTTGCTCGGTATTTGCCTATTCATCGACTGTGAGCTGACCCACGTGAAGCTTTCGATCTTGATGCCTGTGTTCAATGAGCGGGCGACGCTGGCCTCGGCGGTGAAGGAGGTCCTGGATGTGGCCTTTCCGTGTGAGGTTGAGCTGGTGATCGTGGATGACGGGTCGACGGACGGGACGCGGGAGCTGTACGGGCAGTGGGCGTCTGATCCGCGGGTGTCGGTGGTGCTGCATGAGCGTAACCAGGGTAAGGGGGCGGCGATTGCGACGGCGGCGGGGGTGGCGTCGGGGGATTACGTGATCATGTGTGATGCGGATCTGGAGTATTCGCCGGCGGAGATTCCGGGGTTGCTGCGTCCGGTGCTGGCGGGGGATGCGCGGGTGGTGTACGGGACGCGGAGTTTCGGGTCGCATAATTCGTATTCGTTTGTGTATGTGCTGGGGAATAAGGGTGTGACGTTGTGCGCGAATGTGCTGTTCAACTGTTACATCAGTGATCTGGAGACGTGTTTTAAGTTGGTGCCGGCTCCGTTGTACCGGGAGCTGGGGGTGCGGGAGACGGGGTTCGGGATGGAGGCGGAGGTGACTGCGAAGTTGCTGAAGCGGGGGATCCGGCCGTATGAGGTGCCGATTAGTTACCGGGCGCGGAGCCGGGAGGCGGGTAAGAAGCTGACGTGGCGGGACGGGGTCGCTGCGGTGTGGATC
>DAIOWC010000258.1:0-7766 GCA_036758685.1 Streptosporangiaceae bacterium | reverse complement strand
GGCGTGCCGAACAGGTACAGCACGACGCCGCTGGGAAAGGTGATCCGGCCGAAGTCCATGGCCACCGTCGTAGTGCGCTTGTGCTGGACCGAGGTCGTGTCGTCGACCGCGATGCCGACCTCACTGAGGTCTTCCTCGGTGCGGAGCGGACGGACCTCGCTGATGGCGCCCACCAGCGTGGTCTTGCCTACTCCGAAGCCACCCGCGATGAGGAGCTTGGTGACGATCGGGGCCGCGGGCACGGCCGCCGGCTCATAGCGCCCGAAGTCCATCAAGCACGCTCCTCAGCACGTTCTCCTCCGAATTGGCCCGCCCGGCGGGGCCATCGACCGCGACCAGTCCTCGTTCCCGCAGGTCAGCCAGCAGCACCCGGACCACACCGAGCGGCAGGTCCGTCTCGGACGCGAGATCCGCGACCGCGATCGCCGACTGGCACAGGCCGAGCAGCCGCCGGTGCTCGGGCCCGAGGCCGCGTTCCTCGCGGACCATAGGTCCAGCGACCTTCACCATGTCGATCAAGCCGAGCGCAGTGCCCTGCGGCCGGGTGCGGCCCTTAGTCAGGGCGTAAGGGCGAACGACCGGACCGGCCTCCCGGTCAAGCCATCTATCACTGCCGGTAGTCATTCCGATAGCCGTTCCGGTGTCAGACCGACAACCGCGACCCGCGGGTTCGCGGACAAGTACTGGCCGAGGCGCTTGACCAGCATCGCCATCTCGTAGGCGATCAGTCCATGGTCCGCGTCGGCCGGGGACAGGACAGCAAGGCAACTGCCCTGCGCGGCCGCCATGACAAACAGCAGCGCCCTGTCCATGTGAATGATCGACTGGCGAGCCTGCCCGCCGTCGAAGCGGAGGGCGGCGCCGCGGGCAAGACTCTGCATTCCGGCGGCCACGGCGGCCAGGTGCTCGGCGTCCTCGCGGCTGAGCCCCTGCGACGCACCGAGCGTCAGGCCGTCACGCGACAGCACCACTGCCTGGCTGATCCCGTCGACGCGCCGGACCAGGTCATCGAGCACCCAGCTCATCGTCGCGGTCAGTCCAGCCTGAGGCATCACAGCTCCTCGGCGTCCTCCGGCGCGGCCGCCGGCTCGGTGCTCTCGGCCACCGGCCAGGACTCATCCGTCGGTGTCGCGGCCGCTCGGTCCAGCGCAAACTGGAGGGACTCAACCAGCGCCCGGCTGCCCGCCGGGCTGGGGCTGTCGAAGCCGTCGTCGGCCTGACGATCGCTCACCGAATCGGCCGCGTCGTTCTTTAGCTGCGGTGCCAGGCTGGCCTGCCGCTGACGGCGCGGCAGCCACGGCGGAGCAGTGCCGTCGGTGGTGCCGTTCCCGTCGGCCGAGCCGTTCCCGTCCGCGGTGCCGTTCCCGTCGGCGACGGCACCGGCTCCGTTTCCGGCGCCCTCAGGGCGCGCGGCCGCACCGCTGAGGTCCCATGCCGACGGGGCCGCGGGCCGGACACTGGCGGTCGTGCTTGAGCTGCCCTCCCAGCCGGATGCAGCCGAACTGCGGTCCCAGGCTGAGGTTCGCGAGTTGCGGTCCCACGCCGACGAGCTCGGCGAGCGGTCCCGCGCGGTCGGGCGAGAGCCGCGGTCCCAGCTCGAGGCGCCCGGCTGCCGGTCCAGCGGGGCCGTGCCCTCCCACGGCGCGACGCTGGCGTCCCAGCTCGAGCCAGCGGTCCGCCGCGGAAGCGGCGGCAGACCAGGGGGCGCTCCCGCACTGCCGTTGCCGGCTGGTTCCGCGGCGGTTTCGTTGCCCTCCGCGGCCGCGGTGACGCTGCCGGCCTCGGTAACCGCCCCGCCCTGGTTGGAGTCGGACGTGCCAACGACGTTCCAGTCGAATGCGGGTGCCGGGCTGGCTGCCCTGGCGGCCTCACCTCCCGCGGTCGAGGCCGGCTCGGAGAAGGCCCCGTTCGTCGCTGACGCGGCGGTGGCGGCATCGTCGGTCAGCGCACCGCTGTAGGCGACACTCCCCAAGATCAGGCCGCTGTCAGCGGGCCGGTCCGGCGCCGAATCGTCGATTTCGGGCAGGTACGGCGCGAGGCGCCCCACTGCCAGCGCCGGCGACTGCTCCGCGGGGATCGCCAGCCCGTTGTCCGGCGATCCCCCGCCGGGCTGGCCGTTGCCGGCCAGAACCCGGCCGCTGGCGGACAGCTCGCGGCGGAAACCCTCGAGCGCCTCGGCATCGCCCCGGTCCCTGATCGACACGATCGCGTTGGGCATGAGCACGATCGCCGTCGTCCCGCCGAAGGGCGAGCGACGGAGCGTGACCATGATGCGGTGCTTGCCCGCGAGCCTGGCCACGACGAACAGGCCGAGCTGGTTGCTGTCGGCCAGGTCGAACTCGGGCGGGTTGGCGAGCCGCTCGTTGAAGGTCGCCAGGTCCTCAGGCCCGATGCCGATGCCGCGGTCCTCGATCTCGGCCACGAAGCCGTTCGCGACGCGCTCGGCCCTGATCGTGACCTCGGTGCTCGCCGGGGAGAACGTCGTGGCGTTCTCGACCAGCTCAGCCAGCAGGTGAATAACGTCCGCGACCGCCGAACCGACGATCGCGTCCTGCGACTCGCAGAGCACGGTGACCCGCTTGTAGTCCTCGACCTCGGCGATCGCGCCGCGCAGGACGTCCACGATGGGAACGGGCTCGCGCCACCCGCGACCGGGCGCCGCACCGGACAGGATGATCAGGCCCTCGGCGTGGCGCCGCATGCGGGTGGTGAGGTGGTCAAGCTGGAACAGCTCATCCAGCGTTTCCGGCTCGGTCTGCCTGCGCTCCATGGCGTCGAGCAGCGAGAGCTGCCGGTGCAGCAGCGACTGGCTCCGCCAGGCGAGGTTGCGGAACACCTGGCTGACGCCGCGGCGGAGCCTGGCCTGGCCCACTGCCGCCTCGACCGCGGTCCGCTGCACCGACGAGAACGCCTCGGCGACCCTGGCGGTCTCCGCGATGCGGCCGGGTGTCAGCGGCGCCGCCTCGGCGGCTATGTCGATCTCCTCGCCCTCGCTCAGTCTCGAGACCACGCGGGGCAGCCGGTCCTCGGCCAGGTTCAGGGCCGCGCGCTGCAGGCCGGTGAGCTCCCGGCTGATTCGCCGCCCGAACCGCACCATGAGGAATATCGACAGCGCGACAGCGAGCAGTCCGGCACCGCCCGCCAGGCCGACCTCCTCCAGCAGCTGGTTGCCGACGCTCGTACCCAGGGCGCTGAGCGCGAGCCGGTTCTGCTTCTCCGCCGACTGGAAGCCGTTGAACATCGGCAGCGTCGCCGCCGCGATCTGCAGCGGGCTGATCGCCAGCGGTCGGCTGTTGCCGACGCTGTTGACGACGATGCTCTCCAGCCCGGTGAAGCTCTTGTAGGCTGCCGACCCTAGAACCCGCTGGTAACCCGAGCCGATGCTCGGATCGAGCTGCCGCAGCGCGTTGTTCAGGAGCACCTGCCTGGTCGCCACGGTCTGCGCGAACAGCACGCGCTCGTCCTTGGTCATCTGCCCGTGCGCGTAGACGATCGCGGAGAGCAGCGTGGCCTCGCGGCTGGCCATCTCGATCGACTGACCGGCCTGCACGCTCGCCGCCGCCTGCATGTACAGCGACGTGTTGTTCACCACGACCAGCTCGGAATACAGCTGGAACTCAGAATCGATGATCGCGTTGTAGTCCTGGAACGCCGTCAGCGCTGATATCGACCCGGCGGCCACCCCCGGACGGATGCCAGGGAGGCCGGGCTGGCTGGCCAGCCACGCGATCTCCTTCTTGAAGCTCACCAGCGCCGTCCGCGCCGCGGGCACGAAGCTCGACAGACCGGTGTTCAGTCCCTGCTCGAGTGCCTGGGCAGCCTTGTTTGTCGCCTGCTGGGCAGCCAGGTACGGCGCAATCGGAACGTGGCGGCCGCTGGTCAGGTAGATGAACGCCTGCTCGCGCTCGGTCGCAAGCGCCCCGAAGAGGGCCTGCGCCCACCCGCCGTAGCGGCTGTCCTCACTCTGGAAGTTGTGCTCCTGCACCGCGTTGGACACGGTGACGCTGGCAGCGAACCCCCACAGGCCAAGCAGGGATACCAGCGGGACTATGAAGATGAGCGTGAGCAGAACCCGGATTGACCGCTGGCGCCGCCGACGCAACTGGGCAGGCATAACTCTCCTTCCGTCCCGGCCTGGCTCGCCGCGACGATCCCTCTAGCTGAGCTCCCGGTTGTGGCGCTCCCCTTCGCCATACCGCCCCCCGGCGGGAAGACCAGCGGCAGGCTGTCGATGCCGACAAGCCCGGAGGGTTTCTCGGGCCGGTCGCTGGCTCCCGGTCCGCGGTCCGCTAACGGCAGCCCGAACAGAGCGAGGAAGACCTCTGACGGCAGCGGTTTCGCGAGGATCAGATTCTTAGGACAGACCCGAACGGGATTCGGCCTATCGAGCGCATGGGAGAGTCTCGGCCCTGCTGCAATCCCATCCCTGTCGGTCACGTTGGTCTCCCAGCCAGCCGCCCGCAGGTTCGCGCACTGTAACGGCCGTGAAGCCGTTCCAGTCATGCAACGTGCATTTTGCCAATTGCTCCCATACCTGTAATTTCAGCATGGAAGACGCGAGCAGACTAACATCGGCCTAAAGGCCACCGGCGGTAGTTCGCAATATTGAGTGAACGACTCAATACGGAGCGCGCCTGAGATTGCGCGGAGCGGGCCGAAGTTACGCGGTGCCGAGCCCCGACAGTCCACTGCCCGGCAGCAGCGTGCCGTGCTCGAGGATCTGGGCCGCGCCCCTGATCACGCAGCGCAGCGGATCCTCGACGACGACCGCGGCGATATCCGCGGCGGCCTCGATCTGGTATGCCAGCCCTGGCAGCATCGCGCCGCCGCCGGCCAGCCGGATCTTCCCGCGGAAGACGTCCTCAGCCAGGTTCGGCGGGATGTCCGCCAGCAGCTCGGTTACCGAGCCGATGATCGCCCGGACCATGGGCTCGACGGCCGCGGCGACGAGTTCCGTCGAGACCCTCGCGACGCGCGGCGTCCGGCGGCGGGCGTCAATGCCGACGATCTCCATGTGCGAAATCGCGGCGCTCTCGCCGATCCCGAGCGTCGTCTTCAGGCCGCGTGCGGCATCCCGGCCGAGCAGCAGCTCGTGCTCCTGCCTGACCGCGCGCGCGATGGCCTCATCCATCGCGTTCCCGCCGACGCGCAGCGAGCGGGCCCGCACGACGTGGCTGCCGGCCAGCACCGCGGTCTCGGTCGTGCCGCCGCCGATGTCGACGATGAACGAGCCAGTGCCGGCCTCAAGGTCGAAGCCCGCACCCGCCGCCGCGGCGACCGGCTCATCGACCAGCTGGATGCTGAAGCGGGGCCGCAGCGCCTCGCCAGCGGCAGCGACCGACTGGCGCTCCACCTCGGTTGCCTCACCCGGCAGGCAGATAACGCAGGGAACGCGGCCAACGCCGCGGCGGACCCTCGCCCTGACTAGGAACGCCTGGAGCATCGCCACCGTCGCCTCGAGGTCGGCGATCACGCCGTCCCGAAGCGGATGCAGGACCTCGACGTCCAGGGTCTCCTTGCCGGTCAGCGCGTCCGCGGCCAGTCCCGCCGCCGCCACCGTGCCCGTCCGGCGGTCAATGCCTATCGCCGTCGGCTCATCGATCACGATCCCGCGGCCGGTGACATAAACGAGCGTGTTCACCGTGCCGAGGTCGATCGCTACGCCCGACCGTAGCCCCATCACGTCCTGCCTTGATATTCGTCATGCGAGGGCGCTAGGGGTCGCCCTGGGCCAGGACTGCCCCCTCGCCGGATCGCATCTCTGCCCGGTATGCCGCGTTCCATTCCACAGTATGCCGCCGGTCGGGCGGCGTCGGGTGTCCTCTGGCTGGACCACGCCGGCGGACGGGCCGCACCGGCCAGCGCGAGCGTCGTTCCCGAATATGGCTGACAAAGCAACCGTAAGCCGTTCAATCTCGTCTTAGCCCATAAGCCTTTGGCCAATCTCTGGCGAGCTGGGCAAAACGGGAGGCATTCATGAGAAAGAGCTGGCCGTCATCGGCGGTCTTCAGGCGGACCGGGCTTGCCGCGGCGGTTTTACTAGGCGCCGCCACGATCGGAGTGACGGGAGCCGCGTCGGCCGCGCTCGGGTCGGCGTCGCGACCAGCCGCAACGGGTCCCACGATCCGGCTGCTGACCTCGCAGCGCACCATCGAAGTAGCCCTGTTCCCCAAGTCCGAGGTCTACATTGACCCGGGCTTCTGGGTGGCCTCGCTGGGCTCGCCGTTCCAGATCGACGTGTCCCGGGCCAGTTACACGTCCAAGATCAGGGCGGCCGAGATCATCCGGACCGCACACGGAACCATCAGCCGGCGACTGCCGTGGTGGGTACCGCAGGACTGGAACGGGCTGCGCCACTTCTTCAACGTCACGATCACCAAGCCGGACGGCAAGGTCGTGTCGCGAAGCGTCCAGACGTTCTGCCCGGACAGCAGCTATGAGGTGGCCAAGGCGACGCCGAACGCGGCGATCACGTCGGGCTACCCGGAGCAGTGCAACTCCTTTGACCCGTTCCCGCTCGGCGAGGTCTGGGGCATAGCGAGCGGGTGGGCCGTCGATCCTGGCGGCACGGGCTACAAGCTGCCCGCCGGCACCTACCGGCTGACCGAGAGCATCGCGCTGCGCTACGTCAAGCTGTTCCACATCAGCAGCCGCGACAGCAAGGCGACCGTGACGGTCAAGGTCGTTTCGTACAAGAACTGCTGCGGGCCGACAGGCTGCTGCCCGCTGAGTGAGGGCAAGCACGCAGCGGTCCCGGCGCCGGCGCACTTCGTACGGGTCTCGCCCCGGCCGAGCGCGCCCAGGCAGTCTCACTCGGCCAGCAGCCTGGCGCGGCAGCCGGACGTCAAGGTGCTCAAGTCGGTGCCGGCGGCCGCGCTGCCCGACCTGATCCCGCTGCCCTCGTGGGGCATCTCGGTCGCGAACTCGAAGGGGGTCGTCGGCAAGAAGAAGACGCCGAAGTACACCTCGTTCCTCGACTTCGGCGCGACGGTGTGGATCGGCGGGAACGCCCCGCTCGACGTGGAGGGCTTCCGCACCGCCGGGCGATCGGTCATGCAGGCCTACCAGTACTTCTGGCTGCACGGCAAGGTGATCGGGCGGATGCACGTCGGCACCATGGGCTTCGCGTCGTACAACGCGTGGCACTTCAAGCAGTTCGCGCAGTACGTGCTGCTGAACCGGCATAAGAAGGTGGTGGTGCGCAGCAACAAGATCGGCTTCTGCATCGCGCCGAGCGACAGCGTCGACATGCTGCTGCCGCACGCGACCTGGGTTCCTTCTTACACCGGCATCCAGGGCAACTGCGGCGATCCGTCGGCCATCTGGGTCTCCGAGCTCATGCCCCTGGGCTGGGGTGACACGTACTTCCAGTCTGTGCCGTACCAGTCGTTCGACATCAGCAAGATTCCGAACGGCACCTACTACATCGAGATCATCGCCAACCCTGAGCACCTGCTGCACGAGACGACCAGCGCGAACGACATCTCGCTCCGCAAGGTCATCCTCGGCGGCACCAAGACTCACCGCACGGTGCGCGTGCCCGCCTGGCACGGCATCGACCCTGAGAACGGGACCACGCCTTACTTCTAAACCGGTGATCTGAGGCCGGTTGCGCGCGGGGCGCGGCGACAATCGTCGCCGCGCCCCGCGTCACGTATCGCGGCTAGCCAGCGAACTTGTCCGGGTCGGGCCCGGTCCGCTCGTTGCGGTTCAGCGCGGTGATCGCCTCGACGTCCTCGCCGGACAGCTCGAAGTCGAAGATGTCG